>NZ_BPQL01000024.1 GCF_022179225.1 Methylobacterium goesingense
GAAGCCGTTCTCCGGGCCGGCCTGCGGCGGCCCGGAGAACGGCTTCAGGGCCGAGACCGCAACGTCCAGGGTCTCGTGATGCGATCCGCCGATGGCGACGCCGACCCAGTTCAGCACGGTACGGGTGCCCTCGCGGCGGACGGCCTCGGGTAGGTCCGCGTAGCGTGCGCCGACGATGTAGCGGGCGAGGATCCGGGTGACCTCCGGCGGCACCGCCTTCGGTTCCGCCCTGGCCTCGCCCTTCGGCTCGGGCGCTGCCTGCGCCGGCTGGATGGCGCTGCCGGTTCCCACCAGGGCGAGACTCGCCGAGCCGAGCAGGGCACGGCGGTCGATCGTCGGCACGGGCATGGATCTCTCCCTCTGGCTTCTTGCGGCCGGCGCCCGCGTGGACGCGACCGTGCCGGGCGCGCCGGGGCCGAAGCCTCGGCAGGGACCGGAACAGAGGAATAACCCGGCCGCCACGGCAGGGCTCCCGCTTTGTGCGCACAGCCCAGGGCTTTTGCGCATGCGTTACAAGTCAGAAACAAGAAATCCGGTGGGAGACAGAAGTCTCGAGGCGCCCCGCAAGCGCAGGTTTTACTTTCGGTGCGTCCTCCCGTCGGCGCGCGATCGGAGACATACGATCCGGCGTGCGCTCCGGTGAGCCGGCCGGCGGCGTGTTTGCTGGCTGGCCCCGGTCAGGGCTTGGATGCGGCCTCCGTCGCGGTGAGGTCGATATCGACGCCGACCTCCAGGGCGACCCACTGGCCCGAGGCTCAGGGCCCCTGTCCGACGCCGAACTGCGTGCGCACGAGGTCGAGGTGGCCCACCGCCCGGGCCGTCGACCCTTCGCGGGTCAGGCGGAAGGGCAGGACCGCGTCGCGGCGGATGCCGCGGATCGTCAGGCTGCCGACCGCCTCGTAGGCATCGTTGCCCTTGGCGACGAACCGCGTCGCCTCGAAGCGGGCCTGCGGCGTCGCCTTGGTGTCGAACCACTCGGCCTGGGGTAGCGAGCCGTCGCGCTGGGCGTCGCCGGTCTCGGCGCTCGCCAGATCGATGTCGACCACGGCGCGCCCGGCTTCCGGCGCGGCGGGGTCGAAGTCGATCTGCGCGGAAAAGCGCTTGAAGCGGCCCTGGAAGGGCGCGCCGACCTGGACCCCCGAGAAGCCGATCCGGCTTCGGGCGGGATCGACGGTCCAGGCGGCGGCCTCGGCGCAGGCGGGTACGGCCAGGAGGGCGACGGCGAGGGCGAAGCGGACGGCGATCATGGGCGAGATCCGGACTTGAACGGGGCGCGGGGCAGCATCCGCCGGAGGGTGTCGTCGCGCAGCACGAGGTGGTGTCGCAGGGCCGCGCCGACATGCAGCAGCAGGAGGCCGATGAGGAACCAGGCGCCCCAGGCATGGACCTGCTTCAGCACCGCCTCGACGGCGGCCTTGTTCGCCAGGTCCGGCAGCACCGGCAGGTGCGGCCAGGGCAGGATGCCGTAGAGCAACGTCGGCAGGTTGAAGGGGGAGACCGAGACCACGGCCCAGCCGACCAGCGGCAGGCCGAGGAGCAGCCCGTAGAGCCCGGCATGGGCCGCGTGCGCGCCGGCCCGCTCACCGACCGGCAGGCTCGCGGGGAGCGGCGGCGGCCGGTGGGCCAGCCGCCAGCCGAGGCGCAGCAGCGTCAGGGCCAGCACCGTGACGCCGACCGACTTGTGCCACTGGTAGAGCTGGAACCGGCGCATCGGCGCCAGGTCCCCGTGCGTCATGGCCAGACCGATCGCGATCAGCCCCAGCACCGCCAGCGCGCTGAGCCAGTGCAGCGCGATGGCGACGCGGGTGTAGCGCGGCGGGGGCGCGACGTGGACGGTCCCGATCATGACGCTCTCCCTTCGGCGCGGTGGACGGCGAGCCTTACTCCTGCCGCTCGAAGGCGCCCGCGATGGTGAGGTGCAGGTCGTCGCCGATCAGCGGCACGTAGGTCTTCACGCCGAACTCGGAGCGCTTGAGCGTGCCGGTGGCCTCGAAGCCCACGGTGACCTTCTTGTTGAGCGGGTTCACGCCGGCGCCCACGAGGGTGACGGTGAGCGTCACGGGCTTCGTCACGCCGTGCAGGGTCAGGTCGCCGGTGACCTTCGCCTTGTCCTTGCCCTCGGGGGCCACCTTCGTGGAGACGAAGGTCATCTCGGGGAACTTGGCCGCGTCGAGCCACTGCTCGCCCTTGAGCTCGCCGGTGAGCTTGGCGCTGGTCGTCATCACAGAGGCCACCGGGATTTTGATGGACAGTTTCGCGGCGGCGGGGGTCTTGGGCTGCAGTTCCAGGGTGCCCGAGACGTCCGAGAAGCCGCCGGAATAATTCGAGAAGCCCATGTGCGAGACGGTGAAGCCGACCTGGGTGTGGCCGGGATCGACCGCGTAGGTGCCGGCCTGGATCTGGGCCGGGTCGCGGGTCGGCGGGGTCTGGGCGAGGGCCGGCGCGGCGAGCGCGAGGGTTGCGGCGATCAGCGAGGAAGAGAGACGGATCACGGGTTTCACTCCGGGGATGCGGGCGCCAAGGATGGTGGCATCTGGGCGCCGGGTCGATGAAGCGCGAATAGGCCGCTTCCCGGTGGTGCGATAGCGCGCTAATCGGGGACACATGGTTGCGCATCTGGAAACCTTCGCCGGAAACCTCGACGATGTCCGGGCCTTCTGCGCGGTGGTCGACCTCGGCAGCATGACCCAGGCCGGGGCCTTCCTGCGCGAGACCAAGGGCAGCGTCAGCCGGCGCGTCGCCCGCCTCGAGACGGTGCTGAAGGTGACCCTGCTCGCCCGCACCCCGCGGGCGGTCTCGCCCACCGCCGAGGGTTTGGCCTTCCACGCCCGGGCCCTGGAGAGCCTCGCCCTCCTCGACGAGGCGCTGCAGACGGCGCGGGGCGCCCGCACCCAGCCGCGCGGGCACCTGCGGGTGACGGCCTCGATCGATTTCGGGGTCGAGGTGCTGCCGGACCTCGTGGCGAGCTTCCGGGCGCGGCACCCGCAGATCACCCTCGAGCTACTCATCACCGACAGCCGCCTCGATCTCGCCGCCAACCGGGTCGACCTCGCCCTGCGCCTCGGCGGCGACCACCCCGACAGCGGCTACACCGCGCCGGTCCTCGCCGACCTGACGATCGGCCTCTACGCGGCCCCGGCCTACCTGGCGCAGCGCCCGGGCCCGACCGAGATCGCCGAATTGGCGGCGCACGACGTGGTGCTGGCCCGCGAGCGCCTCGGCGCCACGCAGATCCTCGTCTCGGACGTCGCGGGGCGGGAGGCCGGGATCACCCTGCGCCCCGCCGTGCGCGCCACAGACTTCGCCACGGTCTTGCGCCTGACCCTGGCCGGGGCCGGGATCGGCCACATCCCGAGCCTCGTCGCCGCCAAGTCCCTGGACCGGGGCGACCTCGTGCGCGTCCTGCCCGACTGGGCGAGCCGGGGCGGGACGCTGCGCGCCGTCACCCTCGCGGGCCGCGAGCTTCCCGCGCGGGTCCGCCTGTTCCGCGAACACGTCCGGATGGAACTGGCCCGGCGGACCCCGGGCAGCCCGACGGCCGGCGTGGATCGTCCCACGCCCGTACCGGCATCGGTGGCGACCTCTCGCGAGAGTTCAGGCACAGTGTGATCCCGGGGGGCGGCGCGCCCCGCGCGGCGGCGGTCCGGCGACGAGCGATCCGGCAGGGTGTCGGCATGGTGCGAGACGAAGAAGAGGGTCAGGACTGGCGCTCGGTCAGCACCCGCGCCCTGAACCCGGAGGAACTGGCGGAGGCTCGCCAGCGCGCGCACGAGCCCGGCCGCGGCCGGCGCGCGACCGACCCCGTCGACATCCCCAAGGCCGGCTGGCGGGACATCCTGTGGCGAGTGTTCTGGGCGATGCCGCAGGACCGGGTGCTGACCACCGCGGGGGGCGTCGCGTTCTTCGCCCTGCTGGCGGTGTTCCCCGGCCTCGTCGCGGTGGTCTCGATCTACGGGCTGTTCTCGGACCCCCACGTGATCAGCCAGCATGTCAGCCTGCTGGCGGACATCCTGCCGCCGGGCGCCCTCCAGCTGTTCTCCGACCAGTTGGTGCGGATCGCGCAGCGCAGCACCGGCTCCCTCAGCACCACCTCGGGCCTCAGCCTGCTGATCGCCCTATGGAGCGCCAATTCCGGGGTGAGCGCGCTCTTCGACGCCCTCAACGTGATCTACAAGGAGCGCGAGAAGCGCACCCTGGTCCGCTTCTACGCCACCACCTTCCTGTTCACGATCACCAGCGTGGTGTTCTTCCTCGCCTCCACCAGCGCGGTGGTGCTGCTGCCGACGATCCTCGACCGGCTCGGCTTCATGGGCGCCACCGACACCGTCCTGCAGATCGTGCGCTGGCCGGCCCTGCTTGGCGTCGTCACCCTCAGCCTGTCGCTGATCTACCGCTACGGCCCGAGCCGGAACCGGGCGAAGTGGCGCTGGGTGACCTGGGGGAGCAGCCTCGCGGCGCTGTTCTGGGTCGGCGCTTCGGGGGTCTTCTCCTGGTACGTGGCGAGCTTCGACAGCTACAACCGCATCTACGGGTCGCTCGGAGCCGGCATCGGATTCATGACCTGGATGTGGCTGTCCATCGTGATCGTGCTGGTGGGCGCCGAGATCAACTCGGAGATGGAACGCCAGACCGCCTGCGACAGCACCGAGGGGCGGCCGAAGCCCCTGGGCGTGCGCAAGGCTTTCGCCGCCGACAGCGTGGGCGCGAGCCAGGACGATGAGGACGCGGGGAGCCGGGCCCGGACCTGAGGCGCGGGCCCATCCTCTCAGGGCGGGGGCAGCGCGGGATCGCGGGGCGCGGGCCGGCGAGCTGGCGCGGTACCGGCACGGGGATGGGCCGCGTCGAAGGCCTCCATCAGGCGGGCCGCGTCGATGCGGGTGTAGAGCTGCGTCGTCGAGAGCGAGGCGTGGCCCAGCAGTTCCTGGATCGCCCGCAACTCGCCCTGGCGGGCGAGCAGGTGCGTGGCGAAGGAGTGGCGCAGGGCGTGCGGCGTCGCGCTCGGGGGCAGGCCCAGCGCGCCCCGCATCGCCGCCACCGCGTATTGGATGATCCGGGGCGAGAGCGCACCGCCCTTGGCCCCGAGGAAGAGGGGACCGTCCGGCACCAGCGCGTAGGGGCAGGCTTCGCGATAGGCCGTCACGGCCGCGCCCACCACGGGCAGCACCGGCACCATCCGGGTCTTAGCCCCCTTGCCCAGGACCGTGAGGGTATCGATCCCGCGCCCGGGCGCATCCTTGGCCCGGAGCCCGAGGGCCTCCGAGATGCGCAGGCCCGAGCCGTACAGGAGGGCCAGCACCGCAGCGTCGCGGGCGAGGATCCAGGGTTCGCGGTCCTCGCCGGCCCGCAACTCGGGGCCGGTCATGGCGCGGGCGGCGGGAATCGGGATCGGGCGGGGCAGGCGCCGCTCCACCTTGGGCGAGCGCACGGCGCCGAGCGCCGCCACGGTGCCGTGTCCCTCGCGCTCGATGTGTCGGGCGAAGGAGCGCAGGCCCGCGAGCGCCCGCATCAGCGAGCGCCCGCCGACCCCCTCGGCCCGGCGCGCAGCCATGAAGGCGCGCACGTCCCGGGGCTTGAGGGCGACGAGGCTCGGCAAGTCGGGCGTGCCCATCCGGGCGGCGCGGTGGGCCAGGAACTGGCGCAGGTCGCGGGCATAGGCCTCGACCGTGTTGGCCGAGAGGCGCCGCTCCCGCGCGAGTTCGTCCTGCCAGGCGAGGGCCGCCTGCCTGAGACCCGCATTGCCCGGGAAGGCGAGGGAGGGCGCCGCCGGAACGGGTACGGCGGCGGACGGGTCGGTGCTCGGCGCGGGAGAAGCGGTCATCCCCCCATCAAGCCCGGGAGGCGTTGACGCTCCGTTGCGGAGGTCCGCCTACTTCAGGCGGGCGGCCGCCCAGGCGATGTGGTCGGCCATGAAGGTCGAGATGAAGTAGTACGAGTGGTCGTAGCCCTCGCGCATGTTGAGGGTCAGCGGAATGCCCGCTGCCTTGCAGGCCTCCTCCAGGAGCCAGGGACGCAGGCCGTCGTCGAGGAAGCTGTCGGCGGTGCCCTGATCGACCAGGAATTCCGAGAAGCGCTTGCCGTCCGCGATGAGCGCGGTGGCGTCGTGAGCGCGCCACGCGGCCGCGTCGGGGCCGAGGTACTTCTCGAAGGCCGGCTTCGACCAGCCGGCGGTGGAGGGCTGGGCGATCGGCGCGAAGGCCGAGCAGGACTTGAAGCGCTCGGGGTAGGTCAGCGCGATGGTGAGCGCGCCGTGGCCGCCCATCGAGTGGCCGAAGATGCCCTGGCGGGTCATGTCGGCGGGGAATTCCTTGGCGACGAGGGCGGGCAGCTCCTCCGTCACGTAGCTCCACATCCGGTAGTTCGCGGCGTAGGGCGCCTGGGTGGCATCGAGGTAGAACCCGGCGCCGGAGCCGAACTGCCAGTTGCCCTCCTCGTCGGGGATGCCGGGGCCGCGCGGGCTGGTGTCGGGCGCCACGATGATGACGCCGTGCTCGGCCGCCGCCTTGCGGTACTCACCCTTGTCCATGACGTTGGCGTGCGTGCAGGTCAGACCCGACAGGTACCACAGCACCGGGACCTTTCCGGCCTCTGCCTGCGGCGGCACGAACACCGCGAAGGTCATCGGGCAGCCCGTGGTCTGGGCATCGTGCTTGTAGACGCCCTGCGTGCCGCCATGGGCGCGGGCCTTCGAGATGGTTTCCATGAAGCTGCTCTCCTGATTGGGGCGAGGCACTCTCCTCCCCCTTGCGGGGAGGAGTTGGAGGTGGGGGTGGTCGGGTGACCCTCAAGCTGCGGAGGCTGGCGGAACCACCCCCACCCTCAATCCCTCCCCACGAGGGGGGAGGGAGGCAGCGTCGGCCAAGACCTGGCTCAGTAAACCACCACCGACCGGATCGACTTGCCCTCGTGCATGAGGTCGAAACCGTGGTTGATCTCCTCGAGCGGCATGGTGTGGGTGATCAGATCGTCGATGTTGATCTTGCCCTCCATGTACCAGTCGACGATCTTGGGCACGTCGGTGCGGCCCCGCGCGCCGCCGAAGGCCGAGCCCTTCCAGACGCGGCCGGTGACGAGCTGGAACGGACGGGTCGCGATTTCCTTGCCCGCCTCGGCCACGCCGATGACGATCGACTCGCCCCAGCCGCGGTGACAGCATTCCAGGGCCTGACGCATCACGTTGACGTTGCCGGTGCAGTCGAACGAGAAGTCCGCGCCGCCGCCCGTGACGTCGAGGATCGCCGCGACCACGTGATCGTTGCCGACCTCCTTCGGGTTGATGAAGTGGGTCATCCCGAACTTGCGCGCCATCTCCTGCTTATCGGGATTGATGTCGACGCCGATGATCTTGTCGGCGCCCACCATGCGGGCGGCCTGGAGCACGTTGAGGCCGATGCCGCCGAGGCCGAACACCACGACGTTGGCGCCGGGCCAGACCTTGGCGGTGTAGATCACCGCGCCGATGCCGGTGGTGACGCCGCAGCCGATGTAGCAGATCTTGTCGAAGGGCGCGTCTTCCCGGATCTTGGCGAGCGCGATCGCCGGCAAGACCGTGAAGTTCGAGAAGGTCGAGCAGCCCATGTAGTGGAACAGGGTGTTGGACCCGCCCGGGCTGCCGCCCGTGGAGACGCAGGAGAAGCGCGAGGTGCCGTCCGGCATCACGCCCTGGCCCTGTGTGGCGCGGATGGCGGTGCAGAGGTTCGTGCGCTGCGACAGGCAGGACTTACAGTTGCGGCATTCCGGCGTGTAGAGCGGAATGACGTGATCGCCGGGCTTCAGGGCGGTGACCCCGGCGCCGACCTCGCGGACGATGCCCGCGCCCTCGTGGCCGAGGATCGCCGGGAACTTGCCCTCGGAATCGAGGCCCGACAGGGTATAGGCGTCGGTGTGGCAGATGCCGGTGGCCATCAACTCGACCAGGACCTCGCCGGCCTTGGGTCCCTCGATGTCAATGGTCTCGATCGTGAGAGGCTTCTTGGCCTCCCACGCGACCGCGGCGCGCGTCTTCATAGTGTTGTCCTTCAGGCTGTGATGATCACGGACGGCGGCGATGGATGCCGGCGCTTCGCCTCGCTGCACCCGGAGGGTGGCAAGCCGAACGGCCCGAAAATCTGGGTGGTGTTTGATGCCTCCGGCGTCCAGATGCAACAGCCGTGCTTCGTCGTTTGCGCCAGGGATGCGAATTTGGAATGACGGTCGCCGGCACGCGACGGAGGTGGAGGAACGATGCAGGACTGGGAAACGGGACGGGATGCGCTGACCGCGCCGGCGGTCGCCCGGAACCGCGACGCGATCCTCGC
This sequence comes from Methylobacterium goesingense, assembly GCF_022179225.1. Lineage (GTDB taxonomy): Bacteria > Pseudomonadota > Alphaproteobacteria > Rhizobiales > Beijerinckiaceae > Methylobacterium > Methylobacterium goesingense. Next base: position 8,295 of record NZ_BPQL01000024.1, read on the forward strand.
CGCCCTGCGTGAAACCTTGCCCGCGCATGGCACGGTCCTCGAGGTTGCGAGCGGGTCGGGCGAGCACGCGGTCCATTTCGCCGCCGCCCTGCCGGGGCTGACCTGGCAGCCGAGCGATCCGGAACTGGCCTATCGCCGCAGCATCGCCGCCCATGCGCGGGCCGCCGGGCTCGCGAATGTCCGCCCGCCGCTCGACCTCGACGCGGCTTCCGAATCCTGGCCGATCGCGCGGGCGGAGGCGGTCCTGTGCATCAACATGATCCACATCGCGCCCTGGCCGGCGACCCTCGGCCTGATGGCGGGGGCGGCCCGTCTCCTGCCGGAGGACGGCCCGCTCTTCGTCTACGGGGCCTTTCGCGAGGACGGGCAACACACCGCGCCGAGCAACGCGGCCTTCGACGCGGACCTGCGCGCGCGCGATCCGCGCTGGGGCGTGCGGGATCTCGAGGCCGTCACGGCCCTGGCCGCCGACCGGGGCCTGCGGCTGGAGCGGCGCTTCGCCCTGCCGGCGAACAACCTCGGCCTCGTCTTCCGGCGATTCTAAAGACCCGCGCGATCAGTCCCGAACCCCGGCCAGGAAGCGGCCGATCCGCGCCTCGGCCCTGCGGGATTCGGGCAGCCCGAGCAGCGGGTAGACATGCATCAGGCCCGGCTCCTCGTGATAGGCGAGCGGGCACGCCTCCGCCCGCGCGAGGGCGGCGAGGCGCCGGGCATCGGCCACCAGGATGTCGTGGGAGCCGCAGAACAATTCGATCGGCGGCAGGCCCCGCAGGCTGCCGAAGAGGGGGCTGACCCGTGGGTCGGTCGTCGCCCGGTCGCCCGCGTACCAGTGCCCGAGTGCCTGTACGCCGGGGCGCATCAGCATCACGTCGGAGGGCTCGATCCGGGCCTGGGACGGGTCGTTCGTGGTCACGTCGAGCCAGGGCGAGATCAGGACCAGTCCCCCGGGACCGGGTAGCCCTGCGTCGCGCACCTGCATCGCCAGGGACAGGGCGAGCCCGCCCCCGGCGGAATCGCCCATGAGCGCGACGGGGGGCTCGCCATCCACTTCCAGGTGGTCCCGGTAGACGGCCATGACCAGGGCGCAGATGTCGGCGCAGCTGTGCTCCGGCGTCAGCGGGTAGAGCGGCACCGTGAAGCGCAAGCCCGTCTGCGCCACCATCCGGGCGATGAAGCGCCAGTGGATGCGGGTGATCGGACTCGTATAGGCGCCCCCGTGCAGGTAGATCACTCCGCCCGTCCCGCCCCCCGCGCGCGGTGCCATGCTGTAGACCTCGAACCCGTCGCGCAGGTCCCAGCGCACCGCGAAGCGCCGGCGCTGCGCCCGCGTCGGCCGGGCCGGGCGGGCGCGCGTCGCGACGGCCGCCTCGGGATCGGGGTCGTCGCGGGCGAGGTTGCGCCGGCGCCCGGTGAGGCGGATCGCCAGGGCGGCGAGGCGCGCCGTCAGGCTCGTCAAAGCCGGCCCGCGATGTGGTCGCCCACCCGCAGGGCGTTGGCGATGATCGTCAGCGTCGGGTTCACCGCCCCGATCGAGGGGAAGAAGCTCGCGTCGGTGACGTAGAGGTTGTCGATGCCGTGGGCGCGGCAATCGAGGTCGAGCACCGAGGTGGCCGGATCCGTGCCGAAGCGCAGCGTCCCGGCCTGGTGCGCCGTGCCGCCGATGGGCGTGTCCTTGCCGAGGTAGAGCGAGCGGTCGAACAGGTGCGGGTGCACGTCGAGCTTGCCGCAGAGGTCGCGCAGCTTCGCCTTGAGGTGGGTATGCCCCTCCATGTTGCTCTCGGTGAGGTCGAGGCGGACCCGGCCGCTCTCGTAGAAGATCCGGTTCTCGGGGCGCGGCAGATCTTCCGAGGTCAGCCAGAAATCGAGGGAATGCTTGGCGATCCAGTCGAAGGGCTTTTCGGGAAACCATTGCAGGAAGCCCGGCAGGCCCTCGCCGTGGATCTGGGTCCCGTCGGACTTGCCGACCATCTGGATGTGGCCCAGCGGAAAGTCCCAGTCGTCCGAGCCGAAGTAGAAGTCGTTCAGCCCGAGGGTCTTCTGGAACTTCGTCGGGTTCGGGGTGCGCGAGACCGCCAGCACGGTGGCGTTGTTGTGGCGCATGTAGTTGCGCCCGACCTGCCCCGAGGCGTTGGCGAGCCCCTGTGGGTGGGTGTCGTTGGCAGAGCGCAGCATCAGCAGCGCCGAGGAGAGGGCGCCGCAGGCCACCACGACGATGTCGCCCGTCACCGTGCGGCGCTGGCCCTCGCGCACGAGCTCGACCCCGGTGATCTCGCGCCCGCTCGGGCTGGTGAGCAGGCGCTCCACGTAGGCGCCGGTCCAGAGGGTGAGGTTCGGGTATTGGGCGAGCGCGGGGTCGACGCAGATGATCTGCGCATCGGCCTTGCCGTTGGTCAGGCAGGGATAGCCGTCGAAGGCGTCGCAGCGGATGCAGGCCGAGTGCGGCAGGGCCTTCCCGTCTCGCTCGTCGAGCAGCACGCCCACCGGCAGGTGGAAGGGCCGGTGGCCCTCCCGCTTCAGCCCGTCGAAGAGTTCCTGGATGCGCGGCTCGTGGGAGACCGGCGGGTAGGCGTAGGGCTTGGACGCGGGCGGCTCGGTGGGGTCTTCCCCGCGCAGGCCGTGCACGTGGAAGAGCTCCTCCGCCGCCTGGTAGTAGGGCTCGAAGGTGTCGTACTTCACCGGCCATTCGGGCGCGTCGCCATCGGGGTGGCGGACCACGTCGAAGTCGCGTGTCCGCAGGCGCAGCAGCACCGAGCCGTAGACCTTGCTGTTGCCGCCCACGTAGTAGTGCAGGCCCGGATGGAATGTGCGTCCGTCAGCGCCGTACCAGGTCTCGGGCGCCTGGTAGCGCGCATCCACGAACACCGCCTGGCTGTCCCAGTTCTCGCGCTCGCGCGGCAGGTAGCCGCCGCGCTCCAGGAGCAGCACGCGCTTGCCGGTCTGGGCGAGGCGCCAGGCCATGGTGCCGCCCCCCGGCCCCGAGCCCACGATGACCACGTCGTAATGCTCGTCGCTCATGGTTGTCCTCGGTGGTCCTTCGGGAACCTGCGCCTCGGGTCGGTGGAGGCGCGGATGCCAGCGCCGTGCCGGCGGTCGCGGCGTCTCGCGCCGACGTGAGATGCCCGACGCTTCGAACGCATGAACCGGCGCGCGGGTGCCGCGTTCAACCGGCGAAGGCATCACGTTCGCTTGGGGGCGCCCCGGCTCATCCGGGGGGTGCCCGCCGCTCGTCTTAAGGTCTGGACCGCGCCTTGATCGTACTCAGTCTCGTCGTCGCCTTCGCGGTCCGTCTCCTCCTGGTGCTGCTGTTCCTGCCCTTCAGTGCGCTCGACAAGATCCTGAACTTCCGGGGCGCGGTGGGGCAGGCGCGCGAGCGGGTCGCCAGCACCGGACTCGCCCGCGCCCTCATCCTCGCCGGGCTCTTCGTCGAGGTGGTGATGTCGGCCGGCATCCTCACGGGTATCGCCGACCGGGCCGCCGCCTTCGTGCTGGCGGGCTATTGCGGGCTCACAGCGCTGTTGTGGAAGCAGTTCTGGCGCCCGGGCGACTTCTGGGCCGGCGGCGACAGCAAGGGGCGGGGCCTGTTCTGGGACTTCCTGAAGAACTTCGCCCTAGCCGGCGGGTTTCTGCTCATCACCTTCGGCACCGGGGCCGACACCGTGCGGCTCTTTCTCGCCGACCCGCTCGCGTCCTCTCAGCCCTACCGCATCGCCCCTTTTCCCGAGCCCCTCAGGACAAGCCCATGAGTGATTCCACGCGCGACGCGAGCCGCCCCGAGAAGCCCAGCGTGCCCTACTGGCACCTCTGGACCGACGCGGAGGGCGTCAGCCACCAGACCCGCTGCGCGCTCACCGATTTCGACATGAAGTCGATGCAGCCGCCGGCCGATCCGCAATGGCAGGGCACCAAGACCCATGACGGCGCCACCGTGATGGTGACGGTGCAGCCGGTGGGCTGGACCGGCGCCTGGCACGAGAACCCGAAGCCCCAATGGATCATCCCCCTCTCGGGCCGCTGGTTCGTCGAGTCGATGGACGGCACCCGGGTCGAGATGGGCCCCGGCGAGATCTCCTTCGGGGAGGACCAGAACACGCGCGAGCGGGACGGGCGCCAAGGGCACCTCTCGGGCACGGTGGGCGACGAACCGGCCGTGCTGATGGTGGTGCAGTTCGATGCGCCCCCGACCCTCGCCACCCCCTGCCGGTTCCGGTAGCGGCATGGCGTCCGCGCGCGAAAATCCGGGCTTCGAGATCGTCGATCCGCGCTTTGCCGGGTACCTGCTCGGCAATGCCGAACTCGAGGAGATCGCCACGGGCTTCCGCTGGATCGAGGGGCCGGTCTGGTTCGGGGATGCCGACTGCCTCCTGTTCCAGGACCTGCCCCGCGACCGAACCATGCGCTGGAGCGAAGCGGAAGGGCTGTCGGTCTACCGGGCGCCCTCGCACTTCGCCAACGGCCAGACCCGCGACCGCCAGGGTCGGCTGATCGCCTGCTCGCACCGGAACCGCTGCCTCACCCGCACCGAGTACGACGGTGCCGTCACCACCCTCGTCACCCACCATGCCGGGCGCCGCCTCAACGCGCCCAACGACGTGGTGGTGGCCTCGGATGGCGGGATCTGGTTCACCGATCCGGTCTACGGCATTGCCAACGACTACGAGGGCGGACGCCAGACCTCCGAGCAGCCGCCGGCGCTCTACCGCCTGGACCCGGATTCGGGCGAGGTCCGCCCCATGGCCACCGATTTCGACGGCCCGAACGGGCTCGCCTTCTCGCCCGACGAGCGAAGACTCTACGTCTCCGAGACCGGCGACCAGAGCCGGCCGAACCCGCGCCAGTTCATCCGCGTCTTCGATGTCGGGCCGGATTTCGCGCTCTCCGGCGGCGGGATCTTCCACACCGTGGAGCCCGGCTACTGCGACGGGATGCGGGTCGACGAGGACGGCAACGTCTGGAGCAGCGCCGCCGACGGGGTCCACTGCATCGACCCGGCCGGCAACCTGATGGGCAAGATCTTCGTGCCCCACCGGGTCTCGAACCTCGCCTTCGGCGGCCGGATGAAGAACCGCCTGTTCATCGGCGGCTCGCACACCCTCTATGCGGTCTTCCTCAACCGGCGCGGGGCGCAGTCCCCGTGAGCGCCGAACCGCTCCGCCTGAGCCGCATCCGCCTCGTCAGCGCCGATCCCGAGGCTCTGGCCGGGTTCTTCACCACGGCCCTCGGGTTCGCGCGCGCGCCGACGATCCGGCCCGTGCCCGGCGAGACCGTGGTGCCCCTGCGTCTCGGCGCGCAGGCCGTCGATCTCGTCGGGTTCGACCAGCCGGGCCGGCCCTATCCCGAGGACGTGCCGGGCTGGAGCCCGCTGTTCCAGCACATCGCCCTCGTGGTCTCGGACATGGGGGCCGCCCATGCCCGCCTCGCCGCGTGCCCGGGCTGGCGTCCGATCTCCACGGCCGGGCCGGAGCGCCTGCCCGCGGCCTCGGGCGGGGTGAGCGCCTTCAAGTTCCGCGACCCCGAGGGGCACCCCCTGGAATTCCTGAGCTTTCCCCCCGGCGGCACGCCGGAAGCCTGGCGCCGGACGGGCTCGGACCCCTGCCTCGGCATCGACCATTCGGCGATCTCGGTGGCGGACGAGGCCGCGAGTCTGGCCTTCTACGAGGGCCTCGGCTTCTCGGTGGCGTCGCGCTCCATCAACACGGGGCCCGAGCAGGCCCGTCTCGACGGCGTGCCCGACCCGCGCGTAGCCGTGACGGGCCTGCGCCCGCCCGGTGCCCCGACGCCCCACCTCGAACTCCTCTGCTATGCCGGCGCGTTCCCGCGTGCCGGCCTCGCCTGCGGCGACCACGACGTCGCCGCCACCGTCCTGGTCTTCTCCGGCGCGGAGGGCGCGCCCCGCGCGGTCCGGGACCCGGACGGCCATCGCCTCCGGCTCGCCTGAGGACCGGCGCGGCGACGGCGCTCCCGGAGGGTGCCGAGCGGACGCGTCAGGATACCGCCGCCGACTTCAGATGGAGATAGGCCGGGTCGAACTCGGCGCGCTTCGTCAATTGCACCCAGTCGTGGATCACGAGGCGCTGCCCCTGGAGGGTGAGCAGGCCCTGGCCCCGCAACTCCTGCAGGACGCGGTTGACGTGCACGTTCGAGACGCCGATCGCGTCGGCGATGTCGCTCTGCGTCAGGGGCATCTCGCAGGCATGGTTCTCGGCGAGCCCCATGGCGTGGAGCTTGAGGTAGAGCTCGCAGAACAGGTGGGTGATCCGGCCCAGCGTCGAGCGGCGGCCGATATTGGTCATCCATTCGCGGAAGATGGCCGCATCGACCAGCGTGTCGCGCCAGAGAGCCGCGGTGAGGCCGGGGAAATTGCGGGTCAGGTCGAGCAGGGCGTCGTGCGGGATGAAGGCGACGGTGCAGGGGGTGAGCGAACTGAGATTGTGGTCCATCACCGGCAGGTGGAGGCTCTGCAGGTCGGGGATGTCGCCCGGGATGTGCATCGACAGGATCTGGCGCTTGCCCTCGTCCAGGAGCTTGTAGCGGAAGGCCCAGCCATCGAGGAGCAGGCAGCACTGCGAGGGATGATCGCCGTAGCGCACGATGTCCTGGCGGGCGGGCATCTGCCGCCGCGTGATGGGGAGCCGCTCGAGGGCCTGACGCTCCGCATCGGACACGGTGATGATGGTTTCCAGTTTCCGGATGAGCAGGCCGAGATCGGCGCCGGCTGCGAAGCTCATGGTATCGTTGCCCTTCCCGCGCCTCGGCGCCGCGTCTGATCCGTGCCCGTCCGGTTGCCTCCTGGTATCACAACGGGTTCGGTTTGGCGGCGGGCAGATTGTCTTGTTCACCTCTCGAAACGCGCTCGTCCTCCGGTCGATACGATCTCGCTGCCAAGACCGGGGTGGGCGCTGGTGGGCGTGCGGATCCAGAACCGCAACAGGGCAGCGGATCGATCCCGAGCGTTTGAAGGCGGATTGCGCGGGCTGCGCCGCGTCATCCCGGTCGGGCGCGCCCTGCGCGATGCCTCTGTCCCCGCGCGATGGCGACGGTCGTCGGGGATTCCGCAAATTCGGATGTTTCGCGTCGTAACGTCCGCGTCGTGCGAGCCTTCGACGCGTGACAGCGAAGCATTCGTCACGCCCCGTCGCGTCACGCCGCAGTAGACGACGGGCCGCTCCGCACCGTACAAGAATTCTAAATACCAGGCCTGCGTACGCGCCTCCCGATCCTGCGCGACGCGCGACCGTCGAACCACGGTAGGGAACGCATGATCCGTCTGAACCTGAACGGCACCGTCCGCGAGGTCGAGGCCGAGCCCGATACGCCGCTCCTCTGGGTCATCCGTGAACAGGCGGGCCTCACCGGCACGAAGTACGGGTGCGGCATCGCCCAGTGCGGCGCCTGCACGGTGCATATCGACGGCACGGCGGTGCGCTCCTGCTCGATGCCGGTCTCCAGCGTGACGGCGGATCAGAAGATCGTCACGATCGAGGGCCTGTCGAAGGACCGCTCGCACCCGGTGCAGAAGGCCTGGGCCGAACTCGACGTGCCCCAATGCGGCTTCTGCCAGTCCGGGATGATCATGGCCTCGGCGGCGCTCCTGGCCCAGAACCCGCACCCGAGCGAGGCGGAGATCCGCTCCGAGATCACCAACATCTGCCGCTGCGGCACCTACAATCGCGTGCTGGCGGGCATCAAGCTCGCCGCCGACGGCGGCCAGGCCGGTTGAGGAGAGAGCCATGAACGCTCCCATGAAGAACCTCTCCCGCCGCGCCTTCGTGGCCGGCACCGCCGCCGCCGGCCTCAGCCTCGGCTTCCACGTGCCCTTCCCCGGGGCCGCCGCGCAAGGGGGCGCCCCCGCGCTCACGCCCGAGGTCAACGCCTGGGTGGTGATCAAGCCCGACGAGACCGTGGTGATCCGCATCGCCCGCTCCGAGATGGGCCAGGGCACACTCACGGGCCTCGCCCAGCTCGTCGCCGAGGAACTCGGCTGCGACTGGTCGAAGGTGGTCACCGAGTACCCGACGCCGGGCCAGAACGTGGCCCGCGGCCGGGTCTGGGGCGATTTCGGCACCGGCGGCAGCCGCGGGATCCGGGAATCCCAAGATTACGTCCGCAAGGGCGGGGCGGCCGCCCGCATCATGCTGGTCGAGGCCGCCGCCAAGGGCTGGGGCGTCGCTCCCTCCGAGTGCCGGGTCGAGAAGGGCGTGATCAGCCACGCCGGCTCCAGCCGCACCACCACCTTCGGGGCGGTGGCGATGGAGGCGGCCAAGGTCACGCCGCCCAAGGACATCGTCCTCAAGGATCCGAAGGACTGGACCATCGCGGGCAAGCCCGTGAAGCGCCTCGACACCGTCGAGAAGACGGACGGCAGCCAGATCTACGGCATCGACCTCACCATGCCGGGCCTGCTCAACGCGGCCATCCGGGACTGCCCGGTCTTCGGCGGCACCGTGAAGAGTTTCGACGCCAAGGCTGTCATGGGCATGCCCGGCGTGAAGAAGGTCGTCGCGGTGGGCGATTCCGGCGTGGCGGTGATCGCCGACACGTTCTGGCGCGCCAAGACCGCGGTGGAGGCCCTGCCCATCATCTGGGACGAGGGCCCGAACGCCGGAGTCTCGAGCGAGACCATCGCGGCGACCCTGCGCGAGGGCCTGGACGCGCAGGAAGCCTATGTGGGCAACAAGGGCGGCGACGCCGCCGCCGCCCTGAAGGGCGCGGCCCGGGTGGTGGAGGCCACCTACGGGGTGCCGTTCCAGAACCACGCCACCATGGAGCCGATGAACGCCACGGTGCGCTGGACGCCCGAGCGCTGCGAGGCCTGGGCACCGACCCAGAACGGCGAGGCGGCGCTGGCCGCCGTCGCCGAGGCCGCCGGCCTCTCGGCGAACCAGTGCGACGTCTACAAGCTCCTCCTCGGCGGCGGCTTCGGCCGGCGCGGCGCCACCCACGACTGGCTGCGCCAGGCCGTCCTCATCGCGAAGGAAATGCCCGGGACCCCGATCAAGCTGATCTGGACCCGCGAGGAGGATATGACCCACGGGCGCTACCACCCGATCACCCAGTGCCGGATGCGCGCCGGGCTGGACGAGGCCGGCAACCTCACCGGGCTGCACATGCGCATCTCCGGCCAGTCGATCCTGGTCTCGGTGGCGCCGAACCGGATGGTGGACGGCAAGGACCCGGTGGTGTTCCAGGGCCTCAACCCCGGCGGCGCGGAGGCCGCGATCGGCTACGCCATCCCGAACATCCTCGTCGATCACGCCATGCGCAACCCGCACATTCCGCCGGGGTTCTGGCGCGGCGTGAACATGAACCCGAACGCCATCTACCTCGAGTGCTTCATGGACGAGCTCGCCCATGCGGCCGGACAGGACCCGCTCGCGTTCCGCCTGAAGCTGATGGACAAGCACCCCAAGCACCGGGCGGTGCTGCAGGCGGTGGCCGACAAGGCCGGATGGGGCACGAAGCCCGCGGACGGCGTCCACCGGGGGCTGGCCCAGATGATGGGCTTCGGCTCCTACGTGGCGGCGGTGGCGGAGGTCGCCGTCTCCGATGACGGGGCGGTCAAGGTCCACCGCATCGTCGCGGCCACCGATCCGGGCCACGCCCTCAATCCGCAGCAGATCGACGCCCAGATCGCCGGCTCCTTCGTCTATGGCCTGTCGGCGGCGCTCTACCAGGAATGCACGGTCAAGGACGGCCGCATCGAGCAGACGAACTTCGACACCTACCCGGTGATGCGTCTGGCCGAGATGCCGGTGGTCGAGACCATCGTGATGCCGTCGGGCGGGTTCTGGGGCGGGGTCGGCGAGCCCACCATCGCGGTGGCGGCCCCCGCCGTGCTGAACGCCATCTACGCCGCCACCGGCAAGCGCGTGCGCCAGATGCCGGTGAAGAACACGGACCTGCGCCGCGCGTGAGGCGCTGGGGCATGGTCGCGGCCTGGCTGCTCGCCGGGCCGGTGGGGATGGCGCTTGCGGCGGAGCGCCCGCCGCCGGGGGCTTCCTCCTGCGCCGGGTGCCACGCCGAGGGGGCCGCCATGGGGGCGATCGACGGTCGCCCGGAGACGGAGATCGTGGAGGCCCTGGCTGCCTACCGGTCGGGGGAGCGGCCCGCGAGCGTGATGAGCCGCATCGCCAAGGGCTTTTCGGACGAGGAATCCCGGGCGATCGCCGCCTACCTGTCGCGGCGGGGACAGCCATGACGACGACGCGCCGCGCGCTTCTCGCCACCGGGGCGGCTCTTGCCCTCGCGCGGCCCGCCCTCGCGCAGGCCGCCGCCAAGGTCGTGGTGATCGGCGGCGGCTTCGGGGGCGCCACCGCCGCGCGTGCGCTCCACCGGGGCGGCCTCGACGTGACTCTGGTCGAGGTGAACCCGACCTACGTCTCCTGCCCGTTCAGCAACGAGGTCATCGCCGGCCTGCAGCCCATGGCGGCCCAGCGCTTCGGCTACGAGGGCCTCGCCCGCGCCGGCATCCGGGTGGTGCACGCCGCCGCCACTGGGATCGACGCGCCCGCCCGCCGGGTCACGCTCGCGGATGGCGCCACGCTCGCCTATGACCGTCTCGTGCTCTCGCCCGGGATCGACCTGCGCTTCGACGCCATTCCGGGCTACGACGCGGCCGCCGCCGAGCGCATGCCCCATGCCTGGAAGGCGGGCGAGCAGACGCTGTTGCTGGCCCGGCAACTCGCGGCGATGCCGGAGGGCGGCACCGTGGTGTTGTCGGTGCCGGGCAATCCCTATCGCTGTCCGCCCGGCCCCTACGAGCGGGCGAGCCTGATCGCCCACGTGCTCAAGACCACCAAGCCCCGCGCCAAGCTGATCCTCCTCGACGCCAAGGACACCTTCTCGAAGCAGCGCCTGTTCCAGTCGGCCTGGAAAACGCTCTACCCGACCCAGCTCGAATACGTGCCCCTGGCCGAAGGCGGTCAGGTCAGCGCCGTCGATCCGGACGCCATGATCGTCCGCACCGACTTCTCGGAATACAAGGCGGATGTCGCCTGCATCATCCCGCCCCAGCGCGCGGGCCGGATCGCGGCGATCGCCGGGGTGGCCGACCGCAGCGGCTGGTGCCCGATCGACCCCGTCACCTTCGAATCCCGGCTTGTGCCCGGCATCCACGTCATCGGGGACGCGGCCATCGCCGGGGCCATGCCAAAATCCGCCTTCTCGGCCAATGCCCAGGCCAAGGTCTGCGCCGACGCTGTCATCGACCTCCTGGCCGGGCGCGCCCCCGCGCCCCCGAAGCTGATCAACACCTGCTACAGCCTGGTGGCGCCCGGCTACGGGATCTCGATCGCGGGCGTCTATCACCCGGCCGGCGGCGTCCTCGCGGATGTCGAGGGCGCCGGCGGGATCAGCCCGGTCGATGCGCCGATGAGCCTGCGCGAGCAGGAGGCGCTCTATGCCGCCGACTGGTACCGCACCATCACCCGCCAGGTCTTCGGGTGAGGCGCAAGCTTCGCTGGCTCTGGATCGGCTGCGCGCTCCTGGCCGCGCGGGTTGAGGCCGGGGAGGAGGCCGAGCCGGGCGCGGAGCGCCTGCGACCCGTCGCCATCGTCGATGGGGCGATTCCCGCGAGCCTGACCGGCGTGCCGGGCGATCCCGTGCGGGGCCGGGCCCTGGTCGTCGATCGCACGAAGGGGCTCTGCCTGCTCTGCCATGCCGGGCCGTTCCCCGAGGAGCGCTTCACCGGCAATCTCGGCCCTGCCCTCGACGGAATCGGCGACCGGCTCGCACCGAGCGCGCTGCGCCTGCGCCTCGTCGACGGCCGGGTCTTGAACCCGGACACCATCATGCCCTCCTATTACAGCCTCGCGGGCACCACGCGGGTGGGCGCGGCCTGGCGCGGCCGGCCGGTGCTGGAGCCCCAGGAGATCGAGGACATCGTCGCCTTCCTCGCCAGCTTGCGCGACACACCTTCGGAGAGGCCGGCCCCGTGAGCCCGCAGACCCATCAGCGCCCGAGCCGACGCGGCCTCCTCGCCCTCGGACCCGGCCTCGCCGCGACCGTCGCCCTGCGGCCGGTGGCGGCCGGGGCCGCGATCCGCACGGAGAGCACGGCCGAGGCCATCCGGCGTTTCGCCGGTACGGCCGAGATCCAGCCGGGGCGCATCCGCCTCGACCTGCCGCCCCTGGTCGAGAACGGCAACGCGGTCACGATCACCGTGACGGTGGACAGCCCGATGACCCCGGAGGACCACGTCCGCCGCATCGCGGTGTTCAACGACAAGAACCCGCAGCCGAACGTGATCACGGTGTCGCTGGGGCCGGCGAGCGGCCGCGCCGCGGTGACGACCCGCATCCGGCTGGCCGACACGCAGCGCATCACCGCCATCGCCGAGACCAGCGACGGGCGCTACTGGTCGACCACGGCCGACGCCATCGTCACCCTTGCCGCCTGCCTGGAGGGCTGAGCCGCCATGGCCCGCACCCTGATCAACGTTCCAAAATCCGCCGGGGCCGGCGAGATCGTCACGATCAAGACCCTGATCTCGCACCCGATGGAGACCGGCTTCCGGCCCGGCGCCGACGGGCGCATCCGCCCGCGCGACATCATCACGGAGTTCACCTGCCTCTACGATGGCGAGACGGTGTTCCGCGCCGAGCTGTTTCCGGCGACCGCCGCCAACCCCTACCTGACCTTCACCCTGCGGGCGACGCGGACAGGCCCGCTTACCTTCACCTGGCGCGGCGACAACGGTTTCACGCAGACCGAGACCGCCACCCTGACGGTGACGTGAGCCGGTCCGCGCTTCTCGTTCTCGCGGCCCTGACGGTCGCGGATTGCGCGGCGGGGCCGGCGCGGGCGGGTGAAATCCCGCCGGCCGAGCGGCGCTCGGGCTTCGACACCATGAGCCCGGACATCCAGGCCATGCAGCGCGACGGGATGTCGAATCCGGGCCTGCTCTGGCTCGAGGACGGCGCCGAGCTCTGGGCAAAGGCGCCGGCGCCGGACCGGCCCGCCTGCGCCGGCTGCCACGGCGAGGCCGGCACCGCGATGCGGGGCGTCGCCACCCGCTATCCGGCCTGGGACGCCGAGAGCGCGGCCCCGATCGACCTCCAGGGCCGGGTCAACGCCTGCCGGAGGCGTCACCAGGGCGCGGAGCCCTACCCGTACGAGAGCCGCGAACTCCTCGGGCTCACCGCCTACGTCGCCGCCCAGTCCGCCGGCCTGCCGATCACGGTGCCGGACGATGCCCGCCTCGGCCCCGCCCGGGCGGCCGGGCGGGCGCTGTTCACGCAGCGCATGGGGCAGCTCGGCCTGTCCTGCGCCGCCTGCCACGACGATCATCCGGGGCGCCGCCTCGGCGCCGCCGCGATCCCGCAGGGCCATCCCACCGGCTACCCGCTCTATCGCCTGGAATGGCAGGGGGTGGGCTCGGTGCAGCGGCGCCTGCGCAATTGCATGACGGGGATGCGGGCCGAGCCGTTCGGGTACGGCGCACCGGAATTCGTCGCCCTGGAGCGCTACCTGATAGACCGTGCGGCGCCCCTTCCCATCGAGACGCCAGCCGTCCGGCCCTGAAGCCCGGCGCGGCCTTGCGCGGGGCGCGGCCCGGCCATGCGGCCCGGTTTGTGCAGTGCGGCCAAGCCTGGCGCCCGACCTTGCTACAAGTATCGGGATTCGTGCTCCCCCGGCGGACCGACGGAAGGATTCTCGCGTGCACGTGCTGGTTCTCGGCAGCGGCGTCGTCGGCGTCACGACGGCCTACTACCTCGCCAGGAGCGGCCATCAGGTCACCGTGCTCGACCGTCAGCCGGCCGCCGGGATGGAGACGAGCTTTGCCAATGCGGGCCAGGTCTCGCCCGGCTACTCGGCCCCCTGGGCGGCACCCGGCATCCCCATCAAGGCGATGAAGTGGCTGCTGATGCGTCATCGCCCCCTGGTGCTGCTGCCGCAATTCGAGCCGCGCTTCTACGGCTGGCTCGCCCACATGCTCGCCAATTGCACGCACGAGGCCTACCGGCGGAACAAGGGCCGCATGGTCCGTCTCGCCGAGTACAGCCGCGACGTCCTGGGCGCCCTGCGCGCCGAGACCGGGATCGCCTACGATCACCGCGAGAAGGGCACCCTGCAGCTCTTCCGCACGCGCAAACAGCTCGATCAGGTCGGCACCGACACCGCGATCCTCGACGCCTACGGGGTCGCCTACGCGGTGCTCGACCCCGCCGGCTGCATCGCCGCCGAGCCCGCCCTGGCCCGGGTCCGCGACCGCATCGCCGGAGGCCTGCGCTTGCCCGGCGACGAGACCGGCGACGCCCACATGTTCACGCAAAGCCTCGCGGGCCTGTGCGAAGGCCTCGGCGTCACGTTCCGGTACGGCGTCTCGGTGGCGAGCCTGCGCCACGAACACGGACGCGTCGCCGGGGTCGTCACGGAGGGCGGGGAAGTCGTCGGTGCGGATGCCTACGTCGCCGCGCTGGGCAGCTACACGCCGGCCCTGTTGCGCCCGCTCGGCCTGCGGCTGCCGGTCTATCCGGTGAAGGGCTACTCGCTGACGCTGCCGATCGACGATCCCGAGGCGGCCCCGGTCTCGACGGTGATGGACGAGACCTTCAAGGTCGGCATCACACGCCTGGGAGACCGCATCCGGGCCGGAGGCACCGCCGAGCTCGCCGGCTTCAGCCAAGTGCTGCGCGGACCGCGCCGCGCGGCGCTCGAACGCTCCGTCGGGGATCTCTTCCCCGGGGGCGGCGATCTCAGGAAGGCCCGCTTCTGGACGGGGTTGCGCCCGATGACGCCGGACGGCACGCCCATCGTCGGAGCGACCCCCTATCCGAATCTCTATACCAACACCGGTCACGGCACCCTCGGCTGGACCATGGCGTGTGGTTCGGGGCGGATGCTCGCGGATCTCATCTCCGGGCATCCGCCTGCCATCGCCCCGGCGGATTTCGCGATGGCACGGTATGCGTGACTTATATCTTCCAGTGGCGACGCCGGGGTGTCGCCGAGCCTCCCGAGTCGGAATCGGACCGGCGCGAACCCGGGACAGGTCCCTGGCGATCGACACGCGAGACGATGCCTTCCGTGCCGGCGCACGTCGTCGAAAGGCAAGCGACGAAGGCTCGCGGAAGTGGTTGCGCCGCCGTCTCCCAACCCTCGGTAGGATCAAGCTTGGCATCGGAAATTTGCCACGATTGAATGCTTGGTTCTTGCTGCTGCGTGAGAAAAATTTGCCCATGACGTCATCGATGGGAGCCGCGCAGAAGATAAGAGATTGATCATCGCGATCTCTCAAACAATTGGATTCTATAAAAATTCGATTTTTATAGAATCAATACATTATAAGATCTTTGTCGATGTCTACTATTTCTGTAATCCAAAAATACTACTCATGTGACTGGATTTGGTCCTCGAAAAACGTTATGCGGCCCCGACGTTCACGATCAGTGATGATCTGGCGAACCGGGATCGGCACTATAAAACCTGAAGTGAGGATGATGTGCGTCTCTTGAAGCTGCCGGCTCTCGACAAAAGGTTCTTCTCGAAAGCTTGGAAGAATCTGCGCCGGAAGCCGAGTGCTGCCGTCACGATGCGGGACGGCAACGTTGCGATCAGCTGGATCACGCTCCACGAGGGCGGCGTTCTCCTCGCGCTGGCAACCGGCACGCACCGGGAGGAAGTTCAGGTTCAGGTCCGTTTCGCCGGGGGGGAAGCGCAGGATCTGCCTGTCGAGCCCGCGAACCGGATCAACGGGTTGGAGCTCGTCTACGCGCCTCTGCCCGAGAGCCTCGCCCAGCATCCCGGCACCTGCACCGTCAGCGTCAAGGTCCATGGACAGACCTACACGGAGCGTTTCGAGGCGGGAACCGATCAGTATTCCGGCTGCTTCGACGGCGTCTGGGACTATCGCCTCGAAGGATGGCTCTCACCGCTCTTCCCGACCGCGAACCCGAGCGTCCGGCTGATCGTCGATGGCGAGGTGGGTGACCCCGTCGCCCTCGATCGCTATCGCAGCGAGTTCCAGTTCATGGTGTCCGGACAGGCGGGCTGGAACGGCTTTTCGCTGCCGCTGCCGCCACATGCACTCGATGGCAAGCCGCATCGCCTCGGCATCCAGGCGGGCAAGACGACGCTCGAATTCGGCACCTGGAGCAGCCAGCCGCGCTACAACATCGACACTCTGGCGCCGGACAATTTCCGGGGCTGGTACTTCGACCCCACGACGGCCGACGCGCCGACGACCCTGCGCATCGTCCGGGGCGGCGCGACGCGGTCGGAACTCAAGACGCATACCCGGGCCGACGTCAAAGCGGCGTTCGGGCGGGATGTGGCCGGGTTCGTCTTTTCCCAGCAGGATATCCAGCCCGGCAGCGAACTCTTCGCCGGTCCGGAGGGAGGGGGGCTTCTCCTCGGGCGTTTCAGCAACGACCTGCTCGTTCATGTCCAGGCCCAGCGGCGCGAAGCGCGGGCGCGGCTCCTGGAATTCGAGTCGCCCGCGACGAGCGTGATGGCGCGCCGCAGCATCCGCACGCGACTCGTCGAGGTCGAGCGCGCCCGTGGCCATGGGCCCATCACCTTTCAGCCGGTGGTCGCCACCGAAACGCTGGCCGCCACGGCCGATGTGACCCCACGTCCGGCGCCGGTGGCTCGGTCGCGGCAAGTGCCTCCGCCGGTCTGCGCCATCGTCCCGGTCTACAAGGGCCTGTCCGACCTCAAGCTCTGCCTGGCATCCCTGATCCCGGAACTGAGCGCCGGGACGGCGCGGGCGATCGTCATCAACGACGCGTCGCCCGACCCGGAGATCGGCCGCTACCTCGCGAGCGTCGCCGCCGAGAACCATCCGGGCCTGACGATCCTCGAGAACCCGAAGAACCTCGGCTTTATCGGGACGGTCAATCGCGGCTTCTCGCTGCTCGAGCCCGATGAGGACGTCCTCCTCGTCAACGCCGATACGATCCTGCCGCCCGGACTCGTCGCGCGGCTCGCCCGGCACTGCCATGCCCGGCCGGGCGTCGCCTCGGTGACCCCGTTGTCGAACAACGCGACGATCCTGAGCTTCCCGAACGTCGTCGTGCCGAGCCTGCCCGCCCTCGGCCTCGATGTCGCGGAGATCGACCGGGCCTTCGCCGGACACGGCGCCGAGCCCGTGGAGATCCCGACGGGTGTCGGCTTCTGCATGCATCTCAATCGCCACGCCCTCGACGAGGTGGGCGCGTTCTCGCCCGATTGGGGCAAGGGCTACTGCGAGGAGGTCGATTGGTGCCTCTCCGCGCGCGACCTCGGCTGGATCCACCTCGCGGCGCCGGACACCTTCGTGATCCACGAGGGGTCGGTCTCGTTCGGCGTCGCCGAGCGGGTGACGATCCTGGCGACCAACCACGCTCGCCTGGAGGCACTCTACCCGGAATACCTCGCCGAGGTGCGCGCCTTCGTCCGCGCGGACCCCCTGGAAGCCGTGCGCACGGATGTCCTGCTCAGCCTCCTAAAGGGGCGTTTCAGCGCGCTGACCCTGCACCTGATGCACGGGCTCGGCGGCGGCACGAAGCGCTACGTGGACGACATCCAGGGCCTTCGCCGGTCGGAAGACCACGAGAGTGCCGTGCTCTCCCCCGTGGAGGATCGCGGCGACGATCCGCGGCTGCTGCTGAGCTTCCACCGGGCCGATGTCACCCTGACCCTGAGACCCGAAAGCGTCGAGCGGACCCTCGAGGCCATCGAGGCGGCCGGCGTCGCGGTGCAGATCCACGTGAACTCGCGCCTGACCTTCCGAAGCGCGTTCCTGGAGACGCTCCTCTCCGGCAAGCGCCCCTTCACGGTGATGCTGCACGACTTCCAGTGGTACTGTCCGCGTGTCCACCTCACGGACGAGCGCAACAGCTATTGCGGTGAGCCGACGCCCGCCGTCTGCCAGCTCTGCGTTTCGGGCGGCGTCGAGCACAACTTCGCCGATCATGACGCGCTGATCGAGAACGACCTCGAATCCTGGCTCGGCTTCAACACCCGGATCCTCCAGCGCGCCACCACCATCCTGGCGCCGTCCGAGGACACGGCGCGCCGTTATCGCGCGCGCCTGAACCTGTCCGATATCGTTGTCGCGCCCCACCCGGAGCCGCGGCTGCACGGCACGACGTCGGTGGTGTCACGGATAGGTGGGGCCAAGGGTAGTCCCAAGGGTAGTCCCAAGGGTGGCCTCAGAATCGCGGTCGTGGGTGCGATCGGGCGCGTCAAGGGCTTCGATGTCCTCGTCCGGCTGGTGGAGCGGGCGGCGCGTGACCGCATGCCGTTCTACCTGACCGTCGTCGGCTTCACGGCCGACGACGAGCGCCTCAAGCGCTACAAGAACGCCGCCGTGACCGGCTCCTACAAGCATTCGGAACTGAAGGCGAAGCTGGACGAGATCGACCCGGACTTCGTGTTCCTGTCGAGCATCTGGCCGGAGACCTACTCCTACGTCCTGTCCGAGGTCTGGGAGGCCGGCTATCCGGTCGTCGCCTTCGACATCGGGGCGCCCGCCGACCGGATCAAGACCGTGGGCGGCGGCGTGGTGATCCCCTTCACCCGCGACAGCCGTCTCATCCTCGACGCGCTGATGGCGGCCCGGGATCAGGTCGCGACCCTCCCGCCGATGCGCCCGGTGCCGACCATCGTGCCCTCGCTGGAGGCCTATTACGGGCAGCCCGGCGCAATCGCGGCCCCGGCGGACGACGTGGTCCCGAACGGAGCCATACCGGCCGTCGCCGCCGCGTCGGCGCATCCCGCCGACGATGAGGACCTGGAGGCGGGCGGTCTCGCGGTGGTCCATGACGTCTCGCGCGACCGGGACGACCCGCCGGTCCGCGATCGGGCGGCCGTTGCCGCCGAGATGATCCCCTGAGGAACTGGCCCGGACCCGTGGTCCGGGTCCGTCCGTCCGCGGCGCCAGCGTGCAAGGCAGGGATGGGCGATCAGCGCGCGGGCGGCCAGCGCAACGCGTCCACCAGCACCCCGAGGGCCGGTGGGATCTGGCGATGGCTCGCGAAATAGAGGTGATAGCCGGAGAACGGCTCGCACCAAGCGTCGAGGACGCGGACCAGCGTTCCTTGATCCAGGTGCGTCCGCACCAGGGTCTCGGGCAGGTAGGCGAGGCCGAAGCCGTCGAGGGCCGCCGCCAGGATCAGCGCCGTGGTGTTGAAGGTCAGCCGGCCCTCGACCCAGACCCGCAGCTCCTGCCCGTCCCTGTCGAATTCCCAGGCATACAGGCCGCCCCGTGTCGGCAGGCGAAGGTTGATGCAGCGATGGCCGGTCAGGTCCTGCGGCGCCTCCGGCTTCGGGTGGGCGTGCAGATAGGCGGGTGAGCCCACCACCGCCATCCGCATGTCGGTGCCGATGCGAACGGCCGTCATGTCCTTGGCCACCATGCCGCCGAAGCGCACGCCTGCGTCGATGCGCTGCGCGATGATGTCGGTCAGGCCGGAATCGACCACGATCTCCACCGCGATGTCCGGATAGTCCGGCAGCAGGCGGCGCAGGGCGGGCCACAGCACCGCGTGGGCCGCGTGCTCGGTGGCGGTGATGCGGACGGTCCCGGCCGGGCGGTCACGCAGGCCGGCCAGGGACGCGAGCCCGGCCTCGATCTCATCGAAGCGTGGCCCAACGGCCTCGAGGAGTCGCGCCCCGGCCTCCGTCGGCGCGACACTCCGGGTGGTGCGCGCCAGCAGCCGCACCCCGAGGCGCGCCTCGAGGGCACGCACGGTCTGACTGAGGGCGGGCTGCGAGACCCCGAGCTGCGCAGCCGCCCGGGTGAAGCTGCCCGCACGCGCGACGGCGATGAAGGCGGCAAGATCGTTCAGGCTCTCGCGCAGCATTCATAAGCCCCGTTCATATCCTCATGTCCCGTGGCCCACCTAATCCGCCTCCCGCGCGGGTGCCAGGTTCGGCGGGGCTTCCGCCATGACCCGTGCTCGACCCGTGCCCGGATGTCAGGACGGAAGAAGGCCCCCGATGCCCCCAGGGCTCGGCCAAGATCGGATCAGGAGATGCAGATGGCCCAAGACTCAAAGGGCGAGGTCGACTCAAAGGGCGAGCCCGACGTTAAGGGTAAGGTCGACCTTGCCGGCCAGTTCGACTTCACCGGAAAGGTCGCCTTCGTCAGCGGCGCCGCGAGCGGCATCGGCCGTGCCACGGCCCTGGCCTTCGGCCGGGCCGGGGCGCGCGTCGTGGTCGCCGACCTGTCGGAGACGGGCGTCCGCGAGACCGCGCGCCGGATCGAGGAGGCCGGTGGCCGCGCCCTCGGCCTGACCTGCGATGTCGCCGTCGAAGACTCTGTGAGGGCCGCCCTCGACCGTACGGCCGAGACCTTCGGCCGCCTCGATGCCGCCTTCAACAATGCGGGCGTCGAGCAGCCGGTCACGGCGGCGGCCGACATCCCGGCGGAGGCGTTCGACCGCCTCGTCGCCGTCAATCTGCGCGGCGTGTTCCTCAGCATGAAGTCCCAGATCCCGCTCATGCTGAAGAGCGGGGGCGGAGCCATCGTGAACAATGCCTCCGGCGCCGGGGTGAAGGGCTTCGCGGGCCAAGCCGCCTACGCGGCGACCAAGCACGGCGTGGTCGGCATGACCCGGAGCACGGCCCTCGACTATGCCGCGGCGGGAATCCGCGTCAACGCGGTCTGTCCCGGCATCATCGACACGCCGATGATGCGGCGCTTCACCGGGGGCACCGAGGCGGGGGTGGCCCGCGTCGTCGCCCAGGAGCCGGTCGGGCGGATGGGCACGCCTGAGGAGATCGCCGCCGCCGTCCTGTTCCTGTGCTCGGGGGCGGCCGCCTTCATCGTCGGGCACGCCATGGTGGTGGATGGGGGGCAGACGGTGGCCTGAAGGCAGCGGCGTCAGCTCCGGTGGCGCAGGGCCTCCATTAGCACCGTGAAGGCCGGTGTCGGCTGGCGCCGGCTCGGATAGTAGAGATGGTAGCCCGGGAAGGGGGCGCACCATTCCGCGAGCACCCGCACCAGCCGTCCCTGCGCGACCTCGGTCCAGACCTCCTCCTCGGGCAGATAGGCCAACCCGAAATCCGCCAGCGCCGCGCTCAGGATCAGGCGCAGGCTCGTGAAGCCGAGCTGGCCCTCGACCCGGACGGCGACCGCCTCGCCCGCCCGCTCGAATTCCCACGGGAAGACATCGCCCCGCGAGGGCCGCCCGAGATTGATGCAGCGATGCCGGGTCAGGTCCTCCGGACGGGCAGGTGGGGGCGAGGCCGCGAAGTAGGCAGGCGTGCCGACGACGGCCATGCGCATGGGCGGCGCGATACGCATGGCCACCATGTCCCGCTCGACGTGCTCGCCGATGCGCACGCCGGCATCGAAGCGCTCGGCCACGATGTTCGTGCGCGCCTGCGAGGTCTCGATCTCGACGGTGATCTCCGGGTAGGCCGGCAGCAGGTCCCGCAGGACCGGCCAGAGGACGGTCTCGGCCGCGTGCTCCGGGGCGGTGATGCGGATCCGTCCGGCGGGCCGGTGCCGCATCTCCGTGAGCGCCGTCAGCTCCACCCCGATTTGCTCGAACTGGGGCGCGACGATGCGCAGGAGCCGCTCGCCGGCTTCCGTCGGCGAGACGCTGCGCGTGGAGCGGTTGAGCAGGTGCAGCCCGAGGCGCGCCTCAAGGCCGGTCATCGCATGGCTCAAGGCCGATTGCGTCACACCCAGGCGCTTGGCCGCGCGGGTGAAGCTTCCCTCCTGCGCCACGGTGGCAAAGGCGAGCAGGTCCGTCAGGGTCTCCCGCGCCATTCATAACCTCGTTTCATAAGCCTCAGTGCATTTCAGGCCCTATTCCGTGGTTCTCCGGGCCCTAATTTTAGAACCAAGCAAAACTTGATTGCGCGCTGCGCGTTTCCGTTCGGTCTCGGTGCCGACCGGCGCTGACGCAACCGCCGCACGGTTCGGAGGACGACATGGACGGTCGCAACGGGCTCGAATTGAACAGGAGAGGCGTTATGGTGAGTGTGGGAGCCAGCGCGGTCGCTGCGGCCATCCCGGGAGCGGTAGGGGCCGCACCGGCGGCCAACGACGCGCCGGTGCTGGTGAAGGTCGCCTTCACGGTGAACGGCGAGAAGCGGGACCTCGAACTCGACACCCGCACCAGCCTGCTGGACGCCGCGCGCGAGCACCTGCACCTGACGGGCTCGAAGAAGGGCTGCGATCACGGCCAATGCGGCGCCTGCACGATGATCGTCGACGGCCGGCGCATCAACACCTGCCTGACGCTCGCGGTCATGCACCAGGGCGCGCAGATCACCACCATCGAGGGCCTGGGCCAGCCCGAGAACCTGCATCCCATGCAGGCCGCCTTCATCAAACATGACGGCTACCAGTGCGGCTACTGCACGCCCGGCCAGATCTGCTCGGGCGTCGCGGTGCTGGCCGAGATCAAGGCCGGCATTCCGAGCCACGTCACGGCCGATCTCAACGCCCCGATGCAGGTCACGGATGCCGAGATCCGCGAGCGCATGAGCGGCAACATCTGCCGCTGCGGCGCCTATTCCAACATCGTCGAGGCGATGACCGAAGTCGCAGATCAGAACAAAGCCCGGAGGCCCGCATGAAGTCCTTCACCTACGAGCGCCCGACTTCGCCCGCGCAAGCCGCCGCCGCCGTTTCCGCCAACCCGAACGCCAAGTTCATCGCCGGGGGCACCAATCTCCTCGACCTGATGAAGCTGCAGATCGAGACGCCGACCCACCTCGTGGACGTCAACGGCCTCGGGCTGGACGGGATCGAGGCCACGCCCGAGGGTGGCCTGCGCGTCGGCGCCCTCGTGCGCAACACGGATCTGGCCGCCGATGCCCGGGTCCGGAAGGATTACGCCGTGCTCAGCCGGGCCCTGCTGGCGGGTGCGTCCGGCCAGCTGCGCAACAAGGCGACCACCGCCGGCAACCTGCTGCAGCGCACCCGCTGCCCGTATTTTTACGACACGGCGCAGGCCTGCAACAAGCGCCAGCCCGGGTCGGGCTGTTCGGCCCTCGACGGCGTCTCGCGCCAGCTCGCCGTAATCGGCGCGAGCGAGGCCTGCATCGCGACCCATCCGGGCGACATGGCGGTGGCCATGCGGGTGCTCGACGCCACCGTCGAGATCGTCGACGGCCGGGGCACGGAACGCAAGATCCCGATCTCCGAGTTCCATCGCCTGCCGGGCGAGCGGCCGGAGGTCGACACCACCCTGAAGCCGGGTGAACTCATTACCGCGGTGACGTTGCCCAAGCCCCTCGGCGGCGCACACATCTACCGCAAGGTCCGCGACCGGGCCTCCTACGCCTACGCGCTGGTCTCGGTGGCCGCGGTGGTGCAACCGGACGGCAGCGGCCGGGCGGCTTTCGGCGGCGTGGCGCACAAGCCCTGGCGGGTGGAAGCCGCCGAGGGCGAGATGGCCCGGGGCGCCAAGGCTGTGACCGCGCAGGTCTTCGCCGGCGCCAAACCCACCCACGACAATGCCTACAAGCTGAAGCTCGCCGAGCGCACGCTCAGCGCGGCGCTCACCGAAGCGAGGGCTTAGAGATATGAAGTTCGATCAGCCCGCGGGG
This sequence comes from Methylobacterium goesingense, assembly GCF_022179225.1. Lineage (GTDB taxonomy): Bacteria > Pseudomonadota > Alphaproteobacteria > Rhizobiales > Beijerinckiaceae > Methylobacterium > Methylobacterium goesingense. The sequence goes on from NZ_BPQL01000024.1 coordinate 31,785, forward strand.
CAGAACCCGATCGACCAGATGAAGGTGGTGGGCAAGGCCACCGACCGCATCGACGGCAAGTTCAAGACCACCGGCACGGCGCCCTATGCCTACGAGCGCCACGACGTGGCGGCGAACCAGGCCTACGGCTACGTTCTCGGGGCCGGCATCGCCAAGGGCCGGATTCGCGCCATCGACACCGTCGCCGCCAAGCGGTCTCCGGGCGTCGTCGCCATCGTCACCACCCTGGACATGCCCAAGCTGGGCCTCGGCAAGATGAACGCCGCGAACCTGTTCGGTGGCGCCGAGATCCAGCACTACCATCAGGCCATCGCCGTGGTGGTGGCCGAGACCTTCGAGCAGGCCCGCGCTGCCGCCTTCCTGATCAAGGTCGACTATGCCCGCGCGGCAGGCAAATTCGACCTCGCGGCCGAGGCCGGGGGCGCCAAGCCGGTTCCCGGCGACAGCGGCGAGGGCAGCGGCGGCGGTAGCGAGGACCGGCGCGGCGACTTCGAGGGCGCGTTCGCGGCCGCCCCCGTCAAGTTCGACCAGACCTACACGACGCCGGACGAGAGCCACGCGATGATGGAGCCGCACGCGACCATCGCGGCCTGGGAGGGCGACAAGCTCACCCTGTGGACCTCCAACCAGATGATCGCCTGGACCAAGGGCAGCATCGCCAAGATCCTCGATATCCCGGCCGAGTCGATCCGCATCGACTCGCCCTATATCGGCGGCGGCTTCGGTGGAAAGCTGTTCGTGCGCTCTGACGCCGTGGTGGCGGCCCTGGCCGCCAAGGCTGCCGGGCGTCCCGTCAAGGTCGCGCTCACCCGGCCTCTGGTCATCAACAACACCACGCACCGGCCGGCCACCATCCAGCGTATCCGCATCGGCGCGACCCCGGACGGAACGATCACCGCCATCGCGCACGAGAGCACCTCGGGCAACCTGGACGGCGGCAAGCCCGAGACGGCGGTGGACCAGACCAAGCTGCTCTACGCGGGCGCCAACCGCCTCACCGCGATGAAGCTCGCGCATCTTGATCTGCCCGAGGGCAACTCGATGCGGGCGCCGGGCGAGGCCCCCGGCCTGATGGCCCTCGAGATCGCCATGGACGAGATGGCGGAAAAGCTTGGGCTCGACCCCGTGGCCTTCCGGATCCGCAACGACACCCAGGTCGATCCAGGACACCCCGAGCGCCCGTTCTCGCACCGGAACCTCGTGGGCTGCCTCAAGCTCGGCGCGGAGAAGTTCGGCTGGGACAAGCGCAACGCCAAGCCCGGTCAGGTCCGGGACGGCCGCTGGCTCGTGGGCATCGGCATGGCGGCGGGCTTCCGCAACAACCTGCTGATGAAGTCGGGCGCCCGCGTTCGGCTCGGCCGCGACGGCCTCGTCACGGTCGAAACGGACATGACCGACATCGGCACCGGCAGCTACACCATCATCGCCCAGACCGCGGCGGAGATGATGGGCGTCACCCTCGACAAGGTGGTGGTGCGCCTCGGCGACTCGAACTTCCCGGTCTCGGCCGGATCGGGCGGACAGTTCGGCGCGAACAACGCCACCTCCGGCGTCTACGCGGCCTGCGTGAAGTTGCGGGAGGCGGTGGCCCAGAGGCTCGGCTTCAACTCGGCCGACGTCCTGTTCGAGGACGGCAATGTCCGTTCCGGCAACCGGACCGAGACGCTGGGCAAGGCGGCGAGCGACGGCGACCTCGTGGGCGAGGATTCCATCGAGTACGGCGATCTCGCCAAAAAGCAGCAGCAATCGACCTTCGCGGGGCACTTCGTGGAGGTGGGCGTCGACGTCGACACCGCCGAGGTCCGGGTGCGGCGCATGCTGGCGGTCTGCGCGGCCGGGCGCATCCTCAACCCGAAATCGGCGCGCAGCCAGGTCATCGGCGGCATGACCATGGGTGTCGGCGGAGCGCTGATGGAGGAACTCGCCGTCGACACGCGGCGCGGCTTCTTCGTCAACCACGATCTGGCCGGCTACGAGGTGCCGGTGCATGCCGACATTCCCCACCAGGAGGTGATCTTCCTCGACGAGGCCGATCCGCAATCCTCGCCCATGAAGGCCAAGGGCGTGGGCGAGCTCGGCATCTGCGGTGTCGGCGCGGCGGTGGCCAACGCCATCTACAACGCCACCGGGGTGCGGGTGCGGGATTATCCCATCACCCTCGACAAGCTCCTCGACCGCATGCCGGACGCGGCGTGACGTCGTCCGGCATGCGCCGGTCCGCGCGGCCCCGCATCATCTGCCACATGACGAGTTCCGTCGACGGACGGCTCCTCGTCGATCGGTGGACGCCCCCCGCCGGGGGCGTCGCGGCGGGCCTCGTGCACCGGCATTACGAGGCCACCGCCGCGCGCCTCGCGGCGGAGGGCTGGATCGTCGGCCGCACCACCATGGCGGAGATCGCGGATGGCGGGGCGCCGGGAGCGCCGGCCCCGGTCGACGGCGATTTGCGGAAGACGCATCGCGGCGACCGGAGGGGCCGCGACCTCGCGGTCGCCATCGACCCTCACGGCAAGGTGCCTTACGGCCGGGACGAAGCGGGGGGCGACCACATCGTCGCCGTCCTCGGGGAGGGCGTTCCGGACGCCTACCTCGCCGAACTCCGCCGGGACGGCGTCTCCTACCTGTTCGCCGGCCCGGACGGGCGCGACCTCGCGCTGGCTCTCGACACCCTGGGCGAGACCTTCGGCGTGCGAACCCTGCTGCTGGAAGGCGGCGGCATCATCAACGGCGCCTTCCTGAAGGCCGGGCTGATCGACGAGATCAGCCTCCTGATCTCCCCGGCCATCGACGGCCTGTCGGGCGTGCCGAGCGTGTTCGAGTATCTCGGGGCTCCGGGCGAGAAGCCCGCCGCTGGCCACGCCCTGCGCCACCTCGGGACCGAGACCCTGGAGGGCGGCACCGTCTGGCTGCGCTACCGCGTCGAGGCGGCGCCCGACGCCTGAGAGTTTTTCCAGAACCGTCGCGGATCCAGGGCGTTGGCGGGGGCGGCCTCCCGCCGTCACCCCGACGGTCGTGGTGCCGGACCGCGCAGGCCTTTAGGCCCTTCACGGGTCGGGGGCGGCGTGATGGGCCCGCGCCGGAAGGACGATCGATGAAGGCCGAGATCCTGAATCTCCGCACCCTGCACGCGGGCTGGAGCAGGTTCCTGCTGGCACGGGTGCGCCTCGCCGATGGCACGGAGGCCGAGCGTGAGATCGAGGACCACGGCGATTCGGTCGGTGTATTGCCCTACGATCCCGAGCGCCGGGTCGCGACCTTAGTGCGGGAATTGCGCGTGCCGGCCCTCTACGCGGCCGGCGAGCAGAGCCAGCTCGAGGCGCCGGCCGGCCTGATCGACGCGGGGCCGCCCGAGGAGAATGCCCGGCGCGAGGTGCTGGAAGAGACCGGCCTGCGCCTGCATGACCTGGAGCCCCTCGGCGCGACCTATTCCTGCGGCGGTATCTCCACCGAGCGCATCCACCTGTTTCTGGCCGGCTATCGAGCCTCCGACCGGGTCGACGGCGGTGGCGGCGCGAAGGGCGAGCACGAGAACATCAAGGTCGTCGAGATGCCGCTGGTCGACCTAGCGAACCTGGCCGATCGCGGCGAACTCACCGACCTGAAGACCTTGACCCTCGTCCTCGCCCTGCGGGTGCGGCGACCGGACCTGTTCGCCGCGGCGGAATCCTAGACCGCGTCGCCGATGACGCCGGCCTCGTCCTGCGCCTGGAGCACATCGGGGCGGGGCATCGAGATGATATTGTAGCCGGAATCGACGAAGTGGATCTCGCCGGTCACGCCGCCCGAGAGGTCCGAGAGCAGGTACATGGCCGAGCCGCCGACCTCCTCCTGCGTCACCGTCCGGCGCAAGGGGGCGTGGGCCTTCTGGTGATTGAACATCAGACGGGCATCCGCGATGCCGGCACCCGCCAGGGTCCGCATCGGGCCGGCCGAGAGGGCGTTGACCCGGATGCCGTCCGGACCGAGATCCCCCGCGAGGTAGCGCACGGACGCTTCCAGCGCCGCCTTGGCGACACCCATGACGTTGTAGTTCGGCATGATCCGGGTGGAGCCGCCATAGGTGAGCGTGAGAAGGGAGCCGCCGCGCGGCATCCGCTTGGCCGCGCGCTGGGCGATCTCGGTGAAGGAGAAGCACGAGATCGTCATCGTGCGCGAAAAATTCTCGCGGGTGGTGACGTCGACGTAGCGGCCCTTGAGCTGGCCCTTGTCGGAGAAGCCGATGGCGTGGACGACGAAGTCGAGGCCTTCGGGAAAGCGCGCGTCGAGGGCGGTGAACAGCGCGTTGACGCTGGCGATATCCTCGACGTCGCAGGGCAGCACGATGTCCGATCCGACGGAGGCGGCGAGCGGCGTCACACGGCGGCCGAGAGCATCGCCCTGGTAGGTGAAGGCGAGTTCCGCCCCGTGTCGGTGCAAGACCTTGGCAATGCCCCAGGCGATCGAGTGATCGTTGGCGACCCCCATGATGAGGCCGCGCTTACCCGCCATCAAACCCGTCATGCTTCATCCCTGGACGCAGAACCCGGGCCCTGGCGACCCGTCTTGGTGTGGGATGAGGCTTACGCGGGGGTCGCTGACCTGTCCAATCGCCAAGCACCTGTCTGGTCCGTTCTGGACCAATCTCATCCCCGAAACGAAGAGGCCTCGTGCCGGCGTTGGCGCCGGCACGAGGCCTGAACTCTGGAAAGCAAGGACGGTCCGGAGCCTAGAAGTATCCGTCCGTGTCGCAGTTCGCGCGGTCGATGATGGCCTGCTTGACGAACACGGCAGCCGTTCCGGCAATGGCTAGGCCGCCGACCGTCCCAAGGGTGAACCAAAGCATAGCCGTACTTTCAATCCCGTCCTGCAGGAAAGTAACGCAGGTCCGTGTTGCAAGTTCCTTGAGCCCTTCGGCTCAAGGTTCGGCCAGCTTTGCGCATAAGCTTAAGCGTCGACGTTTTTCAGGACCAGGGTCGCGTTGGTGCCGCCGAAGCCGAAGGAATTCGAGAGGACGTGGCTGAGCTTGGCCCCGTCACGGCGCTGGCGCAGGATCGGCATGTCGGCGAAGGCCGGGTCGATCTCGTCGATATGCGCGCTCTCGCAGATGAAATCGTTGTTCATCATGAGGAGCGAGTAGATCGCCTCCTGCACGCCCGTCGCCCCGAGGGAATGGCCGGTGAGCGACTTGGTGGCGGCGATCGGCGGGCAGGCATCGCCGCGTCCGAAGACCTCGCGGATCGCCTCGATCTCCTTGGCATCCCCCACCGGCGTGGCGGTGGCGTGCGGGTTGATGTAGTCGATCGGCGCGCCCTTCAGGCCATCGATCGCCTGACGCATGCAGCGCACCGCGCCCTCGCCGGAGGGCGCGACCATGTCGTACCCGTCCGAGGTAGCGCCGTAGCCGGCGATCTCGCCGTAGATCGTCGCGCCGCGCGCCTTGGCGTGCTCGTATTCCTCCAGCACCAGCACGCCGGCGCCGCCCGCGATGACGAAGCCGTCGCGGTTGACGTCATAGGCCCGCGAGGCCCGCGCCGGGGTGTCGTTGTATTTCGAGGACATGGCGCCCATGGCGTCGAACAGCACCGAAAGGGTCCAGTCGAGGTCCTCGCAGCCGCCCGCGAAGATGATGTCCTGGCGCCCGCCCTGGATCACCTCGGCGGCGTTGCCGATGCAGTGGTTCGAGGTCGCGCAGGCGGACGAGATCGAATAGTTCACGCCCTTGATCTTGAACCAGGTCGCCAGCGTCGCGGATGCGGTGGAGGACATCGCCTTCGGCACCGCAAACGGGCCGACGCGCTTCGGGCCTTTCTCCAACGCGATGGCGGCGGACTCGACGATGACCTTCGTGGAGGGGCCGCCCGAGCCCATGATGATGCCGGTGCGGTCGTTCGAGACGTCGCTCGCCTCCAGGCCCGCAGCCTTGATGGCCTGGTCCATGGCGACATGGTTCCAGGCGGTGCCGCCGCCGTGGAAGCGCATGGCGCGCCGGTCGACGACGCCCTCCGGATCGAGGGTGGGGCGGCCCTCGACCTGACTGCGGAAGCCGTGCTCCGCGTAAGACGCCGAATGCCCGATGCCGGACTTGGCCTCGCGGAGCGAGGCGAGGACTTCCTCGGTGTTGTTGCCGATGGATGAGACGATGCCCATCCCGGTGATCACGACACGCCGCATGGACACGATGCTCTCCGCCGCCGGGGCTTGTAGGTCGCGGCGCGCGTTCGGCGACCGCATCTTCGTGTTGTGTCAGGTAGGACCGGGAAGCCCCGATCTCAACCGCGCGGGCTCTCAGCCGCCCGCGGCGTCCGCCTGCGCCTGGAACAGCGCGACGCGCAAGTCCTTGGCCTCGTAGATGCGGGTGCCGTCGGCCTCCAGCCAGCCGTCGGCGATGCCCAGCACCAGCTTGCCCAGGCGCACGCGCTTGATGTCGATGCCGTAGACGACCTGCTTCACCGTGGGCAGGACCTGATCCGAGAACTTGACCTCGCCGACGCCGAGCGCCCGGCCCCGTCCCGGAGCCCCGAGCCAGCCGAGATGGAAGCCCACGAGCTGCCAGAGGGCGTCGAGGCCGAGGCAGCCCGGCATCACCGGATCATTCTTAAAGTGGCAGCCGAAGAACCAGAGGTCCGGCCGGATGTCGAACTCGGCGCGCACGTGGCCCTTGCCGTGGGCGCCGCCCTCGCTGCCGATGGAGACGATGCGGTCGAACATCAGCATCGGCGGCAGCGGCAGCTGCGCGTTTCCGGCGCCGAACAGCTCGCCACGTCCG
>NZ_BPQL01000025.1 GCF_022179225.1 Methylobacterium goesingense
GCGAGGGCCTGATCGCCGCCCTGTCACGCCCGCATGACGGCCCCACCGTCTGCGTCACCCATCATCCGGCGAGCCCACGCGCAGCCGATGCGTTCCGGCACGCGCCCGGCGTCCCCTGGTGGGTGCCGGCCTTCTACGCAAGCACCGTTCTGGAGGACCTCCCCGACGCGGCCCGGCCCGACCTCTGGGTCTCGGGCCATTTCCATGCGGGCCACGACATGCGCATCGGCCGGACCCGCTGGGTGGCGAACCCGGTCGAGGGTCGGGATTACGCCCCCGATCACATTCTCACGATCGGGTGAGACCGGGCCGGCCCCGCCTGCGTACCTGTCGAGCACCGATGCCGCGAGCCGGTTCGCAGTCAGTCCACGAGGATCAACCCATGAACGCCTTCATCGCCGTGGTCCTCGTCTGCGCCAACGGCATCCCGATCGAGGCCTGCACCGACGACAAGGCGAGCGAGGTCCGCAAGGTCCGGGTCGCCAACGAGCTCGGCTGCACCAACGGCTGGCAGGAGATCATCGCCCGCACCGACCTGCGCGACGAGGTCGGCAAGACGAGCTACCTCAAGACCGAGTGCCGCCGGGTGAAGCAGGCCGACTGAGCCGGCCGCCCCAAGTTACCGATTATACTCACCGATCGTACTTGATGTAGGCGAAGCGCGGATCCGTGGGGGTTCCTTCCAGCGCGCCGCCCTCGGTGCCGGGCTGCCAGCCGATCACGTCCTCGATCTTGGCCGCCAGCGCGAAGTCCTTGTCGGTGACCCCCTTGGCCGCATGGTTGGTCAACCGCACTTCGACCCAGGCATAAGAGGCCGTGATGTCGGGATGGTGCCAGGCCGCCTCGGCGAGGTGGCCCACCGTGTTGATGACCATCAGGGTGCTCTTCCAGCCTGCGGTCTTGTAGGTGCGCTTGATCCAGCCCTCCTCCAGGCGCCAGGCCGGAAGCTCCCGCGCGAGGCGCTCCACGATGGTGGCGTCGTCGATCACGTCGTCCCGCGTGCCGGCCATGGTCCAGAACCTCCCTCGAACAGGCATCTCTGCCGGATGTGCGCCGAGCCTGCGCCGGGCCCCGGTCGCGCGCAAGGTCCCGAACCCGGCCGGGCATCTGTTCCGGTTGCGGGAGCGACCATCCGCCCGGCAGACTTGCCAATTCGTCCTGTGGACGCCCTGTGCCCGACCTCCTATGAAGATGACCAACCAGCGCCGGCCTCTAGGGGACCACCCGAGCGTTCGACATCGAATCCAGGGAGTGCCCACCATGCTGTCACGGCGCGGATTGCTCGCGACGGCGGCACTGTCGCCCCTGGGCTGGAGCCTGGCGCCGCGGCCGGCGCGCGCCGCACCGGCGTCGATCCGGGTCGGCAGCCTGCCCTTCGGCACCGTCTCCTGGGAGGCGGCGGTGATCAAGGCGCGCGGCCTCGACACCGCCAACGGCTTCACCCTCGACGTCGTCAAGCTCGCCGGCAACGACGCGGCACGGATCGCCTTCATGGGCGGTCAGGTCGACACGATTGTGGGCGACCTGCTCTGGGCGGCGCGCCTCGGCAACGAGGGCCGCGCGATCCGGTTCTTCCCCTACTCGACCACCGAGGGCTCCCTGATGGTGCCGGGCGACAGCCCGATCCGCACGCTGGCCGACCTCAAGGGCAAGCGCCTGGGCGTCGCCGGCGGTCCCCTCGACAAGAACTGGCTGCTGCTGAAGGCACAGGCGCGGGACACCGCCGGCCTCGACCTCGAGACGCAAGCCACCGTCGCCTTCGGGGCGCCGCCCCTGCTGGCGCTCAAGCTCGAACAGGGTGAGCTCGATGCGGGGCTCCTGTACTGGACCTACTGCGCCCGCCTGGAACCCAAGGGCTTCCGCCGCCTGATCGGCTCGGACGACATCATGCGGGCCTTCGGCGCCACCGGATCGATGGCGCTGATCGGCTATCTGCTCGAGGCCGACACCGTGAGGGAGAAGCCCGAGGCGGTCGCGGGCTTCACCCGCGCCTCGAAGGCCGCCAAGGAGGCATTGGCCAATGATCCCGCCGCCTGGGATGTGGTGCGCCCGCTGATGGCGGCCGACGACGAGGCGACCTTCCAGGCCCTGAAGCGCGACTTCCTCGCCGGCATCCCGCGCCGGCCCCTGGCCACCGAGCGCGGCGACGGCGAGAAGCTGTTCGCCGTCATGGCGCGGCTCGGAGGCGAGCGCCTGGTCGGGGCGGGCTCCACCCTGCCGCCGGGCCTCTACTACGACGGCAGCGGAAATGGCTGAGGCGACCGCCAGCGCGCGTGTCCCGCGCGCGACGCCCTGACCCCCATGGGTTTTGCCACCCGTCTCGTCTCTGTGCTGGTGCTGCTCGCCGGATGGCAGGCCGCCGCGTCCGCCGCCGGTTCGCGCCTGCTACCGGCGCCGCTGGCGATCCTCGATTTCATCCGGCGCGAATCCGCCTCCGGTGACCTCTGGTGGAACGTCGGCATCACCCTGTCGCGGGTGGGCATCTCGTTCTTCCTGGCGATGACCCTCGGGGTGCTCCTCGGCATCGCCCTCGGGCGCTCGCGCCGCCTCAACCTCGTCCTCGACACGCCGCTGCTCATTCTCCTGAACACGCCCGCCCTTGTGATCACCGTGCTGGCCTACATCTGGGTCGGCCTCAACGAGGCCGCGGCAATCGTCGCGGTGGTGCTGAACAAGCTGCCGAACGTCGCGGTGATCCTCCGCGAGGGCGCGCGCGGCCTCGACCCGCAGCTGGAGGAAATGGCGCGCACCTACCGTTTCGACCGTCGGACTTGGATCGCCCACGTGTTGGTGCCGCAGCTCCAGCCCTTCGCGGTGGCTGCGGCGCGCTCCGGCCTCTCGCTCGCCTGGAAGATCGTGCTGGTGATCGAGCTTCTCGGCCGCCCCAACGGGGTCGGCTTCGCGATCAACTACTACTTCGTCCAGAGCCTGAACGTGGCGGCCATCGTCGGCTACAGCATCGTGTTCATGAGCGTGATGATCGCCATCGACATCCTCATCCTGCAGCGGCTCGAAGCTTATGTCCGACGCTGGCGCTGACGGAGCGATGGCGGGCTCCGCCGCACCCGGCCCCGGGGCCGTCGCCCTGCGGGTGGACATCGACCGCAAGGTCTACGGTGCCGGCGGCCGGGAGCCGGTGGAGGCCGTGCGCGGTCTCGCCTTCTCGGTGATCGCCGGGGAGATTACCTGCCTGATCGGCCCCTCGGGCGCGGGCAAGACCACGACCCTGCGCATCCTCCTCGGCCTCGACCCCGACTACGAGGGCCGCGTGACCCCGCACCCGGACGCAGCCGGCATCGCCATGGCGTTCCAGGAGCCGCGCCTGCTGCCCTGGCGCACGGTGGAGCAGAACGTCCGCCTCGCCCTGCCGCGCGGCACGCGGGGCCAGGATCTCGACGGGCTGTTCGACTCCCTCGGGCTCGGCCCCTGGCGGAGCCGCTATCCGGGGGCTCTCTCCCTCGGAATGGCACGGCGAGTCTCGCTGGCCCGGGCCCTGGCCCAGAAGCCGCGCATCCTTGTTCTGGACGAGCCTTTCGTCTCCCTCGACGACACCTCGGCGGCGGGTTTGCGGGGCCTCGTGGTCGCAGCCGTCGAGCGCTCGGGCATGGGCGTCTTGATGGTCACGCACAACGTCGCCGAGGCCATCGAGATCGCCGACCGCCTCCTGCTCGTGTCCGGCCGCCCCGCGGGCCTTCTCGGGACTATTCCGTTGGAGCGCCCCCGCGGCGCACGCGACCGAGCCTGGGTCGAAGGCCGCCGGGCGGCTCTTGCGGCCCAGTTCCCCACCGTGATCGCGGGCTGATTCTCTCGCGACCATGCGCAGTCGCATTCCCCATGAGCCACGCGGGCTGATCCGGCAGCCGTGAGGGTGTCTCCCGGATGCGGCGAGACCGCGCATCATCCCAGCGCAATCCGGTGCGTCTCGATGCGACCCGTCGATCGCAGCGAATCACAAGCCCGAACCCGGAACCTGAATTATTATACAATATTGCGACGCGTATTTGGTATCGTGAATGCCACAAAGGCTTTCGCCCCCTGGCTCGTCATGGATCGTCCCGCCAAGGTCTCTCCGCATGCACGACCGACATGAAGGAAGCCGAAAGGTGATGAAAAGACTTTGACTTAGCGCCAGCCTATATTGCGTCGCACCATCTTATGCTGCACGGCAGGAGCCCAGCCTCCTGTCCTGTGGACCCTCACGAGGACTTGTGCGAAGCCCGGCAAGACGGTGCGCAAGCGAGTTGACGCCGCCGGAATTTTTCTTAGAGTTCATTCAAGCTTCGGTTTCGAGGGGCGCCGCAAAGGGATAGCGGCCCCTGACCGTCAGATCCGGACCTCCCGCCCATGGCGCGGAAATCGGGAGCTGGCGTCCGCTACCGAGGCGAACCTATCCCTGTCGCAAACAGTCAGATCACGGCGTGGTCGTGCGGGTTTTCCGCAGGATGACGGCTGCAAGATCTGTCGGAGGAATCCATGAGAGCGGTACATCTTCTCGCACTCGGCGCCGGTATGGTCGTATCGACCACGGCGTTCGCCAACGAAGACGTCCTGAAGCGCACGGCCAACCCGGCCGAGCAGGTCCTTCAGACCGTCGACTACGCCAACACGCGCTATTCGAAGCTCGACCAGATCAACGCCAGCAACGTCAAGCAGCTCCAGGTCGCCTGGACCTTCTCGACCGGCGTGCTGCGCGGCCACGAGGGCTCCCCGCTCGTCGTCGGCAACATGATGTACGTCCACACCCCCTTCCCGAACATCGTCTACGCCCTTGACCTCGACAAGGACGGCGTGATCGCCTGGAAGTACGAGCCGAAGCAGGACCCGTCGGTCATCCCTGTGATGTGCTGTGACACGGTCAACCGTGGCCTCGCCTACGCCGACGGCGCCATCATCCTGCACCAGGCCGACACCACGGTCGTCTCGCTCGACGCCAAGTCCGGCAAGGTGAACTGGTCGGTCGTCAACGGCGACCCTAAGAAGGGTGAGACCAACACCGCCACCGTTCTTCCGGTGAAGGACAAGATCATCGTCGGCATCTCCGGCGGCGAGTTCGGCGTGAACTGCCACGTCACTGCCTACGACGCCAAGACGGGCAAGAAGGTGTGGCGCGGCCACTCCCAGGGCCCCGACGCCGACATGATCATGGACCCCGAGAAGACCACGTCTCTCGGCAAGCCGGTCGGCAAGGACTCCTCGCTGAAGACCTGGGAAGGCGATCAGTGGAAGACCGGCGGCGGCTGCACCTGGGGCTGGTTCTCCTACGACCCCAAGCTCGACCTGATGTACTACGGCTCGGGCAACCCCTCGACTTGGAACCCCAAGCAGCGTCCGGGCGACAACAAGTGGTCCATGACCATCTGGGCGCGTAACCCCGACACGGGCGCGGCCAAGTGGGTCTACCAGATGACCCCGCACGACGAGTGGGACTACGACGGCATCAACGAGATGATCCTCACGGATCAGAAGGTTGACGGCAAGGAGCGTCCGCTCCTGACCCACTTCGACCGTAACGGCTTCGGCTACACCCTCGATCGCGCCACCGGCGAGCTCCTCGTCGCCGAGAAGTACGATCCGGTCGTGAACTGGGCCTCCAAGGTCGACATGGACAAGGGCTCCAAGACCTACGGTCGCCCCCTGGTCCAGGCCAAGTACTCCACCGAGCAGAACGGTGAGGATACCAACTCCAAGGGCATCTGCCCTGCGGCGCTGGGTTCGAAGGATCAGCAGCCCGCTGCTTACTCCCCGAAGACCAACCTGTTCTACGTGCCCACCAACCACGTCTGCATGGACTACGAGCCGTTCCGGGTCTCCTACACCCCGGGTCAGCCCTACGTCGGCGCGACGCTGGCCATGTACCCGGCCCCCAACAGCCACGGCGGCATGGGTAACTTCATCGCCTGGGACGGTGTGAACGGTAAGATCAAGTGGTCGAACCAGGAGCAGTTCTCGGTGTGGTCGGGCGCCCTCGCCACCGCTGGTGACGTCGTGTTCTACGGTACCCTCGAGGGTTACCTGAAGGCCGTCGACTCCAAGACCGGCAAGGAGCTCTACAAGTTCAAGACCCCGTCGGGCATCATCGGCAACGTGATGACCTACAGCCACAAGGGCAAGCAGTTCGTCGGCATCCTGTCGGGTGTCGGTGGCTGGGCCGGCATCGGCCTCGCGGCCGGCCTGACCGACCCGAACGCCGGTCTCGGCGCGGTGGGTGGTTACGCCGCCCTCTCGAACTACACCAACCTCGGTGGTCAGCTGACCGTCTTCTCGCTTCCGAACTAATCGGTCGCACGCTACGGTAGGCAATAGGGTGCCGGCGCGGGTTTCCGCGCCGGCACCTTTATGATTAGAATCGGAAGAACAACACGCGAAACACGCGGCCGTGAGGCCGACGTGGTGTTCCTGGGAGAAACGTCGTTGCACATCATCAGCAAAGCCGCCATCCGTCCGCTCGTGGCCGTGTTCGCCCTCGCCTCCGTCTCGACCCTCGCCGTGCAGGCCCAGGACGCGAAGAAGGCTGATCCGGCGCTGGCCAACCAGCTGGATCCCAACGCCCCCGAGAAAGACCCGAAGCTGATCGACAAGTTCGCGGCTGTGAAGGTCGAGGACGGCAAGTATCAGGACGGCGATGGCCATCCGACCTTTCACATCACCAATGACGGCAAGAAGTTCGATTGGTACGCCTATTCGGGCTACCGCCGTTATCACGCCGAGTGCCACGTCTGCCACGGCCCCGATGCCATGGGCTCGACCTACGCGCCGGCCCTGAAGGACTCGCTCAAGACCATCGGCTACGAGGAGTTCATCGGCATCCTCGCCGGCGGCAAGCGCGACTCGCAGGCCGGTCAGGAGCGGGTCATGCCCGCCTTCGGCGATAACAAGAACGTCATGTGCTACGCGGACGACCTCTACGTCTACCTGAAGGCTCGTGCCTCCGGCGCCATGCCGCGCGTGCGTCCGACGGACAAGGAAGAAAAGCCCGAGGCCGCCAAGACGGCCGAGAAGGAGTGCCTGGGCGGCTAATGACCCGCTCACGCACGACGACACGCTTCGCCTTCGCGCTCCTGCTGATTTCAGCAGGGGCGCGAGCCGTATCCGCACAATCGCTGCCCGACCTCGTCACCACGGACACGCTGCGCGTCTGCGGCGACCCGGGCAACATGCCGTTCTCCCAGCGCAAGGAGGAAGGCTTCGAGAATAAAATCGCGAAGATCATCGCCGACGAGCTCAAGGTCAAGATCCGGTATTACTGGCTGACGCAGGGGCCGGGCTTCGTTCGCAACACCCTTGGCACTGGTTTGTGCGACATCATCATCGGCTCGGCCGCCGGCGGCGAACTCGTCCAGCACTCGAACCCGTATTACCGCTCCGCCTATACGCTGGTCACCCGCACGGGCGAGTTCGACGGCGTCACCCGCCTCGACGATCCCAAGCTCAAGGGCAAGTCGATCGGCGTCATCGGCGGCACGCCCCCGGTCAACCGGATGGGGGAGGTGGGCCTCGTCAGCGCGATGAAGGCCTACGCGCCCTACCAGCTCGATCCGGCCCGCAAGCATCAGACAGTCTCGGCCGAGGTCATCGCCGATCTCGCCGAGAAGCGCATCGACGCGGCGATCCTCTGGGGTCCGGCCGCCGGCTGGCTCGCTAAGCAGAGCGGCGTGCCGATGACGGTTATCCCGCTGCTACAGGAGCCCGACCGCCCGCCGCTCACCTTCCGGATCGCCCTCGGGGTGCGCCTGGAGGAGAACGACTGGAAGCGCACCCTGAACACGATCCTGCGCAAGCGCCGCGCCGACATCGAGCGGGTGCTGCGCGACTACGACGTGCCTTTGCTGGAGGAAGAGGGCAACAAGCTCCTCGACGCTCCAGCCCCGTGAGATGACGGCAGCCGACAGGGTAAACAGTCCGCGATGGCGGCGGCGGATCGCATCCGCCGCCGCCATCGTCGTTCTCGTCCTGGTCGCCCTCGTCGTCGTGGATCAGCGCCAATGGCTGCGGGTCGCACCACCCCTGGTGCCCGAGCCGGATCGGGCCGACCGCATTCTCGTGGAGAAGGCCGCCCGCCGCCTGACGCTGCTGCGCGACGGCCGGGTCCTCGCCACCTATCCGGTCTCCCTCGGGTTTAGCCCCCAAGGCCAAAAATTCCGCGCGGGCGACGGACGCACGCCGGAGGGCACCTACGCGATCGCATATCGCAACCCGCGCAGCGTCGCGCATCTCTCGCTGAAGGTATCGTATCCGACGCCGGACCAGGCGCTCCGCGCTGCGACCCAGGGCCGTGCCCCCGGCGGCGACATCATGATCCACGGCCTGTTCAACGGCCTGTCCTGGCTCGGGTCCCTGCACCGCCTCGTCGACTGGACGAATGGCTGCGTCGGCGTCACCAACGCCGAGATGGAGGCGATCTACGCCCGTGTGGACACCGGCACCCCGATCGAAATCCGGCCCTGATCAGGCTCGCTCGATGCCGGCGGCGTCGAGCTTGGCCAGGGCTTCGGTGACCGTCTCGGGGCCGATGCGCAGGTCGGGGGCGATCTCGGCCAAGGGCACCAGCACGAAGACGCGCTCGCGCACGAAGCGGTGCGGAAGCACCAGGCGCGCATCCGAGATCGCAGCGCCCTCGTAGGACAACACGTCGATGTCGATCACCCGCGGCCCCCAGCGGCGCTCGCGCACCCGGCCCATGGCGGCCTCGATGGCGAGGCCGGCCTCCAGAAGTTCATGAGGGGTCAGGCTGGTCTCGATCCCGACGGCGGCGTTGAGGAACCAGTCCTGGTCGGTGTCGCCCCAGGGCGGGGTCCGGTAATCGGACGAGCGCGCGGTGATGCGGATGCCCGGCGTGGCGGCCAACCGCGCCACCGCGTCCGCCAGGGTCGCAGCCTTGTCGCCGATGTTGCTGCCGAGACCGAGATAGGCCGCATGCAGTCCCGCCTCCGCGCTCATCGGGCCGCCTCGCGGGCGCGTACAATCTCGATGGCGACACCGTCGATCACCGCCGGCACCGGCGCGCTCGGCTTGTCCACCCGGACCCGGATCTCGCGGATGGGCGGGTGCCGCTCGAGGATCTCGCCCGCGATGGCCTCCGCCAGGGCCTCGATCAGGGCGAAGCGCCGCTGCGTGGCGATCCGGGTCACGATCTCGGTGAGATCGGCGTAGCTCACGGTCCGGGCAACGTCGTCGGAGCGGCCGGCCGCCCGGAGATCGAGTCGAACGTCGAGGGAAACGTAGAAGCGCTGGCCCAGCCGGGCTTCCTCGGGCAGGAGGCCGTGGAAGGCGAACACGGCGATGCGGTCGACGACGATGCGGTCGCTCATGCGGGTCGTCCCATCACGGCATCGACCACCCGCAGGGCGTCGACATGCGGCCGTACGTCGTGGACGCGCACGATCCGGGCCCCGAGTGTCGCGGCGAGCACGTGGCTGCCGATGGAGCCGAAGAGGCGATCCACCGGCCGGGTCTCGGCATCGTGCAGGCGCCCGAGCAGCGATTTGCGCGAGACGCCGACGAGGACCGGAAAGCCGAGAGCCACGATCTCGGGCAGACGCCGCAGGGCTTCGAGGTGCTGTTCCCAGCTCTTGCCGAAGCCGATGCCCGGATCGAGCACGATGTCGCCGTCGCGGAGACCGGCAGCCCGCGCGATGGCGAGGGAGCGCTCGAAGAAGCGTAGCATGTCGGCGATGATGTCGATGGCCGGATCGATGGTCTCACGGTTGTGCATGATCATCACCGGCGCGCCATGGTCGGCGGCGACGCGGGCGATGTCGGGCTCGCGCTGTAGGCCCCAGACGTCGTTGACGATGCGGGCGCCGGCCTCCAGCGCCACCCGCGCGGTCGCGGCCTTGTAGGTGTCCACCGAGATCGGAACGGACAGGCGGGGCGCGAGGTCGCGGATCACCGGCAGGATGCGGGCCTGCTCCTCCTCGGCCGAGACCGGCACGTGGCCGGGCCGGGTGGACTCGCCGCCGATATCCACCAACGCCGCCCCCTCAGCCACCAGGGCCTCGGCCTGGTCGCGGGCGGCGTCACGATTCGTGAAGCGACCGCCATCCGAGAAGGAATCGGGCGTGACATTGAGGATGCCCATCACGAGCACGCGTCGCCCGAGATCGGGCAGGAGCGTCGTCAGCGGGGCCGGCAGGTCTGCTGGTGGCACGGGATGCTCGGGTTCGAAGGCGGGCGCGTTCAGGGCGCGTCCCCGGCCGGGATGCCGCTGTCTTTGAACGCAATGCCGGGTCGGAGCAACGCCCATGCCGGGGCTGTACGAAACCGCGTCCTGCGCCGCCGCTCCCGACGGCGGCGCTGCGGGGTCCGAAGAGTCCGCTCAGGTCCCGCCGCGATAGCAGCGGATCTCCGCCTCGGCCTGGGCCCTGCGCAGTTCGGCGACCTGGTCGTCGAAGACCTTGGTCGACTTGAACGCGGTGGTGCGCTGGCCGATGCCCTGCCGCAGGGAAAGCACGGTGCTGGCCTGGACGTACTTGTCATAGGGCAGAAGCGAAGCGAGGGCGTCGAGGGAGCAGGAGCAGCGCGACAGCGACTCGCGTGACTGGCCGTTGGCCGCCATGCAGCCGAAGATGTAGTCGGCCCGCGCCTCGGTGGGATAGTCGTTCTCGGGCTCGGCCGCGGCCGCGGCCGCCGCACCCGCCAGGAGGGCCGCCGCGCAGGCGCCGGCCGCGAGGCGCGGGAGCCGCTTAACCAGCGTTCGGATCATAGGTCAGGTTCTCTTGCAGGAGTTCGCCGCCCTCGGCGTTCTTGGAGCTCGCCTCGATCGAGACGAGTTCGCCGGGCACGGCCTCGGACGTGACGAAGGTGTAGGTCAGGTTCTCGAAGCCGCGCATGCGCTCCTTCATCTTGTCGTCGATGAAGGGCTTGGTCTCGATGCGCCAGGCATCGACCTTGCGGCCTTTGTAGTCGACCTGCGTCGGCGTCACGGTGGCGTTGTCGCGCAGGCCCTTACGGATGGCATTCTTGATGTAGCGTGGATTGGCCATCAGCACGCGGGCGAGGTCGATGAGGTGATGCTCGAGGAAGAGCGTCATCACCGGGTTGCCGGGCATGTCCTCGAACGGGCCGGCCGGGAAGCGGTTGGCGCCGGAGAACATCTCCACCCGGATGTTGCGGTTGTCCGCGGCGTTGCCGGGCTCGACCCCGAGCTTGATGGTGTCGTTCAGGGGCGGCCCGAACGGGCCCTTCGAGATGCCGCTGCGACGCAGGTAATCGTAGGTGAGCTTGGAGCCAGGCGGGACGTTCTTCATCTGCGGCTGCTCGAAGAGCAGGTCCGAGGCGTTCGGGGCCGTCGCGGTGTTGGTCTTGACGACGGCGGGCGCTTCCGAGGCCTGAGGCGCTGTCTGGGCGAGCGCGGGGGCGCTCGCGAGCAACACGAACGCGGCAAGTGTGACGGGCTTCAAAGCGGCGCTTCCTCATTCAGCGGCGTACGCACATTCGGCTGCACGTTACTGCCGATGGTCCGATAGATGTAGTCCGGTGGCGTCTCGGCCGCCTCCTCGACGGCGAGATCGCGCACCTTGGCGTGGAGCGGCGAGAGCGAGCAGGCCGGATCGGTGGCCGCCGCGTCTCCGGCGAGCGCCAGGGCCTGGCAGCGGCAGCCGCCCCAGTCCTTCTCCCGCCGGTCGCAGGAGCGGCAGGGCTCCTTCATCCAGTCCGTGCCACGATAGGCCGTGAAGGCCGGGGAGTTTGCCCAGATGTCGGCGAGCGAATGGTCGGACACGTACCAGAATTCGAGGTTCGGTATCGTCTCGGCGGCGTGACAGGGCAGAACCTTGCCCTGCGGGGTGACGTTCATGAGCTTGCGACCCCAGCCGCCCGCGCAGGCCTTCGGGTACTTCGCATAGTAGTCGGGCACCACGAGATCGATGACCAGCTGGCCCTTCAGGCGCTCGCGGGCCGCCTCGACGATGCGGATCGATCGGTCGACCTCGGCCTTGTTGGGCATGAGGGCGGCGCGGTTCACGTAGGCCCAGCCGTAGTACTGGGTGTGGGCGACCTCCAGGCGCTTGGCGCCGAGCTTGACCGCCAGGTCGATGAAGCCCTCGACCTCGTGGATATTGCCCCGGTGGATCACCGAATTCAGCGTCAGCGGCAAGCCGAGCTGGGTCACCCGCTCGGCGAAGGCGAATTTCTGAGGCTGCGCGTTCTTCAGGCCGCCGATTTTCTCGGCATTGGCCGCGTCCACGCCCTGCACCGAGAGCTGCACGTGGTCGAGGCCCGCGTCGTAGAGCGCGTCGAGTTTTTGCAAGGCACCCCCGACGCCCGACGTGATGAGGTTGGAATACAGGCCCAGCGTCGCGCAGGTCTTCGTGATCTCGACGATGTCGTTGCGCGCCGTCGGCTCGCCGCCCGAGAGATGGACGTGGAGCACGCCGAGGGCCGCCGCCTCCGTCAGCACCCGCTGCCAGGTCGCGGTGTCGAGTTCTCCCGAACGCCGGTCGAGTTCGAGCGGGTTCGAGCAGTAGGGACAACGCAAGGGGCAGCGATGGGTGAGTTCGGCCAGCAGCCCGACGGGCGCCGGGATGACGGTGGCGTTCGGCGTGATCGCGTTCATCGCTCCAGAACCCGTTTGGTGGCCAGATCGTTCAGCATCGCGAGGATGTCGGCTTCGATCACGGAGGCGTCCGCCGTGAACTTCTCGGCCAGCACCCCGGCGATGTCGCGCACGGAGCGCTGGCCGTCGACCAGCTCCAGGACCATGACCGCGTTGGCGTCGAGATCGAAGGTGCGCTCGGGTGCCAGCAGGACGTGCTGGTCGCGCACGGCGTCGTGGCGCAGGCGCACGCCGCGGGGCAGGCGCGGGACGTCGTGCGCCGTGAGGGTGCCGGTGCCCGTCGCCTGGGCCACGGCCGGTTCGGGCACCAGCCCGGTGCCGGGCGTCCAGGCATCCGGCGGGATCATCCCGGGCGCCACGTAGGCGAAGTACAGGGCGTCGAGCTGCGTCCAGAGCACGTTGCACTTGAAGGTCAGCGCATCCATGGCCTGGCGCTGCAGCGCCGGCGTGGTGGCGTGCTCCTTGACGTAGGCGATGGCGAAATCCGCGTCGCGCGGAGCCTGGGTCAGGCGCTTGTCGAAATAGGCCAGGGTGTCCTTGGTGATGAAGTCGTAGTTCGTCAGCATCCCGGCGACCCGCTCGGAGATGATGGTCGGCGAGAACATCTCGGTCAGCGAGGAGGCGATGGCCTCCAGGAGCGAGCGCTCCTTCACGAAGTGCACGTAGGCATCCACCGAGAAGCGGGTCGCCGAAAGGATACCCTGCGTCGATTCCACGTAAGTCCGGGCGAAGCCCACGCCCTCGGCGAGCTTGAGCCAGCGCTCGATGCCGCCGTCGCCGGGCGCGTCGCCGTCATGGTCGACGATGCGCTGGCGCCAGACCCGGCGCAGGGAGGCGTCGGTCATCCGGGCGAGGACGGCGGCGTCCTTCACGGGGATCATCGCCTGGTAATAATAGCGGTTGAGCGCCCAGGCCCGAACCTGATCCTTGTTCAGCTTGCCGTCGTGCAGCAGGCGGTGGAACGGATGCAGGTTGTGGTAGCGGCGCGCGCCGATGTCACGAAGGGCGGCCTCCAACTCTTCGGGCGAGAGCAGGCGCTGGGCCTCGTCGGTCTTCGGGGTCGGGAAGGGCGCGGTCATGGCGTGGCTCGCGGGTCAGCGGGGAGCGGTTTTCGGAACTTTTCTTATCAATCGCGCCGCACGCCGTGAAGGCTGCGAGTGGGCGCACGCAATTTCATCGGACACAATGTATGTCGCCGGCACTAAACTGCCAGATCGACGCGTCACGAAAGGGACAGCGTCAATCCGTCATGGGCCACGGTCCAGCCCGCGGCCTCGATCTGCAGGCGCTCGTCCGATCCCTCCACCAGCACCGGGTTGGTGTTGTTGATGTGGACGAAGACGCGCCGGCCGATCGCCACGTCGGCGAGCGCCGCGACCGAGCCGCCCTCGCCGGTCATCGGCACGTGCCCCATGCGCCAGCCGGTCTTGGTGCCGACGCCGGCGCGGATCATGTCATCGTCGAGGAGTACGGTCCCGTCGAACAGCAGGGCGTCGACCCCGGCGATCCGGTCCTTGAGGCCGTCGGTGACGCGTGCACACCCGGGAATGTAGGCGACGCGCCGGCCATTCGCCTCGATCATGGCGCCCACCGTCGTCTCGGTTTCGGCGCCGAGTTCCAGGGTTTCGTCCTCGAGCCAGAGCGGCACTTTGCCGGGGACGGAGAACAGGGTCACGCGCAAACCGGGCACCGGCTCGAACGCACGGTCGAGGGCGATCGGCTCGCGGGCAACCACGCCTGCGGCCATCACGTCGAACACCCGATTGGCGTTGACCGAGTCGAGGATGCCGCTGGTCCCGTAGAGGGTGAAGGGCTGGCCCTCGCGCAGCGTCAGCAGCCCGGCGACGTGATCGACGTCACCGTTGGTGAGCAGAACGGCGTGGATCGGCGAGTGGCGCAAGCCCGCGCGCGGGTGCATCGCCGGATTGTCGAACAGCTGCTGACGAATATCGGGAGAGGCGTTCACCAGGAGCCAACGTTCCCCATCAGGAGAGACGGCGATGCTCGACTGGGTCCGCGGCCTGACGCGGGTCTCGTCCGTGCGGGCGAGGGAACAGATGGGGCAGCGGCAATTCCACTGGGGAAGGCCGCCGCCCGCGGCCGAACCAAGGATCAGGACATGCATGGTGGAACCGACGCTGCCTTAGGACCCCGGGCTCGACGAAAACTCAGTTGAAGGTGTCGATCTCAGCGGACTCGTAGCTGGTGACTTCCATGCCGACACAGATCTCGGAAACGACGGGGGCAGCCCAGGTCATGGTGTTTCTCCTGAAAGTTTCTTCTCAACGTCAGCAGCATCCCGATCCCACATAAGAAGATCGTAAGACACTGACGGCGCAGTGGTTTCTGTCGCCGGAGTGATATCGACAATTTGGCTCGGCAGTTCAAGCGCTAAATTGCCGGTTCCTCCCGTATGACCCCGCGAAACGCGGGTCGGCGTTAACGCAGGGTGCCGAATCCGCCCGCTCTGACCCTGCCTCAGTGCCGGAAATCCTGGCCCTTGAGGTCGAGCATGAAGCCCCGTCCGCGCACCGTGACGATCACCGGACCGCCGAGGCGGACGAAATCCGAGAGCTTGGTCCGCAGGTAACCCACGTAGACATCGACGACATTCAGCGAGAGTCCGCCCTGGCCCGCCCAGAGCTTGTCGAAGATGTCGCCCCGCGTCACCGGCTGGTTGGCGTTGTCCATCAGGAGGGCGAGGAGCTCCGCTTCGCGGGGGGTGAGGCGCGCCGTCGCATCCAGGAAGCCGACCTGACGGATGTTCAGGTCCAGCACGAGCTTGCCCGCCGTGACGATGGTGCGGGGCGCGTCCGCCGCCTTCCGGCGCAGGAGGTGTGTCTGCAGGCGGGCCAGCAATTCGTCGAAGACGAAGGGCTTCACGATGTAGTCATCGGCCCCCAGCGCCAATCCCTCGGCGCGGTCGCGGACCTCGTCGCGAGCCGAGAGGAAGAGAATCGGCCCCGGGTAGCCGCCCTCGCGTAAGGAACGGCAGACGTCGTGGCCCGAGCCGTCCGGCAGGGTGATGTCGAGCACGACGGCTTCCGGCGCATCGGCCTGGGCGGCAGCCAGGGCGTCGTCGACGCATCCGGCGACGCCGACCGAGAAGCCTTCCGCCTCCAGGCCGCGGGCGAGCATGGCGCGGATGTCGCTGTCATCCTCGACGATCAGTACACGCGTCATGCCACACTCTCCTTGGCGACCCCGTCCGGATCGTCCTGCCGTATCACGGGTTTCGGCGCGGCCTCGGGTGAGCCCAGCACCGGCAATTCGAGGGCGACCTGGGCGCCCCGGCCGCCGGGTCCGCTCCGCAGGCGGATCACCCCATCATGGCGCTCCACCACCCAGCGCGCCAGGGCGAGGCCGATGCCGAACCCGGCCTCGCCGGAGGGGCTCTCGCGGCGGAAGCGCTCGAACAGGTCCTCGCCCGAACCGGGGAAGCCCGGCCCGTCATCGGTGACGGTGATCTCCACCCGGTCCGCGTCCGGCCGCGCCAGGACCACGCTTACGCCGGTGAGGCCGGTTGCGTGCCGCAGGGCGTTGTCGATCAGGCTCTCGATCATCTGCCGCAGCCATTCCCGGTCGGCGAGGAGCATCGGGTCGTCGGTGGCGGGCGCCAGACCGAGCGCCACGCGCCGGCGCGCGGCCTCCGAGGCCATGCCGTCCACGGCGTCGGCCAGGATCGGCAACGCGTTGACGGGACGCCGGTCGAGTTCGATCTGGCCGGATTCGGAGCGGGCAACGCGCAGCAGATCCTCCACCCGGCGCTGCAGGCGCAGGGCGCGCTTGCGGATGGTGGCGAAGACGGGCCCGAAATCGACGCCGGGTCCGGAATCGGCTCGCCGGCCGGCCGAGCGGGCGGCAATGTCGCACTCGCCCAGGATCACGGTGAGCGGCGTGCGCAGCTCGTGGCTGACATCGGCGAAGAAGCGTCGGCGCGAGCGGTCCACCGCCTCGAGCCGGGTGTTGGCGGCCCGCAGGTCCAGGGTCCGGGCCGCCACGGTGTCCTCCAGGGCGGCGCGGTCCGCCGCGAGCCGGCCCTCGCGGCGGGCGAGGCGGGCGGCCATGCGGTTGAAGTTCGCCACCAGCAGGCCGAGCTCGTCCCGCGTCGCGACCGAGAGGCGGGTGTCGAGCTCGCCCCGGCCGACGGCTCCGGCGGCGCGGCGCACGGTCTCTATGCGCGCCAGCACCGGACGGGTCACCATCCGGTAGAGCAGCAGTACGACGGCGAGCGCGAAGGCCACGGCCGCCAGGGAGGCGATGCGCAAGGTGCCGGACAGGTCTCGCGCCGCGTCGGAGCCCGCGATCATCGAGCGGCGCTCGACCTCGATCAGGAAGGAGAGGGGCTGGCCCGTCATCGCACCAAAGCCGTTGAGGGCCCCACGGATCGCCGCCTTGCGCGATTCGTCGTCGGACTGGCGCAGCACCTGCGAGACCTGCCGGTCGAGCACCGCGCGGGCGGAGCGCAGCTGCGCGAGGGGCCGGGTGCGGGCGGCGTACTGCGTCCGGTCGAGGGGATCGTTGCTGACCGCGATGGAACGCCCCAGAGCCTCGTCCACCGCCCCCAGGGCGCGGTCGACGTTGGCGCGCGCCACAGCGAGCCCCTCAGGCTGCGCGTCCGGGTTGCTCACCGCCTCCAGGGCGGCGAGGCCGTACTGCGTCATACGCCCGGACAGTTCGACCAGGAGTTCGAGGCGCCCCTGCGCGGCCAGCGTCCGGTCGATGGTGCGCTCGGCGGCGCCGATCGAGGCGAGCACCCCCAACGCCGCCAGGATGACGAGCAGAGCGGTGCCACCGAGGAGCAGCGCGAACCGGACCTTCAGCGAGCGCATGGTTGTGCCGGTTGATCCCGAGGTGACGCGCAGGCCTTCGCCGGGACTGCATCACGGACCGGGCCTGCCTGAATCTCTTCCCGACTCTGCCCGCGCTACGGTGATCCTGCCGTCACCGTAGCGCGGGCAGGATCAGTAGGCGGGACGCAACCTGCCTTGCAAGAGAGGTCGAAGAAAAGAGACGTCGCGAGAAGCAGTGCCGGTGCGACGAGCCCATCGGTCTCACAGGTCGCGCGGCTGGCTGCCCCGAACAGCACAGCGCCACTTGGTGACGTGCCATTCCGGGTGCTCTTCCTGCCACTTGGCGATCGCGCTCTGGGAGTTGCGCAGGCAGATGGCGGGGCTGCGGGCCTCGAACGACAGGTCGATCTTGTCCTCGCGGCATTGCGAAGGCTGCGACAGGAGACAGATCGAGAGCAGGATGAGCATTCGGGGACGCCGGGTTCGCGCGGGGATATACGGGACATCCGGCACGATATTGCCGCCCCGCAGGCGGAGATGGTCGTCCGATCGGGAGGATTGTGCAAGTGCGGCCGGCTAGCGGCCTGCCCGCACGACGGGTCGACGTCGTCGCGGGCGCGGTCATCGGGGAATCGGGATATTCCCGATTCCGTGCAGCTTTCAGGCCGCCGCAACCCACAATTCGCCCTTGCCCAGGGTCGCGAGGTCGCCCGAGTAGCGCTTGAGCGCTCCGGCCGCGAGGTCGGCGTGCGTCGGGCTCAGGGGCCGCAGCGAGCGGGCGAGCAAGCGCAGGAACACGAGATCATGCGTGCCGGTCTCGACGAAGCTCGGAGCCAGAGCCCCGACCGCACCGGTCAGGATGGTGCCGCGGCGCATGCCGTAGCCCGGATGGTCGCCGAGGGACGTCGCCGCGATGGTGCCGGCGATCATCCGCGCGCCCGCATGGGCGCCGGCCCGACCCACCAGGATGAGGCCGCGACGCATGCGGTCGCCGAGATAGTCGCCGGCCGATCCGTGGATCACCAGGGTGGCACCGTCGAGCCCGGCCTTGGCCGCATAGACCGCGCCGCCGGCATGATCCCCGGCATCGCCCTCGACCGTGATCGTGCCGCCGGTGGCGCCCGAGCCCGCGAAGGGACCGGCGGAGCCCGTCACGACGACGGAGCCCGACTGCATGCCCGCCCCGAGGCGCTGGCCGACATCGCCGACGACGCGAATGCGGCCGCCGCTGAGCGAGGCGCCGACCCGGTCGAGGCGCGACGAGCCGCCCTCGATCACGAGGTCCTCCGAGCCGTCGAGGGCGAGGGTGAAGCAGTCGCCCAGGGTGAGACCGTGCCGGCTGGTGCCGACGGGGAGCCGGGCCGCCTCGGCCTCGCTGAGACCGCGGAGCGAGAGCGGATTGACGTGCAGGAGGTCGAGCCGCTCCGGCGGCTCCTGGCGCAGGGTCAGGGTGCTCATGCGGCTCCGGCCTCGCTGCTGCCCGGCTCCTTCGAGAGCAGGTTCTTCAGGTGATAATGGTGGCGGCCGAGATTGCCGCCGTAATTGCCGGCCGTGACCGCGACGAGGCCGTGCGCCGCGCCGGCTTCGGTGGCCGCGTGCAGAGCCGCACGCATGGATTGAGCCACCGCGTCGGAGGTGAGCGCGTCGATGACGATTTCCAGCACGACGCCGACCTCGGCCGAGAGTTCGGTGCCGGCCCGGCCCTTCAGGGTCGGGCAATAGGCGTCGTTGGTGGAGGCCATCATGCCCTTGGTGCGGGCGCCCACCTTCGAGCCGGAGCGGACGATGCCGCCGGGGAAGGGCAGGATCGCGCCCGGTACCGCGCGGGCGGCCTCGACCGCGATCTCGGCGACCTTGAGGGTGTCGGCGTGCTTGCGCCCGAGGAAGAGCAGGTTGCCGCCGCCGACCGCCCCGTCGACCGCGCGGACGAAGTCCTCGCACAGGAACTCGCCGTCCATGACGGGGATGCGCCAGTAGCGTCGGGCCTTGCCGGTCACCGGGTCGGTCAGGCGCTTTGCCACGGCAAAGCCATCGCCGAAGTAGCGGATGGCCCCGCCGAGCTTGATTTTCGTGGGCCCGTCCACGCCGGCGTAACACGCCGTGCCCGGGCAGGTGAGGATGCACTGGCCGACGCGCTTGAGGAGCTGGTCCTTGAGGCCGTTCGGCTCGAAGCCGAACAGCAGCACGCGCACGCCGGGGCGCCCATCGGGCGTCTCGTCGGGGGAGAGTTCGCAATCGATCCCGGCCTCGGCGCCGCAGCCGATCACCGACGTGGCGAAGCCCGTCATGGTGACGGCGGCGATCATCGCCCATTTCGCCGTGTCGTTGGTGATGACGATCGCGGTCCCGGCGACGTCGAACGCCTCCGCGAACGTGTCGATCACCGGGATGCCGTTGAGGGTGAGGTCCGTCATCTCAGTCACCCGTCCCCACGCGACGCATCTTTCTCACGCCCGGCATCCTCACGAACGACATGCGACCTCCGCGAACACGTCCGGCTTCGGGAAGGCCTCGTCGGGTACCGCGAAGCTCTTGAGGCCGGCGCCGAAGCGGTCCTGCAGGTAGGTCTCGGAGCGGGCCACCATCGCCTTGTCGGATTCGACGGCGAGCTCCAGAGTTCGGCCGGAGCGCCAGGCCACGACCTCGCCGTCCTCCACGATGGTCTCGCCGTCCTTGAGCACCAGCTTGGCGCGGGCGAACATGGCGGTGCGGTTCGGGTCGTCGCGATAGATCGCGACGTCGGCCCGGGCCCCCTCGCGCAGGTGGCCGCGATCGGCGAGGCCGAGGAGCTTGGCCGGGCCCGAACGGGTGAGCTGGGCGATTTCCGAGAAGCTGTATTCGCGCTCGATGGCGCAGAGGCCGGAGCGCTCGGCGATGACCTTGTGGAGGCCGGCGATCTCGCGGTCGCGCTTCTCCTTGTCCATCAGCAGGTGGATGATGTGCGGGTAATCCGTGAACGGGCCGCCGTTCGGGTGGTCCGTCGTCAGGATCGTGCGCTCCGGCTCCTTCGAGAGCAGCATGAGCTCGAGGCCGATGGCCCATTGCAGGGAGCTGACCGGACCGCGCGGCTTGTAGAGGAACGGCACCACGCCGCCGCCCTCCGCGTCGCCCGCGTTGACGATCCACTTCTTCGGGTTGGCGCCCTTGCGGCCGGCGAACTGGCGCAGGATGTCGAGCGAAATCGTCACGGTCTGGCCGAAGGCGACCTGGCCGACATCGTAGGTGGCGTTGGGGTGCGCCTCCATGGCTTCCGTGATCCGCTCCGCCGCCGAGCGGAAGCCGCCGGTGAGCGGGTTCTCCGGGTCGGCGACGCCGTAGCCATAGAACTGGGCATGGGCGAAGTGGATGCGCCGCCCCTCCGCCGCCTCGAGGGTCGCCACGAAGGACTCGTCGGCACCCGGAATGCCGAGGTTGTTGCAGTGGACATGCAGCGGATGCGGCACGCCGATCTCCTCCACCGCGTCGAGGAGCGCGCCCATGATCTTGCGGGTGGAAAGGCCGTAGACCGGGATCTCGTCGTCGAGGCTGAGCTTCAGCATCCCGTCCTTGAAGGCCGAGGCGCCGCCCGCGTTGATGCACTTGACGCCGAGCCCCCGCGAGGTCGCCACCGAGAGGGCGACGAGGTCGCGCACCGCCGCCTTGCCCTCGCGCGCCCGCAGGAGCTGAAGCAGATGATCGTCGTTGCCCATCACCGTGAGCGCCCCGCGGTCGAGGAGCGGGATGTCGGCGAGTTCGAGCTGGGTCGCGAGCGCGTTGGCGGGCGGCATCGCGGGTTCGACGGCGAGCGTGTAGCCCATCCGCGCGTAGTTCGCGCCGATCCAGGCGGCCGAGCCGCCCGCATGGGCGAAGGGATGGCCCTCGGGTGCGGCCTCGCTGACGTAGAGGTCGGGCAGGAGCAGGCGGCTCATCACCACGTTGCCGCCGGCGATGTGCGAATGCACCTCGACGCCGCCGGCCATGACCACGCAGCCGGTGGCGTCGATTGTGCGGTCGGGCGCCCGGTCGGAGGCACCGACCACCCGGCCGTCCTCGATCCAGACCTCGCCGACCGCGTCGCGGCCGGCCGTCGGGTCGACGACCCGGCCTCCGTGAATCCGGATCAGCATGCGGCGGCCTTCTTCAGCGTGAGGCGTTCTTGGATGGCGGTGAGGATGCCGGCCGCACTCAGCTCGGCCGTCTGGCCGGAGGCCGGCGCATAGGCGATGGCGGCGCGGCGCTCGTCCCACAGGCTCCCGCCGGCACTCTCGCCGGGTACGCCGACCGCGAAGACCACGTCGGCGACATCGCCACTGGCATCCGGGCTGCCGACGCCCACGATGGCGACGCTCGGCAGGGTTCCGAGCCAGTCGGGCCGGGGGGCGGGGAGGGAGGCGAGCCAGAGGGCGGCGTCGGCCTCGCCGGCGGCGATCTGGCGAGCGCTGTCGAAGCGCCAGGGATCGTGCTCGGGCACGTGGCGGCCGAAGCCGACGCGAGGCGCCTGACCGGTGGTCCAGGCGGCGAGCTGGAGGAGCGCGCGGCCCTGGAACGGGTCCGCGAGGCTCAGGCCGAAGAAGCGCGTGGCCTCGTTGAGGTCCTTGATAAGTCCCGTCAACATCTCGACACCGAGTTCGCCGATCTCGGCCGGGTCGTAGAGGACGACACCGTACTGCGCGGAACTCAGTCGCTTGGCGAGGTCGGCATAGGCAGCTTCCCCGGCCAGGTTGCCCTTCAGGAAGGCGCGCAGGTGCGCGATCGACACGGCGAGGCCGCCGGCCTCCACCGGGTAGGCCACGTGCCGGGTGGCGCCGTTGCGGGGGCCGCCCAGCGACAGGATCACCCGCTCCGAACCGGCGGCGCGGCCACGGGTCGCCTGCGAGCCGGCGATGTCGCCGACGATGGGACGGTCCCAGGGGACGTTGCCGACGATGAGGACCGCGTCGGCCCGGCCGATCGCCTCGGCCGGCGTCGTCGTCATCGCGCCGGTGCGGCTCAAGGGGCCGAGCTCGGCATAGAGGCTCGGGCCGGCCACGGGATCGACGGAGGCGCCGAGGGCGTCGGCGAGGTGGTAGGCCGCGCGCACCGCGCTTAACTCGGCGCAAAGGCCCGCCAGAACGGCATTGCGCGCTGAGGCGAGGAGCGTGGCGGCGGCCTCCACCGCCGCATCCGCATCCGTCGCACCACCCTTCACCCAGGCCGCCATACGTTGCACCTTGGAAAATCGAGGGCCCGGCGCGCACCGTGTTCGGCGTCGCGCGCGGCGGGACTGAGCCAGTCCATATCGTTGGGGCGGCACGTTTGCATCGCCGCCGCGTGGCAGGCAACCCCCTTGAGTCGCACCGGACGAATCAGGGCGCGATGCCGGGACGCGAGATTTGAAGGCCGCGCTTGCGGGTGGTCCGCGCTCCGTGGGACAAGCCGGCGGCGCGAGGCCGCGTGGAACGAGCGCGTCGAACGAGGACCTGTCACGATGGAAGGGATCGACGTGCTGCGGATCCCGGGGGGTCCGGGCGAGACCGCCGCCCCCGCCGGCCTCCGCGTCCACGCGCCCGCCCGCCTGCATTTCGGCTTCCTCGACCTGCATGGCGGCCTCGGCCGACGCTTCGGCAGCATCGGCCTCGCCCTCGACGCGCCCGCCGTGACCCTGACCGCCCGGCCGGCCGAGCGCCTCGACGTGACCGGGCCCGAGGCGCGCCGCGCCGCCGCCTATGCGCTCGCCGCCGCCGGGCATCTCGGCATCGCGGGCCACGCCGCCCTCACCATCGAATCGGAGATTCCGGCCCATGCGGGCTTCGGCTCAGGCACGCAGCTGGCGCTGAGCGTGGCGGCGGCCCTGGCGGGTCTCGCCGGGCGGCCCTTCGCGCCGGAGGACTTCGCCAACGCCCTCGACCGGGGCAATCGCTCGGGCGTCGGGCTGGCGGCCTTCACGCAGGGTGGCCTGATCGTCGATGGCGGACGCGATCCCGAGGGCAACCCGCCGCCGGTGATCGCCCGTCTGGCCTACCCGGAGGATTGGCGTGTGGTGCTGATCCTCGACACCGGCATGACCGGCGTCCACGGCACCCGCGAGGTCGCGGCCTTCCGCGATCTGCCGCGCTTTCCGGAGCCGCAAGCGGCCGAGATCTGCCGTATCGTGCTGATGCAGGTGCTGCCCGCCGTGGTCACCGCCGAGCCGGAGGGGTTCGGCGCCGGCATCACCCGCATCCAGCAACTGATCGGCGACCACTTCGCCCCCCACCAGGGCGGACGCTTCGCCAGCCCCGCCGTGGCCGAGGCCCTCGCCGCCGTCGCCGCGCAGGGCATTGCCGGCTACGGCCAGAGTTCCTGGGGGCCGACCGGCTTCGCCCTGGTGCCCTCGGAGGCGCAAGCCCGCGCCCTCGTCGCGAGCCTGGAACGGCCCGGCCCGCTCAGGTTCCTCATCGCGCGGGGCCGCAACACCGGCGCCTCGGTCACGGCGCTTTAAGACGCGGACCTGTAGGGAACGATCCTCGAACCGCCGCCTTCGGATCGGTTTTGACAATTCGACGCCTCGGCGCACGATCGGGCCGCGTCACAGCATGAAGGGAGACCGACGATGGCCCGCTCGATCCTGCACATGATCACGCCCCTGAAGCACATGAGCCCGTTCGACGTGAACATGGCCGTGGATGCGGGCTTCGAGACCATCGCCACCTACGCGAACGCGACGCTCGCCGACGTGACGACGCTCGTCCAGGATTCGATCTTCTCGCGCAGCCCACAGGACGGCGTGCGCACCGGGATCTTCATCGGCGGCAAGAACGCCGAGGACGCCCTCGACATGATGGACCGGGCCAAGAAGGCCCTGGTGCCGCCCTTCGCCAACCACATCTTCGCCGATCCGGCCGGCTCCTTCACCACGGGGGCGGCCATGGTCGCCGAGGTGACGCGCGCGCTGCGCACCAAGTTCGACACCGGCCTCGCGGGCAAGCGCATCGTCATCTTCGGGGGCGCCGGCGTGGTTGCCTACGTGGCCGCCGTGATCGGCGCGCTGAACGGCGCCAAGGCGGTGATCGTGGGCCATGACGGCGAGGAGCGGGTGAGCAAGATCGCCAACACCATGCGCTGGCGCTTCGGCGTGGAGGTCGAGGCGGTGGACGGCACTACCCCCGCCGCCCGCCGCGCCGCAATTGCCGAGGCCGACGTCATCCTGTCGGCCGGCCCCGCCGGGATCCCGATCCTCACGGCGGAGGATCTGGAGAGCGCCCCGAAGCTCCTCGTGGCCTCCGACGTCAACGCCGTGCCGCCCGCCGGCATCGCGGGCATCGACGTCAACGCCGTCGACGTGCCCCTGCCCACCGGCCGGGGCATCGGCATCGGCGCGCTGGCGGTGGGCAACGTGAAGTACCAGACGGAATCCCGCCTGTTCCGTCGCATGCTGGACGCCGACGAGCCGCTCTGCCTCGATTTTCGCGATGCCTACACGCTGGCGGTCGAGGTGGCGGGCTGACGCCGGGCTCCTCCCCGGACGCTCGACGAGCGATCGCG
Source organism: Methylobacterium goesingense (assembly GCF_022179225.1). Classification (GTDB taxonomy): domain Bacteria; phylum Pseudomonadota; class Alphaproteobacteria; order Rhizobiales; family Beijerinckiaceae; genus Methylobacterium; species Methylobacterium goesingense. Next base: position 24,829 of record NZ_BPQL01000025.1, read on the forward strand.
GCGCGCACATCGACCGGAACAGCCGCAACCCTCCTCATCGCCGCCCAGTCCGGGCGCGCCCTGGCGCAAGGCGCGCGCCGGGCGGGCTTGGTGCCCCTCGTGCTCGACCTCTTCGGGGATGCCGACACCCGCACCCTGGCGGAAGGTTATCGCCAGGCGGAGGGCCGGTTCGGCGCCGGACTGCTCGGGGGCGAGGCGATCCTGCGCCATCTCGACGCCCTCGCGGGCCTGTGCGCCGCGCCGCCGATCGGCCTCGTCCTCGGCAGCGGCTTCGAGGCCGCCCCCGACCTGATGCGGGCCATCGCGGAGCGCTACCGCGTCCTCGGTGCCGGCCCGGATTGCGTGGCGCGGCTCAAGGACCCCTTCGCCTTCGCGTCCCTCTGCCGGCAGCATGGCGTGCCGCACCCCGCCGTCACCCGCGAGCCCGTATCCGATCGGGCCGCCTGGCTCCTGAAGCAGGCCGGGGGGTCGGGCGGCGCGCATATCCGCGCCGCGCCCGGCGGCCCTGCGCCGAAGGGAGCCTATTTCCAGGCCCGGGTGCCGGGCCGGGCCGTGTCGCTGTCGTTTCTATCCGACGGCGCCGCGATCCGGGTCGTGGGCGTCACCGAGCAATGGAGCGCCCCGTCCCCCATGCGGCCCTTCCGCTATGCCGGCGCCCTGGAACGGGCCCGCCACGAGCCGCCGGTCCTCGCACCAGGGCTGTCGGAGGCGATCGCGACCGGGGTCGGGCGCATCGCGGCGGCCACGGGCCTGACCGGGCTCGCCAGCGCGGACTGCCTCGTGAACGGGCCGGATTGGTGGCTCACCGAGATCAACCCGCGCCCGGGCGCCACCCTCGACGTCCTCGACCGGCGCCCGACGCCCCTCATCACCCAGCATATCGCCGCGAGCCTGGGCCGCCTGCCCGATCCGGAACCCGCACCGGTGGATGCGGCGGCCGCTGAAATCTGCTACGCGGCCAGCGGCTACGCGCCGATGCCGCCGATCTCCTGGCCGGATTTCGTGCGCGACCGCCCAAGACCCGGCACCACGGTGGCGCGCCACGCGCCGCTGTGCACCCTGTTCGCCACAGGGCCGGACTCGGCCGCCACGAGAGCGATGTTGCGAAGCCGGGCCGCCGAACTGCGGACCCTGCTCGCCCTGACGGAGGGACACCCATGACCACCAGCCCGAGCGGCGCGAAATTCCCGTTCCCGAGCGTCAACGCCCTGACCGCGCCCCTGGTGGAGCGGCTGGTCGCCGATGCCGCGGCCCTGCGCCTGTCCGTGACCACCGAGAACGGCGCCCGCATGGTTGATGCCGGCGCCAACGTGCGCGGCTCCATCGAGGCCGGACGCCGCATCGCCGAGATCTGCCTCGGCGGTCTCGGCACCGTCTCGATCGCGCCCTCCGGCCCGATCGCGTCCTGGCCCTACTCGGTGATCGTGCATGCCGCCGATCCGGTCATCGCCTGCCTCGGCAGCCAGTATGCCGGCTGGTCGCTGGCCGACGAGACCGGGGATTCCGGCTTCTTCGCCCTCGGCTCCGGCCCCGGCCGCGCCGTCGCGGTGGTGGAGGACCTCTACGGCGAGCTCGGCTACAGGGATTCCGCGACCCAGACCGCCCTGGTGCTGGAGGCGGCCGGCGGCCCGCCGGCCTCCGTCATCGCCAAGGTGGCCGAGGCCACGGGCCTGGCGCCCGAGCAGCTGACCTTCATCTACGCCCCGACCCAGAGCCTCGCCGGCTCCACCCAGGTCGTCGCCCGCGTCCTCGAGGTCGCCTTGCACAAGGCCCATACCGTCGGCTTCGACCTCCACAGAATCGTCGACGGCATCGGCTCCGCCCCGCTCTCGCCGCAGCACCCGGACTTCATCCAGGCCATGGGCCGCACCAACGACGCCATCATCTACGGCGGGCGTGTGCAGCTCTTCGTCGAGGCCGACGACGCCGACGCGCAGCAGCTCGCCGAGCAGGTGCCCTCATCGAACTCTGCCGACCACGGCGCACCCTTCGCCGACATCTTCTCCCGGGTGAACGGCGACTTCTACAAGATCGACGGCGCCCTCTTCAGCCCGGCCGAGGTCATCGTCACCTCCGTCACCACCGGCAAGAGTTTTCGCGGTGGCAAACTGATGCCGGAGCTGGTGGAAGCGTCGTTCCGGTAAGAATAGCGCTCGACCCCTCCCCCAACAGACCTCAGGCTTGCCCGTGGTCTGCCTTCGAGTGCTCAAGTCGGGTAGGCCCGACTCGAGGTGGGGGAGGGTGCCTGCGGAGCAGGCGGGAGAGGGAACGACCTCTCCGGATACGGTGCTCCCCTCATCCGACTTGGCTCGCGGGCCACCTTCTCCCACGGAGGGGAGAAGGACTTCACGTCGAGGTTTGCTGAAGACCATGCGGATCGGGCTCGCGGCCGACAACGGCAACTGGCACAAGGCACGCCTGAAGGCCGCCCTCGAACAGCTCGGCGCCGAGCCGCTGCTGTTCTCGATGGCCGACGTCGCGGTGGTGACGGGGGGCCCCGAGCCCCTGCGGGTGCCCGGCTTCGCGACCCTGCCGGACGGGGTGCTCCTGCGCACCATCGCGGGCGGCACCTTCGAGGCGACCACCATGCGCCTCGGCGTGCTGCACGCCCTGGTCTCCGCCGGCACCACGGTGTGGAATTCCCCCGGCGCCATCGAGCGCTCCGTCGACAAGGCGATGACGAGCCTGCTCATCGACCGCGCCGGCCTGCCGACCCCGGAGACCTACGTGCTCTCGAAGCGCGAGGCCGCCGCCGAGATCGTGGCGCGGGAGGCCCGGCCCGGGCGTCCCCTGGTACTGAAGCCGCTCTTCGGCTCGCAAGGCGAGGGCCTCCAGCTGATCGAGCGCCCTGAAGACCTGCCCGACGAGGAGGCGGTGTCCCGGGTCTATTATCTCCAGCGCTACATCGCCCGCAGCGACGGCCTCTGGCGCGACTACCGGGTCTTCGTCTGCGAGGGCCGCGCCATCGCGGGCATGATCCGCGAGGGTGACGGCTGGATCACCAACGTCCATCGCGGGGGCCGCCCCCTGGCCTGGGCGATGCCGCCCGCCGCCGCGGAACTCGCCGAGCGGGCAGCCGCCGCGGTCGGCGTCGATTATTCCGGCATCGACCTCGTCGAGGACGGGCAGGGGGGCTACCTCGTACTCGAGGTGAACTCGATGCCGGCCTGGTCCGGGCTGCAGCAGGTCACCGAGGTCGACATCGCGCTCGCCGTCGCCCGCGGCTTCCTCAACGCGGTGCGGTCGGCCCGTCCGCCCCGTCTCGTCGCTGCGCTCGGATGAGCGCGTCCGAGGCCATCGCCGCCGCCTACCGGGCGAGCTGCCTCGATGAGCTCGACGCCCTGAAGCCCGGCAACGTCCACGCCTTCGCCGACGGCCACCGCATGGCGGTGGCGGATTTCGTGGCGAGCGCGGAGATCTCCGCCCCCCCCCTCGCAGAGTCCGGGGCGCCGGTCGGCCGGCGGGTGCTCCGGGCGGTCGAGGCGACGATGGAGCGGGTCGGCCAGAACACGAATCTGGGCATCCTGCTCCTCTGCGCCCCCCTCGCCCGGGCGGCCGAGGCGGGCCCGCCCCTGCGCCCCGCCCTCGCGGCGGTGCTCGACGGCTTCGATGCCGCCGATGCGCGGGACGTCTTCGCGGCGATCCGCCGGGCCAATCCGGGCGGCCTCGGCCGGGCCGAGCGCCACGACGTCACCGATCCGGCGGCCCCCGTGTCGCTCCGGGCCGCCATGGCGGAGGCCGCCCCGCGCGATGCCATCGCGCGGGCCTACGTCACCGGATTCGCCGACCTGTTCGCTATCGGCCTGCCGGCCCTGGCGGCAGCCCGGGCACGGGGCCTGGCGCCGCCCTGGTGCACCACCGCCCTCTACCTCGCCTATCTCGCCCGGGTGCCGGACAGCCACGTGGCCCGCAAGCACGGCGCCGAGCGGGCGGAGGCCCTGCGCACCGAGGCGGAGGCGCTGCTCGCCCTCGACCTCGCCGCCGCGCCCGTGGACGTCCTGCTAGACCGAGACCGGGCCTGGAAGGCGGCCCGACTCAACCCCGGCACCAGCGCGGACTTCACGGTGGCCACCCTGTTCCTCGCGCGCCTGCTCGAGGCCGGGGCCTGAAACGCCCCTTCGGCCCTGGTTCCGCGGACTCAAACGAAGGTTCCGGCCGGCAATGAATAAATTGCCAGGCCGTACGCTCCGCGCAGGGTTGTTCCCGGCAAGGCCCCAGAGTAGGGTCCGCGCCGCGATCCGGGCTAACCGGTCCGGTCCCTCGATGGACTGGACGCCGTGAACAAGGATAGCTGCCGGCCGCGCCTGAAGCTCGGGGCGGTCACGTCTTTTCAAGACTCTGGGAGAAACCCCACATGGCGAAGATCAACAAGGTTCTGGTCGGCGAAGCCCTCGTCGGCGATGGCAACGAGGTCGCCCACATCGATCTCATCATCGGACCGCGCGGTTCGCCGGCCGAAGCCGCTTTCTGCAACGGCCTCGTGAACAACAAGCACGGCTTCACCAGCCTGCTCGCGGTCATCGCGCCGAACCTGCCCTGCAAGCCGAACACCCTGATGTTCAACAAGGTCACCATCAACGACGCCCGTCAGGCCGTCCAGATGTTCGGCCCTGCCCAGCACGGTGTCGCCAAGGCCGTGCAGGATTGCGTGGCTGAGGGCACGATCCCCGCCGACGAGGCCGACGACCTGTTCATCCTGGTCGGCGTGTTCATCCACTGGGAAGCGGCCGACGACGCCAAGATCCAGAAGTACAACTACGACGCCGTGAAGCTCTCCATCGAGCGCGCCGTCAAGGGCGAGCCCACCGCCGCCGTCGTCACCGAGCAGCGCAACTCCGCCTCGCACCCCTTCGCGTCGAACGCTTAGATCGGGGACAGTCCTGGGCAGAGCGCGCCTCCGCCCGCACCGCGGGGCCTGCTCCAGCGACTGGCTTCCATCTTCCTCGGACGATGAACTCGATACGGGGCGGCCTTCGGGCCGCCCCTCTTTTTTGCGCATCCCCTCAGCCGTCCAGGGCCCCGTCATGGATGGCCGAGGCCACGAGGGCGCCAGCCACGCCCAGGCGCCGCAGGTCTGCGATGTCCGCCGGTCCCCGCACTCCGCCCGCCGCATAGAGGCGCGTCGCCGGGCTTGAGGACGCCACTGCCGCCAGGCGATCGAGGTCCGGCCCGGCCCCGACGCCGATCCGCCCCAGCGTCATCACGATGACGTCGCGCGGCCAGTGGGCCGGCGTCTCGTGCAACGCGGCGGGTCCGAGCCGCTCGCCGTCCCGCGTGTCGAGGGAGAACACCGCCCGGTCCCCTAGGGCGCGCACCAGGCCGGCATCCACCTGACTCTCGCTGCCGATCACAGGCCGCCCGAGCCCGGCCTCGAGGAAGGCCTCGACCCCGGCCGCGTCGGCGAATCCCGCATCGACCCAGAGGGTGGTGCCGGGGCAGGCCTCCGCGATGGCGTCAAGGCTCGCCCGGTCGGGCGCGGCGCCGTCGATGATCGCGTCGAGGTCGGCCACGTAGAGAATCCGGGCCGGTACGGCGCTGAGGAGCCCACGGGCCACGTCCGCCGGTGCCGATCCCTTTGCCAAGGGCGTGACGATCGGGGCATAGGAGGCGCGGTCCCCGGCCCGGGCCCGCACCACGGCTCCGTGGCGCAGGTCGATCACCGGGATGATCTCGAATTCGTCCGCCATTCAGCTTCCTCCCACGTTCAGGCCCGCCCGTGACAGCGCCATCTGGATCTCCTGACTCTGGATACCCTGCCGCATCCCCTGACACGCCGGTGATCGGCTGGGATCTCGGCGGGGTCCATGTCAAGGCGGCCCTGGTCCGCGACGGCCGCGTGGCCGCCGTGGTCCAGGCGCCGTGCCGCCTCTGGCGTGGGCTTCCCGCGCTGGACGAGACCCTGGCGCAGCTGCCCGACTGGGCACGCGGGACGGCCGACCACGTCGTCACCATGACGGGGGAACTCACCGACTGCTTTGCCGGCCGCACCGACGGCGTGCGGCAGATCTCCGCCTGGGCCACGGCGAATCTCGCCGGCCGGGTGCGGATCTATGGCGGCCGTTCCGGCCTCCTCGCGCCCGAAGCGGCTGCGGCGCACGCCGCCGACATCGCCTCGGCGAACTGGCACGCCACCGCCGCCCTGATCGGCCGCCACGTCGCCGACGGGCTCCTCGTCGATATCGGCTCCACCACGGCCGACCTCATCCCCATCGCGACCGGCGCACCGGTGGCGGCCGGCTACAGCGACGCCGAGCGCCTGGAGACCGGGGAGCTCGTCTATACGGGCGTGGTGCGCTCGCACCTCGTGGCGCTCGCCGACCACGCCCCGTTCCGGGGCCGGCGCACGGGGCTGATGGCCGAGACCTTCGCCACGGCGGCCGACATCCACCGCATCCTCGGCGATCTGCCGGAGGGCGCGGACCAGCAGCACAGCGTCGACCTCAAGGGCAAGTCGATCCCCGAGAGCGAGACCCGCCTCGCCCGCATCATCGGCCGCGACCGCGACGAGGGCAGCGCCGCCGAGTGGCACGCCCTGGCGGCGCATTTCGCCGAGCGCCAGCTCCGGCTGCTGCACGATGCGGCGGCCCTGGTGCTCTCGCGCCGGCCCCTGCCGGAGGACGCGCCCGTGGTGGTGTGCGGCGCCGGCCGCTTCCTGGCCGAGCGCCTGGCCGCCCGCCTCGGCCGGCCAGCCCTCGCCCTCACGGACCTCCTCGCGGGCCACATCGCCGAGGACGGGGCCGACTGGGCCTCCACCTGCGGCCCCGCCGTCGCGGTGGCGCTCTTGGCCGCAGATCCATCCTGAAATCTTACAGAGAGGCCCCGCGCATGAGCTCGCCGCAGAAACTCGCCCGCATCCTCGCCACCCGCTCCGGCGGCGGCATCGAGCTGGCAATCGCCACCGAGTCCGGCCAGACCCTACGGGTGCTGGCAACGCAGGACCAGATCGACATGCTGGTGGACGAGTTGGAGGATATCCTGAACTCGCCGGAGGAGCCCGACGCTCCGGAGCCGCCCGCGGCGGCTTGAGGCCTGCGTCCTACCGCAGGAAATCCCCGAAGGCCCGGGGGCCGTCCGGAACCTTGATCTCGTTCGTCACCTTGAGCGTGGTCGCGTCGATCACGCTCAAGGTGTTCGAGCCCCAGTTCGCCACCGTGAGGGTGCGGCCGTCGCGGGAGGCGGCGATGCCCTCCGGGTGGTCGCCGACCTCGATCGCCGCGACGTTGGTGAGGGTCTTCAGGTTGAACACCGTCACGGTGCCCGAGTACTGGTCTGTGACGAAGCCGCGCGGGCCGGCCAGAGCCACCACGTAGGGGCGCTCCCCCGTGGTCACCCGGCCGATCTCGTGCCGGCCGGGCACGTCGATCACCGAAACGTCGTTCGAGGTCACGTTAGCGGTGTAGGCGCGGGTGCCCTCGGCATCCAGGGTGATGCCGAACGGATGCCGGCCGACCGGTATCTTCTGCGTCTCGGTCGCGCTCGCCACGTCCACCACCGAGACCGAGTCGCCTTCCCGGTTGGCCACCAGCAGGGTGGCGCCGTCGGGGGTCACGGCGATGCCGGAGGGCGAGGCGCCGACCTGGATCTCGGTGTCGAGGCGCGCGCCATCGGGCGAGACCACGAAGATGCGGCTGCCGTACCAGTCGGCCACGTAGACCGCGCCGGATTTCGGGTTGACCGCGATGCCCAGCGGCCCACCGGGCAGCGCCAGGGTACCGGTGACCGTACGGGTGGCGAGGTCGACCACGGCGAGGCCCGGCCCCTCGGGGCGGGTGACGAAGGCGGTCAGGCGGTCAGGCGAAAGGGCGATGCCGGCGGGCGCGCCATCGATCGGCACCTGCGCGGCCACCGTGCCGGCCTCGAGGTCGACGATCGCCAGGGTGTTGGCGCCCTGCGCGGTGACGAGGGCTTCGTCGGCTTGGGCCGACACCGGGACGCAGAGCAGCGTCAGCCCCAGGAGGAGAGGGCCGGCGAAACGCCGGCCCGTCCCCGTTCTCAGGTGGCGAGCGATCAAGAACCGCTCTTCTCGATCTTGGCCTTCAGGGCGTCGAGGCCCGTGCGGTAGAGGCCGCGCACGGCCTTCTGCGAGGCCTCGTCGTTCAGCTCGGGCGGCGGATCGTTGTTCATGTAGCCGCGGTAGAAGGCGCCGTCCCAGGCGACCTTGGACTTGCCGCCGCCGGCATCCTCGACCTTGATCGTGGAAGAGTAGTCGTTCACCGGCAGGGTCTTCACGTCGACCTTGGTGATCCGGTACGAGTAGCTCATCTTCTCGGCGGAGTACTTGTACAGCTCCTCGTCCACCGTGGCGCCGCCCTTGAGCGTCAGCGTGCGGGTGGCCTTGACCTCGTTGCCGCCCTTGCCGTCGGTCTTCTCCACCGGGGGCAGCCAGCTCATGTCCTGGAAGTTGCCGATCACGGCCCAGACCTTGTCCGGGGCCGCGTTGATCTCGACGGTCTCCTCGACCTTCTTGCGGGTCGGGCCATGCGCCTGAGCGCCGAACGAGACCAAGGCGAAGGCCGCCACGGTCGTCAGGGTAAGAAACTTCATCGGGTCTTCGTCTCCTCGGGAATGCACATTCTACGGTGCTGGGGGGGAAGCTTCGAGGATGCGGTCGTCGCGGCCGAGGGCCGCGGCGACCTTGTCCTCGATCCAGTCCCAGGCCTCGCGCTCGGCGGGCCCGGCGGTCTTGGCGATCGCGATGGCGTGATAGCGCATCTCGGTCAGGATCTTGTCGGGCTCCAGCATGTGCAGGCGGGTGGAGAGGATCGCCGCCTCTAGCACCGCCGCCTGCGCCCGGTTGTAGCCGATGAAAGGGATGTGCGCCGCCGCGTGGACCATCCGTCCCCGGTAGCGGGGCCGGACGGGATCGTCCTCGATCGCCGCGACCTCGAACTCGGCATGGCCGAAGCTCTCGGCGAGGCGTCGCCCGGCGATCCGCTCGCAGGGCAGGGTCGCCCAGTCGCGCCGCCCGGTGACGGCGCCGGCGATCACCCGCACGTCGCTGGGGCTGGAGGCGGCGAAGACCGGGTTGTCGGCGAGGTTGAGGATGGTGGGGGAGGGCCGGAACGGCGCCAGGATCCAGTCCGCACCGTCCTGGATCAGTCCGAACGGCACGAGGTGCAGCGCCCCGTCGCGGGCGGTGGTGGTAACGACGGTCTCGAGGATCAGCGGCACGGGATCAGGCCTTCCCTGCGGAGGCGGACCGGTCCGCCGGGGCGGGTTCGTCGGGGACGAACTTGCCGCAGACGATGCGGCCGCCCCCCTCGGCGGGGATCTCCGAAATCGCATCGGCCGCACGGGTCTCGCCCGGTCCCGTCGTCTTGGGCGGGGCCGCGCCGGCCTCGGGCGGTATCGCGTCGCGGGCCGCGATCTCGGCGGCGGCGGGGCCGGAATGCTTCGTGTGCCCTGCCTTCTTGAAGGCGGTGGTGTCCTCCGCCTCGTCATCGGCGGCCGCGCCCCAGACCAGAGCCTCGTCCTGCACGTAGCGCTTGCCGAGGCGCCAGGCGGTCTCGGCCTTGGTCAACTCGCCGCCGAGATAGAAGGCATGGGCACCATCGCTCGCCACGTTGCCGGTCCTCTGGAGGTCGGAAAAGAAGGCCATCGCGTCTGTGCCGATCGCGTGGAGGTCGCGGTTGAAGAGGTGGATACCGTCCTCGGCCACCGCGATGCGGTAGTTCGGGTCCTTCACCTCGGCCGCCTGGGCCGCGATCTCGTCCGGGGTCTGCACATAGGGCCGCTTGTCGTGGAGGGCCAGCAGGGCGCGGCCATAGCCCTTGGGCAGGGCGGAATCGGCGCGGGCCGCGAACATCACCCGGCGGGCGGCGTCGTGCTCCTCCACCGTCCGGCGGGTGTGGTTCGAGACCTGGACGATCAGCACGTTGCGGATGGCGAGTTCCGAGCACATGCCCACCAGCAGGGCGGTGACGCCGAGGCTGTCGGCCTCGGTGAGCTCGGTGAGGTTGCCGGTGCCCATCATCATCTCGATGCCGGGCCAGCGCTTGCGCGTCTCGTGGTAGCGGGTGATCGATTCCACGAAGCCGAAATGGATCGGCTCGAGGATCGGATCGGCCATGTAGGGCCGACCCGCCTTTTCCATCCGCTCGATGGCGCGGTCGAGGGAGGGCAGGTCGTCGGGGCGCACCGGCACCAGCACCGGCACGGCATCGGTCTCGAAGGCCAGATCGAGGGTCTGCTCGTTGAGGCTCAGCAAAAAATCGGCCCCCGCCCGGGCGCCGCGGGTCAGTTCGTCGAGGGAGAAGGAATCGACGCTGACCTTGAGCCCGGCGGCCTTCAGGAGGCGCACGCAGTCCTCGAGATGTGGGAAATCGGTGTCCGGCAGGCCGCCGAGGTCGATCACGTCCGCGCCGCGCCGGGCGAGGTCGAGGCCCTTGGCCAGGATCTGGTCGGGCGTCATCTTCGAGGCGTCGACGATCTCGGAGAAGATGCGCAGGTCGTGGCGCGAGAGATCGACCGTGCGGCCGGCGAGGCCGAGATAGGACGGCAGGTCGACGATCTCGTCGGGACCGCGCTCCACCGGCAGGCCGAAATGCGCAGCCAGGGCCTCCGGGTTGGCGCGACACCGCCCGGGCAGGACGATGCGGGTGGCGCCTTGCGGAATCGTCACCCGGCGCCGGATGATCTCCTCCGTCATCAGGGCGGCGACCTTCACGCCGGCATCCGCGATGCTCCAAACGTAGCGCTCCGGCGGCAGGGTGGCGGCGACCTTCTCCAGGCGCGCCTTGGCCATGCGGCCCGTGATGAAGACCAGATGCTCGGGCGCGCTCATGCGGCGGCCCGCGCGGAATCGAGGCCGGGCGGATAAGCGGCGCCGGGACCGAGGATCTCGATGTGGCCGGCATAGCGCGCCGCGAAGGCCGGGAAGGCCGCGTCGACGAGGCCGCTCCGGGCGAGATCCGCCCAGTCCGTCCCCGCCGGCCGGTCGGCGGACTTCACCAGGCAGCAACGCGGCGCGCCGATCGCGGCGGCGAGCCAGAGGGCGAGGCTGTCCGAGGTGACGTCCCAGGTCTCGGGGATGTCGGGGTGGCCGTCCCTCAGGGCGACGGGGTCCCAGACCGGGACCTGCCCGGCTGCGAGCAGCGCCGCGATGGCCCCCGGATCACGGGCCGGGACGAGCCGGGGCTCGAGGTCCGACAGAATCGCGGCCATCCGGCCCATGGCGTCGAGGGCGAGGCGGTGGGCGAGGGCGTCGGAGAAGCCGAGGGCGGCCTGGGCCGTCCGCACCGCCTCGGCGAGGGGTCCGCCGCCGGGAACGAGGACGCAGGGGCCCTCGGCGCCCCCGGCGAGGCGCGCGAGGCAGGCCCGCAGCCGGGGCGCATCGGCGACGAGGCTGCCGCCGAGCTTCACCACGGTTGCGGCGACCGGATGGTGCATCATGCGGCGTCCCGCCGGGCCGAGGCCCGGATCAGGCGCACGGCCTCGGCGACCCGGGCGGAATCGAGGCCCTGGCGACGGTCGCCGGCCGCGCAGAGGCCACCACGGAAGCCGAGAAAGTGTGGGCCGAGGGGCGCGAGTTCGGCGATGTCGGCGAGCGCCAGGGAGCCGGCGAGGCCCGAGACCAGGCCGTGGTCGCGGCAGGCGCGGGTGAAGGCAGCCAGCACCGGCCGGGACAGGTGGTCGCCGAGGCGGCGCCCGTCCTTGCCGGCGGTGTCGATCATGGCGCCGAGGAAGCCGGCCCGGCGCAGGCGCGGCACGTGGCCGGCTGCCGCGCCGTCCTCCGCGAACAGCACCGCGATCAAGCGGCCGGAGGCGGCGGCCGCGGCCCGGGCGAGGTCATCCTCGGACCAATCGCCGCGCACCGCCACCTTCACAAGGTCGACGCCGGTCGCCGCCATGGCGGTGATGGCGGGAACCAGGGCCGCCCGGTCCGGCTCGCCCGCCACGGCGCTCGTTAGGGTCCGCGCATCCACGAGCGCCACGATGGCGCGGACAGTCCCGGCGGGGAGGGCGCCCAGCGCGCCGCGATCGGGATCCTTGGCATCGACGAGGTCGGCGCCCGCGCGGGCGGCGAGGGCCGCCTCGTCCGCGTCCCGCACGCTCACGAGAAGCCGGGGGACCGTGGAATCGACGGCGAAGGACCGGAGATCGACGGGTGGGGACACGCGGGGCAGGGACATCAGCGCGGGTTTCGGTTGCTCGGGGCCTCGGGGGAGACCATCGACGACGCCCGGGTCGGGAAGCGCCGCGCCCGTGATGGCGCGGCCGGGGCAAATTCGGCCTGAGGCGGAGGCGGTCGGCCTGAACGCGGGCCTAGCGCATGGGCGGGGATAAGGGAAACCCCCGCCCGGAGAAACGCCGGCCGGTCAGGACCGGTTCGGCAACGGCTCGGTGAGGAGGCGGTTCTTTACCACCCAGCGCATGGCGTGCGCCCAGGTGTCGTCGGTGTCGGCCCGGATCACCACGCGCCCGCCCCGGATGACCTTACCAGTGGCAGCCTCCGCGATGGTGACGGTGAGGTTGAAGATCTGGTTCGAGCCCTTCTCGACGTAGCCGCTCACCGCGAGGTCGGCCCCCAGGGTCTTGGCGATGGCGGCGGCGCAGCCGTCGCACTTGTAGAGGGGCGCCTGCTTGGCGATCTCGGCCGCCTGGGGGGCGACGTCCACGGGCTCGACGCTGTCGGCCAGCGCCTTGCGCAGCTCGTCCGTGACGAGGCCGAGGCGCCGGACCTCGTCCGGCCGGGCCTTGCGGCCGCCGACCACGCCGGGATCGAAGAGCTCGACCCCGAAGATCGCGGCCTTCTCCGGCGCGGCCCGGGCGGGGCCCGCGAGGGTGCCGGCGACGAGGAGGGCGACGAGCCCGAGCGCTGAGCGGACCGGAGACGGGGCCATGGGCGAAGTTCTCCGCTGGGGGCGGGACCAAGAGGGACCACGGGAACGCGCCGGATGCCCGCACGATCCCGACGGCTTCATCAGTTCCGCGAGATCTGCCCGGAAACGGGCCGGTGCGCAAATGCCGCCGCGTCGTCCGAGTGTTGAACGCAAGGTCTGCGCGCGGCGCCCTTAGGAATCGCTTAGCAATCCGCGATTGAGCGCGGCGGCGCAATGTTGTTAGCCTCACCCCCACATGCCCAGCCCCGCACGCCTCCTCCTCGCCCCGCTCGCCCTCAGCCTCGGGCTGTGCGGCCTCGCCCCGGCCTCGGCGCAGGAGCCGGCATCCCCCGCGGTCGCGCCGTCGATCCCTCCGAGCGAGACGCATATCGGCCTGATCTACCGGCCCGAGCCCGCGCCCTCGTCCTACGACGCAGAGGCGGTGCCGGAGGACGAGGGCGTCGCCGGCGCCCGGATGGCGGTCAAGGACAACAACAACACCGGCCGCTTCACCAAGCAGACCTACGTGCTCGACGAGGTCGCCCTCGACGGGGACAAGGATGGCGTCGCGGCGGCGCGGGACCTCGCGGGGCGGGGTATCCGCTACCTCGTGGTGGCGCTGCCGGCGGCCGAACTGCTTGCCATCGCGGACGCGCTGAAGGGGCAGGGCGTCACGATCTTCAACATCGCCGCCCCCGACGACCGCCTGCGCGGCGCCGATTGCCGGGCGAACGTCTTCCACGTCCTGCCGAGCCGGGCGATGCAGACCGACGCCCTGGCGCAGTTCTTCACCCTGATGCGCTGGCGCAAGATGTTCCTCATCGTCGGCCCCCGGGAGAACGACCGGCTCTACGCCGACGCCTTCAAGACCTCGGCCAAGAAGTTCAACCTGAAGATCAACGCCGAGAAACCCTGGACCTTCGGGCCGCTCGCCAAGGCGCGGGGCGACACGCCCACCCGCTCTGAGGCGATGGTCTTCACCCGAGGGCTCGATTACGACATCGCGGTGGTGGCCGACGAGGCCGGCGACTGGGGCGACTACGTTCCGTTCCGCACCGTCGACCCGCGTCCCGTGGCCGGCACGCAGGGGCTGATCGCCACCACCTGGCACCCGATGCTGGAGACCTGGGGCGCGGCCCAGGCGCAGAACCGTTTCCGGCGGCAGTCGGGCCGGCTGATGCGGCCCCTCGACTACCAGGCCTGGGCGGCCGTGCGCTCGGTGGGCGAGGCGGCGACCCAGAAGAAAACCGCCGACCCGGCGGTACTCGCCCCCTACTTCGCGGACCCGGCCTTCAGCCTGCCGGCCTACAAGGGCGTCTCCCTGAGCTACCGGCCCTGGGACCACCAACTGCGCCAGCCCATCATCGTGGTGCAGCCCAAAGCCATGGTCTCGGTGGCCCCCGAGCAGGGCTTCACGCACCAGCGCACGCCGCTGGACACCCTCGGCATCGACCTGCCGGAGACCACCTGCAAATTCCCGGACTGAGACCGTCCCGGACCGAGACCGTTCGTCGATCCCGTCACGTTCGCGCGAGGCCCGGATCGCCCGGGCCGCCTGCGGCAACACGGTCCCCACCCGCTTGCAGTCTCGTGCTCCCCGTGGGAGGGGGCTGCACTATAGTAACGCCCAATCAATCGCGCACGACACAGCGATGGCCCCGAGGAGGAACCCCATGAGCCGCGGCTTCAGGGCAAACGCGTCCGGAACGATCCTGGGCCTGGCGCTGCTGGCAGGCACGTCATTGGCCGGCATGTCACTGGCCGGCCCGGCCCAGGCCTACACGGTCTACGTCACCAACGAGAAGGGCAACTCGGTCAGCGTCATCGACACCGAGACGATGGCCGTGACCGGCACCTGGAAGGTCGGCCGGCGCCCACGCGGCGTCACCACCAGCAAGGACGGCAAGGAATTGTTCGTCTGCGCCAGCGACGACGACCGCATCGATGTGCTCGATACCGCCACCGGCAAGGTCGTGCGCTCGCTCCGCTCCGGCCCCGATCCGGAGCAGTTCATCCTCGGCCCCCAGGGCAACCTGCTCTACGTCGCCAACGAGGACGACAGCCAGGTCACCGTCATCGACGTCGAGAAGAACAAGGTCATGGCCGAAGTGCCGGTGGGCGTCGAGCCCGAAGGCATGGGCCTGTCGCCGGACGGCAAGATCCTGGTGAACACGTCCGAGACCACCAACATGGCCCACTTCATCGACACCACGACCTTCCAGGTCATCGACAACGTGCTGGTCGATGCCCGCCCGCGCTTTGCCGAGTTCACGGCGGACGGGAAGTTCCTCTGGATCTCGGCCGAGGTCGGCGGCACCATCAGCGTCATCGACGTCGCCGCCCGCCGGGTCGTCAAGAAGATCACCTTCAAGATCCCGGGCGTGAACGACGAGGCGATCCAGCCCGTGGGCATCCGCATCACCAAGGACGGCAGCAAGGCCTTCGTGGCCCTCGGACCGGCCAACCGCATCGCGGTGATCGACGCCAAGACCCACGCGGTGGAGAAGTACCTCCCCGTGGGCCAGCGTGTCTGGCAGCTCGCCTTCACCCCGGACCAGAAGCTGCTGTTCTCCACCAACGGCTCCTCGAACGACATCTCGGTCGTGGACGTGGCGGCCGAGAAGGTGGTCAAGAGCATCCCCGTCGGGCTGCTGCCCTGGGGGGTTGCGGTGTCACCGAACTAGAGAGCTTCCCCTCCCCCTTGCGGGGAGGGGCCAGGGGTGGGGGTGGTTGGGTGACCCTCGTGGCTTCGGAGCCCGGCGGAGCCACCCCCACCTCCAACTCCTCCCCGCAAGGGGGAGGAGGGCCCGTGATTGACAATGACGGCCGCCCCGAGGCGGCACCGCCCGAGGCGGCAAACGGGAGAACGACGAATGAAGCGGACGATGCGGCGCACCGCCCTCGCCCTGGCGGCGATCCTGGCCACCGGATCTGCGATTCCGGCCCAGGCCCTCGACCTGACGAAGAAGCGCCAGAATCTGCCGGACCTCGTGCTCGGCAACGAGGAGGGCAACGACTTCGTCGTCGAGAACCGGGAGATCGAGCTCGAATCCGGCAAGGCCTACCGCCTGCGCATCGTCGCCAAGGGCCGGCAGGAGTACAAGTTCTACGCCACCGAGTTCTTCCGCAACATCTGGTTCAACCAGATCGTGATCCAGCACCTGGAGATTCACGGTAGCGGACCGCCGGACCATCTGGAATTCGACGACCCGGGCGAGATCGCCATCGAGTTCGTGGCGATCAAGCCCGGCGAGTATCCCTGGTCGGCCCGCGGCCTGGAAGCCAAGGGCATGACCGGCAAGTTCATCGTGAAGTAAGTTCATCGTGAAGTAGGAATTCCGTCGATGCGCGCTCCCACGATTCTCGCCCTTTGCGTCCTCCTCGCCCTCGGGAGCGCCGCCGCCCGCGCGGACGACAAGGCCGCCTGCGTGGAAGGCATCGCGATGATCCGGGCCGAACTCGCCAAGCCCGCCCCGGAAGCGATCCAGCCCAAGCTGAAGAAGGCTCTGCGGGTGGCCGAGCGCGAGATGGGGGAGGGCGAGTTCGACGAGTGCCTGGACGCCGTCGGCGACGCCAAGCGGGCGTTGAAGCCATGACTCCCGCAACGACGAGTCCAGCCCTCGAGGTCGCCCAGGTCAGCCACCGCTTCGGCTCGCGCGCGGCTCTGTCCGACGTTTCTTTGAGCGTGGCGCGCGGGCGCTTCACCGCGCTCCTCGGGCCGAACGGAGCCGGCAAGACGACCCTGTTCTCGGTGATCACCCGCCTCTATTCGAACCAGGACGGCCGGGTCTCGATCCTCGGCCATGCCCTCGACCGGGAGCCGAGCCGGGCGCTCGCCCGCCTCGGCGTGGTGTTCCAGGCCCGCACCCTCGATACCGATCTCACCGTCGCGCAGAACCTCCTCTACCACGCCAGCCTGCACGGCATTCCCCGCAAGGCCGCCAAGGCGCGGATCGCCGCGCTCCTCGACCGCGTCGGCCTCGCCGACCGGCGTGACGACAAGGTCCGCACCCTCTCGGGCGGGCAGTCCCGGCGCATCGAGATCGCCCGCTCCCTGGTGCACGAGCCCCGGCTCCTGCTCCTCGACGAGCCCACCGTCGGCCTCGATCTCGAATCGCGCGCCGACATCGTCGCCATCGTCCGCGCCCTGGTGCGGGAGGAGGGATTGTCGGTGCTCTGGGCCACCCACATCTTCGAGGAGATCGACGCCTCCGACGACGCGGTCGTGCTGCACCGGGGCCGCATCGTCGCCCGCGGCACCGCCGGCTCCATCGCGCAGGGCGACGAGACGCTGGAGGCGGCCTTCCGCCGCCTCGTGGCCGAACCCGCACGGCAGGCCGCATGAGCACGCCCACGGAGCCCGTCGCCATGCCCCTGAGCCCGAGCACGACCCCGCACACGGTCGCCGTCCCGGCGGAGGCGCCGGTGCCCCATCTCGGGCGCCTCGACGCGGTCGGCTACCTGATCTGCCTCGGCGGCATCGTGCGGCGCGAGTTGCTGCGCTTCTTCAACCAGAAGGAGCGCTTCTTCTCGGCCCTGGTCCGGCCTCTCGTCTGGCTGTTCATCTTCGCGGCGGGCTTCCGCAACACGCTCGGCGTCTCGATCGAGCCGCCCTACCAGACCTACGTGCTCTACGAGGTCTACGTGGTGCCGGGCCTCGCGGTGATGATCCAGCTCTTCAACGGCATGCAGTCCTCGCTCTCGATGGTCTACGACCGCGAGGTCGGCTCCATGAAGGTGCTGCTGACGAGCCCCTATCCCCGCTGGCTGCTGCTGCTGGCCAAGCTCATCGCCGGCGTCACCGTCTCGGTGGTGCAGGCCTACGCGTTCCTGGCCATCGCGTGGTTCTGGGAGCTCGACATCCCGGCCATCGGCTACGTGGCGGCGCTGCCGGCCTTCATCGCCTCTGGGCTGATGCTCGGCGCCATCGGCCTGCTGCTCTCCTCCATGGTCAAGCAGCTCGAGAATTTCGCCAGCGTGATGAACTTCGTGATCTTCCCGATGTTCTTCGCGTCCTCGGCGCTCTACCCGCTCTGGCGCATCCGCGAATCCTCCGAGACCCTGTACTGGATCTGCCAGGCCAACCCCTTCTCCCACGCGGTGCAGCTCGTGCGCTTCGCCCTCTACGGGCAGTTCGAGCCGATCGCCTGCGCGGTGGTCGTGGGCACCACACTCGCCTTCTTCACCCTCGCCGTCGTGGCCTACGATCCCGGCCGTGGCATCATGGCCCGGCGCGGCGGCCCGGCCGGAGACAATTCCTGATGACCTCTCGCACGCTGACGCTCCGGGCCCTCGCGGGCCTCGCTGTTCTGACTTTCGGCGCCGGCCCGGTCCTGGCCCAGCCAAAATCCGATCCGGACTGGCCCTGCGTCCAGCGCAAGGTCTCGACGCTCAGCCCCGGCACGGTCTGGACCGGGCCGGACCTCGAGGCCGCCGGCCCCTGGGGCGACGATTTCGAGGCCGCGGCGCTCGCCCAGAAGATCGCCTCGCGCCGGACGCCCCTGACGGAGGTCGATCCCCTGCTGGAAGAGTTCGCCGCCAAGGCGGGCGCGGACAAGGACAAGCGCCTCACCCGGGTCTTCGCCGGCGTGTTTGAGGTCATCAACGGCGAGCGTAACAAGGTCGTCGCCGGCATCGGCCGCTACGCCCAGGGCCAGCGCCGCATGGCCGAGCGCATCCGCGAGGAGGCCGACCAGATCAGCGCCACCAAGGATTCGCCGAGTGTCCAGGATGCCCGCGACATCCCCAAGGACGCCTCGGAGCTGGAGACCAAGTTCACCTGGGACCGGCGCATCTTCCAGGAGCGCAGCCAGTCCCTAAGCTATGTCTGCGAGGTCCCGACCCTGCTGGAGCAGCGCCTCGGCGAGATCGCCCGGCGCATCCAGGCCCGCCTCTGATTCCGGAGGCCGCCCGACGAATTGCCACTTTATCCCGGGCGGCTTGCTGAACCTTCCCTAAATCTTTGAAAACAGACGAAGAAATGTGTCCGGAGAGCCACGCAGCGCGGCCAAGCGGGATTTGAGGCCGCAAAAAGGCTGAATCGGCTCCAGGCGCCGATTGTCCTTCCCGCACGATCCTCTCAGAAGTGTGTTCGAAGCCTCGGCAAGGGGCATGGACACGAATTCGATCGAGGGGCTGGGGATGACGAAGCGGACGCTGCGGGGCAGCCTGCTCCTATCGGTGGCGCTGGTGCCCGGCACGGCCTGGGCGCAGGGCGCGGGCGGACAGGCGTCGGTGCGGCTCGACGAACTCAGCGTCGTGGCGACGACGCCCGTGGGCGCGGTCGGCGATTCCCTCTCCGGCATCTCCGCCGCGCAGGCGCCGGCCGGGCAGTTGCCGGTGGTGTCCGAGCCGCGCCTGCGCGGCGGCGCCCAGCCCCTCTACAAGATCCCCAGCACCGTCGAGACGGTAACGGCTGCCGACCTCGACGTCGACCGCGGCACGTTCAACGCCGTGGCCACGCTGGCGCGCAAGACGCCGGGACTCAACCTCTCGGATTCCCAGGGCAACAACAACCGCGTCGACATCAACTATCGCGGTTTCCAGGCCTCGCCGGTCACCGGCGTGCCGCAGGGTCTGGCGGTCTACCAGAACGGCGTGCGCATCAACGAGGCCTTCGGCGACACCGTCAACCTCGACCTGATCCCGCCCTCCGCCATCCAGCGGATCGACGTGGTCACCAGCAACCCGGTCTTCGGCCTCAACGCGCTCGGCGGCGCGATCAACATCCAGATGAAGAACGGCTTCACCTGGCAGGGCACCGACGTGACGCTCCTCGGCGGGTCGGACGGACGCATCGGGGGGGGCCTCGAATACGGCAAGGTCATCGGCCCCTGGAGCTTCTACTTCAACGGCGACGGGCTCAACGACCGCGGCTGGCGCTACCAGTCGCCGACCACGATCGGGCGCGTCTACACCGACCTCGGCTACCGCACCCTCGATTCCGAATTCCACATCATCGGCAACTTCGCCCGGACCTTCTTCGGCGCCGCCGCCGCAACCCCGGTCGACTTCACCCACCTCGACCCACGGGCGATCTTCACCTACCCGCAGACCACCACCACCCAGCTCGGCACCCTGCAGGTGACGGGGCGGGTCGACATCTCGCCGACCTGGGATCTCGCCGGAAACGCCTATTTCCGCCGCTTCAGCCAGCAGTACATCGACGGCAACGACGCCGAGTTCGAGCGCTGCGGCCGGCAATGCTCGACGCCCGACGTGCTGCGCTTCGATGACGACGGCTTCCCCAACGTCAACTTCGACCAGCTGCGCCTCCGCGGCGCCAACGGCCAGCTGATTCCCCGCACCGCCGGCGTGCCCTACGGCACCCTCGACACGACGAAGACCGAGGCGACCGGCTACGGCG
The DNA here is from genome assembly GCF_022179225.1 of Methylobacterium goesingense. GTDB lineage: Bacteria > Pseudomonadota > Alphaproteobacteria > Rhizobiales > Beijerinckiaceae > Methylobacterium > Methylobacterium goesingense. The sequence goes on from NZ_BPQL01000025.1 coordinate 45,016, forward strand.
GCTCGCTGCAGGCGGCCAACCGCGACCGCGTCTTCGGGTTCAACAACAGCTTCGTCGTCGGCGGCAGCATCGATGTCGCGGATTACAGCTACAAGTCGTCGAGCACCCTTGGGGTGATCAACCCGGACCTCTCGGTCACCATCGATCCGAACAACCCGAATTACGGCTTCATCCCAGGCCTCGGCACCACGCAGCTGCGCACGGACGGGGCGCTCGGCATCGCGCCGAGCGCGGTGCTCGGCTCGAACCTCTACATGGGCCTCTACACCACGGACACGATCGACCTCACCGACCAGCTCTCGCTGACGGCGGGGGCCCGGCTGAACTTCGCCCGCGTCTCGACGCAGGACCAGACCGGCTTCTCGCCGGACGTGACCGGGACGCATTACTTCACCAAGATCAACCCGCTGGCGGGCCTGACCTACCGGTTCACCCCGGGCCTCTCGCTCTACGGCAGCTACTCCGAGTCGAACCGCGCCCCGACGCCGCTCGAACTGGCCTGCGCCAACCCCGAGCGCCCCTGCCTGCTGCCGAACTCCCTGGTCGCCGACCCGCCCTTGAAGCAGGTGACCGCCCAGAACTACGAAGTCGGCATCCGCGGCGCGCTCCCGAATTTCTATGACGGCGGCCTCCTCACCTATAAGGTCGCGGCCTTCCGCAACGATCTGGCCAACGACATCCTGCAGCTCGCGACCCCCGGCAACGCGGCCCGCGGCTACTTCGTCAATGTGCCGGCGACCCGGCGCCAGGGCATCGAGGTCGGCGGCGAGTTCACCCGCGGCGACCTCTCGGTCTACGCCAACTACGCCCTGATCGACGCGACCTTCCGCTTCACCGGCACCCTGTCCTCCCCGAACAACCCCTTCTCGGTGCCCGACGCCGACGGCAATCCCGGCGAGATCCTGGTGACGCCCGGCAAGAAGGTCCCGCTGATCCCCGATCACCAGTTCAAGGTCGGCTTCGAGTACATGGTCCTGCCGGGCTGGCGGGTCGGAATGAACCTGCAGGCCTTCTCCTCGTCCTACTACCGGGGCGACGAGTCGAACCTGAACCGCAAGCTGCCGGCCTATTACGTGCTCGGCCTCAACACGAGCTACCAGATCACGCCCAAGCTCCAGGTCTTCGGCCTCGTCACCAACCTGACCAACAACCGCTACACGACCTTCGGCACGTTCTTCGAGCCGGGCCTCGTGGCCAACCGCTACCCCGTGAGCGACGTGCGCACCACGACGCTGGCCCAGCCGCTCTCGATCTACGGCGGCCTGCGCTACTCCTTCGGAGCGGACCCGGTGCCGATGGCCGAGCCGATCATCCGCAAGTACTGAACGCAGTCACCCGAACAGACCTGAACGGCGCGGATCCCCGGATCCGCGCCGTTCTTCGTTGGTGGACCGGGCATATAGCCGGCTGGAGCGCACAGACCTCACGAAACAGTGATCTTGCGGCTATTACCCGGCATAGAGTCCGAACAATCCCGACGGGGGTTGCCGGATTCTCCCGATTCTTCTAATGAGTCGCAAGTCGAGTCGTCGACTCGACTCGCCGTGACTCGGGCAGATTCGCCTATGTCACGGCTCTATCTCGAAGAACCTCAGGGTTCTTCTCGCTGATCTTCGGAGTGCTTCAGTATGTCGTCTCGCCTGTCCGCCGTCGCGATTTTCGCCGCCCTGCTGGGCTTCGCCGCCCCCGCCCTCGCGGCCGACGTCTCCGCCTTCGATCCTGACAAGGACGGCACCATCGATCTGGCCGAGGCGCAGGCGGCCGCCGCGAAGAAGTTCGACATGCTGGACCCGGACAAGGACGGCACCCTCGACGCCCGGGAGCTGAACGGCCTCCTCACCGCCGCAGAGCTCAAGGCCGCCGATCCGGACAGCGACGGCACCCTCGACAAGAAGGAATACCTCGCCGTGGTGGCGGCGCGCTTTAAGGCCGCAGACCCGGATGCCGAGGGGACCATCGACGCGAAGGAACTCTCGTCGCCGGCCGGCGCTTCCCTGGCGACCCTGCTGAAGTAAGGCCGTCCATCGGGGGCGGCCCCCCGAACGGAGCGTTCCATCCATGCGGATCACCCTCGTCCTGCCGGCCGCCCTCGTCCTTCTCGGCGCCGCCGGGCCGGCCCTCGCCTCATCCTGCTCCGAGCAGATCGCCACCATCGAGCGCCGCCTCGACAGTGCCGGCGCCGAGCAGGTGACGGGCAAGGAGCCGCCCGGCGGGCCGACCTCCTCGCACTCCGAGAAGGCCCTCGACCACGCGCCGAAGGGCAAGCCGACCGATCCCTCGACCACGGCGAGCGCCGGCGGCGTCGCGGAAGCCCGCGACCTGATCAAGAAGGCCCGCGCCCAGGACAAGGCCGGCGACATGAAGGGCTGCGAGGACACAATGACCGAGGCCAAGAAGAAGGCCGGCGCCCTGCCGTAGGGCGCTTGCGCCGGACCGGGCACCCGCCCGGCGCGGGCGGCGTAACGCCATAATCGCGCAAAAACCATCAGGGCCGCGCTCCTCACGGAGCGCGGCCCTCTTCGTCGGGACCGATCGCCTTCGGACCACGGCGGCGGGGCCTGCACCCGGCCAGCGCGCTCTCAATAGGCGTTCTTGGTGCGGAACAGGGAGACCGGGGTCGCGAGCATGATCTTGATGTCGAGCAGGATCGACCAGTTCTCGATGTAGTGCAGGTCGTGCTCGACGCGCTTCTGGATCTTGTCGCTGGTGTCGGTCTCCCCGCGCCAGCCGTTCACTTGGGCCCAGCCGGTGATGCCGGGCTTGACCTTGTGCCGCGCGAAGTAGCCGTCGACCACCTGATCGTAGAGGGTGTTGGCGGCCTTGGCCTGGAGGGCGTGGGGCCGGGGGCCGACGAGGGAGAGCTCGCCCTTGATGACATTGAAGAGCTGCGGCAGCTCGTCGAGGGAGGTGCGGCGGATGAAGCGGCCCACCGGCGTCACGCGGGGGTCGTCGCGCGTCACCAGCTTGGCGGCGCCCGCGTCGCTCTGGTTCACGTACATCGAGCGGAACTTGTAGACCTCGATCAGCTCGTTGTTGAAGCCGTAGCGCTTCTGCCGGAACAAGACCGGGCCGGGGGAGGTGAGGCGCACGGCGAGCGCCACCCCGAGCATGACGGGGGCCAGCGTCACGAGCATCGCCAGGCCGACCACGCGGTCGAACAGGCTCTTGGCCACGATGTCCCAGTCGGCCATCGGCTTGTCGAACACGTCGAGGACGGGCACGCTGCCCAGGTAGGAATAGGCGCGGGGGCGCAGCCGCAGCTTCGAGGCCTGGGCCGAGAGGCGAATGTCGATCGGCAACACCCAGAGCTTGGCCAGCATCTGCAGGATGCGGTCCTCGGCGGTGATCGGGATCGTGAAGATGATGAGGTCGAGCCGCGTTGTCCGCGCATAGGCCACGAGGTCGTTCACGCTGCCGAGCTTCGGGTAGCCGGCCACCACCGTGTCGGAGCGCATGTCGCCGCGATCGTCGAACACGCCGACGATGCGGACGCCGGATTCCGCTTGCGCGTCGAGGGCCCGGATGAGGTCCTCCGCGACCGCGCCGCCGCCGACGATGGCCGTCCGCCGGTCGAAATGGCCGCGCTGCATCTGCGCGCCCACCAGGGCGACGAGCGCAAAGCGCTCGGCCACGAGGGCGGCGAGGCCACCGGCGAAGAAGGTCGCCAGCCAGATGCGCGAGTAGTGATCCGCGACCTTGGCGAAGACCATCACGGCGGCCACCAGCAGGAAGGCCAGGCACCAGGCGCCGAGCAGCCGGAGGGCCCCGCTGGTGAGCGCGCGGAAGGCGGTCATCCGGTAGGCCCCGGCGGCCTGGAGCAACAGCACCGCCAGCGCCGCGATGCCGAGGGTGGCCGTGAGGTAGCGGGGCGACAGGGGCACGATCCCGGTGAGTTGCACCGCGTGGACGCCGACGCCGAGCGCCGCGATCAGGACGAACTCGACAACGCGGACGCAGCCCGCCAGCACCACCGGCGACAGGAAGGCCGGCGGGCTCGGGGGCGCCAGTGCCTCCGCGGGGGGCATCGCCGGCAGGGCGGCGGCACCCTGGCCGCCGGGATGGCTGGAACCGGGACGGTGGCCGCCGGAGCGGCCGGCCGCCTCCAGGAGATCACGGACATCGAAGGCGCTCATGGCAGGCTTCCGAATTCTTCTGGGCGCGCGAGGTTGAGGTTACGAAAAGGATTACGGGGCCGTGGGGGCGATCGCCGGGCGGGCGGCCCCGGCCCTGGCCCGCAGGGCAGAGGCGTAGCCGGACAGCACGTCGGACCCCATCCGGGTCATCGAGAAGCGCGCCTTGACCGAGGCGGCGAGCCCCTCGAAGCGCAGGCGGCAGGCTTCCGGCTCCTCGTCGAGGACCCGTGCGATGGCCGCCGCCAGGGCCTGCCCGTCGCGGGGCGGCACAAGCTGCCCGGCGGCCGGCCCGAAGATCTCGGGGATGCCGCCCACGTTGGTGGCCACCAGGGGATGGCGGGCGGCGGCGGCCTCCAGCACCACGTAGGGGAGGGATTCGGCCAGCGAGGGCACCACCATCACCCGCCCGCGGGCGAGCACCGCCCGGATCGACTGGGGCGGCTCGAAGGCCACCGCGTCGCCGAGCCCCATCGCCACCACGCGCTCGGCGAGGACGTTGGCGTCTGGGCCCGACCCGACCATGAGCAGCCGCAGGGCGCGTCCCTCGGCCCGCAGGCGCAGGAGGGCGTCGAGGAGGAAGGGTACGCCCTTCGCATCGCGCAGCTCTCCGATATAGAGCAGGTCGTAGCGGTCCTCGGCGGGAACGATGGGGTCGAATTCCGCCTCGCCGATCCCGTTATGGACGATGCGGGTGATCCGGCGGGGATCGCCCGCATAGGCGCGGTGGCGACCGGCGACGTACTCGCTCTCGAACAGGAACACGTCCGTCCGCAGGGCGAGGCCGCGCTCGATGCCCATGTAGACGCGGTGGCGCAGGGTGCCGGGCTTGTAATTGTAGCTGCCGCCATGGGGCGTATAGGCCCGGATCGGCGCGCACCCGCGCACCGGGGCGAGGCGGGCGTAGACGCCGCCCTTGGCGCCGTGACCGTGGAGCACGTCGGCCCCGACCTCCGCGGCGCGGCGGGCGATGGCGCGCAGGGCCATGAGATCAGAGGGATGCGGGTTGCGCCGCATCGGCATCCGGGTGACGCCGAGAGCGAGGCAGGGCGCCAGGTCGGCCAGCGCCTGGGCGGCGCGCTCGCCCCCGGTGCTGGCATCGCAGACCAGACCCACCGCGTGGCCCGCCGCCGCCTGAAGGCGGGCCAGATCGACGACGTGGCGGAAGAGCCCCCCCACGGGCGCGCGGAACACGTGCAGGATGCGCTGGGGCGGCAGGCCGCCGGAGGCGGCGCCCGCAGCCTGGAGGACGGAACCGGACACGGCGGCTTCGAGGGCGGACGCAGACACGACGGGCTTCTCCACGCAACGCTGGACGGGCGGTCGGAACGCTCGGCCGTTGCCGGACACTGGCCCGGAGAGGTGGGTGGACCGTTAAGCGGGGTACGCCGGCCTCCGGCGGGAGGCCACGAACGCCGCGATAGTTCGCGTCTCGGTTAGGCGATCCCTAATGACCGCCGGCGGATCGCAGATCGGACGCAGACGACGCGGCAGCGATGCCAAGTCCTTGGTCAAGTCGATCACCGAAGACGGCGCCGGTCGCGCGACGCATCACGCGCCTTCGGGCACGCACATCATGCCGGCGCGGCCGTGAAGGCGCGGCGCGCGATGACTCAGCCTAGAAGAACCGTTCCTTGATCACGATGGTGTCGCCCGGGCGTACCGGATAGGTCATCGGCACGATGCCGGAGACGAGGCCGTCCTTGCCCTCGCGGGTCAGCACCGCGTAGTCGCGGGCCGCGCGGGGACCGAACCCGGCCGCGATCGCCACCGCGGTCTCGACGGCCATGCCGTTGACGTAGGGATACTGGCCCGACGTCGTGACCTCGCCCAGGATGTAGAACGGCCGGTAGGCATCGACCTCGACGGTGACGTGGGGCTCGCGCACGAAACCGGCGGAGAGCTTGGCCTCGATGTTTCGCGCGGCCTGGCTGGTGGGCTGGCCGCCGACCTTCACGAGGCCGATGAGGGGCATGGCGATGTTGCCGGCCCCGTCCACAGCGTAGATGTTCGAGAGATTGTCCTGGCCGAAGACGATCACCCGGAGGCGGTCGCCGGCCGAGAGGGTGTAGCGCGCGCCGATCGAGCCGGTGCCGGTGGCGTCGAGCTGGTCGGTCCGGAAGTCGGGCCGCAGGCAGCCGCCGAGCGCCAGGCTCGACGAGAGTGCTAAGAGGAGTGATCGCCGGTTCATCACCACTGCCGCCGTGAGGACTGTATCCACAGCCTCCTAAGACGATATGGTTAACGAACACTAACGGCCCGCTGGCCATGGTTTCGCGCGGCCTCGTCTTAACGTCCGGTCAATCTTAACGCGCTCTATTCGTGGACGAGCCGGCCGCCTCGCGGTCGCCGCCCTTGCCTTGCGTAAAGATCGAGCCATGCCCCGCTCTTCGCCGTTCCAGCCCATCGCCGACGCCCCTTCCGCCACGGACGAGGGACTCGGGCTGTCGCAGCTCGCCGGCGTGCTGCGGCGCTCCTGGCGCTGGATCGTGATTCCCACCGCCCTCGTCACCATCGGCGCCATCGCCTTCGTGCAGGTCGTGTCGCCGCGCTACACGGGCGAGGCGAAGATCCTGCTGGAGAGCCGCGACACCTCGTTCACCCGCAGCGCCCAGGAGCGCGGCGAGCAGGTTCAGCCCATCGATGAGCAGGCGGTGGCGAGCCAGGTTCAGGTGGTGATGTCCCGCGACCTCGCGCGAGAGGCGATCCGCCGCCTGTCGCTCGCCGGCAACGCCGAGTTCGACCCGAGCGTCGCCGGTCTCGGCCCGTTCCAGCGCGCTCTGATGATGATCGGGCTTGCCAAGAACCCGATGGAGCGTCCGCCCGAGGAGCGGATGCTGGAGACCTATTTCGACCGCCTGACGGTTTTCCCGGCGGGCAAGTCGCGCATCCTCACCGTGGAGTTCCGCTCGAAGGACCCGCACCTCGCGGCGCAGGCGGCCAACACCATCGCCGAACTCTACATCGCCTCCCTCGACGCGGCCCGCACCGACACCGCGCGCTACGCCTCCACCTGGCTCGGCGGCAACATCGAGACCCTGCGCACCCGCGTGGGCGAGGCCGAGGCCAAGGTCGAGGCCTACCGGGCCCGGAACGGGCTGATCGCCACCGGGGGCGCCGCCGGGCAGCCGCTGGGCGCCCAGCAGCTCGGCGAATTGTCGACCCAGCTCTCGCAGGCCCGCACCGCCAAGGCGGATCTCGCCGGCCGGGCCAAGCTGATCAAGGAGATGATCAAGGACGGCCGCGCCTTCGAGATCCCGGATGTCGCCAACAACGAGATCATCCGCCGCACGGTCGAGCAGCGCATCACCCTGCGCAACCAGCTCGCGCTGGAATCCCGCACCCTGCTGCCGGCCCATCCGCGCATCAAGGAACTGACCGCGCAGATCTCGGACCTCGACGCCCAGATCAAGGCGACCGCCGAGCGGGTGGTCCGCACCCTGGAGAACGACGCCCGCATCGCCGAGGCCCGGGTCGAGAGCCTGAGCGCGGCGGTCGACGCCCAGCGCGACGTGGTCTCCAAGGGCAATGTCAGCGAGGTCCAGCTGCGCGCCCTGGAGCGCGAGGCCAAGGCCCAGCGCGAGCAGCTCGAATCCTACCTCTCGCGCTACCGCGAGGCCTCGGCCCGCGACGCCGAGAGCGCGACCCCGGCCGATGCCCGGGTGGTCTCGCGCGCCATCACGCCGGAGACGCCCTCCTTCCCGAAGAAGCTGCCCATCGTCCTCCTGGCGGCGGTGCTGGGCCTGCTGTTCTCGATCGGCGGGGTCATCGGCCACCACCTCCTCCGGGATCCCGACGGTTCGGGCCGGCGCCGCCGCACGCAAGAAGAGACGGATGCGCTCTCCGAGGGGCAGCCGACGGTGTCCGGCCCCTTCGCCTTCCCGGAGGCCTCCCTGGCCCTGGCGCGCCATGCCGAGGCGCCGGCCGCCGAGACTCCGCGCCCGGCCGCGAACCCGGCGCCGTTCGGCGCCTCGGTCCCGCCGAAGCCCGCCGTCGAAGCCGTGGCCAACGCCCGCCGAAGCTCGGCGCGCGGCGGCCAGCCGGCCGAACCCTATGACCTCGACCAGCTCATCGGGCGCCTGCGCTCCGGGCGAGCCCCCGCCATGGGCGCGGGACGCACGGTGCTGGTCATCGAAACGCTCGCGCCGCGCGGCGAGGGCGCCGGCCTCGCGGTGAGCCTCGGCGGAACCCTCGCGGCCCGCGACAGCGCCGTGGTGCTGGACCTCAACGGCCCGGCCTGCGCGGAGGATGCGTACGGCCTCACGGACCTCGTGGCGGGGGAGGCCGCCTTCCTCGACGTGATTCAGTCGATCCCGGGCTCGCGCCTGCACGCGATCCAGCGCGGCTTCCTCGATGCCGCGATCCTGGCGGAGGAGCCGCAGGCCGTGGCCATCACCCTCGACGCCCTGACCCAGGCCTATGACTGGGTCGTGTGCCGCCTCGGTACGCCGCAGACCCGACTCGCCCGCGAGATCCTGGCGGCGACGGGCCAGCAGATGGGCAGCGTCGTGATCGCCTCGGACCGCGACCCGGAGGATGCCGACCTCGTGGACCTCTACCTCCGCGCCGAAGCCTCCGGCGCCGGCCAGATCCTGGTCGCCCAGGACCGCGCGGCGGCCGTGCGGGCCCCGGCGCGGCCGGATTTCGACGACGCGGAGGCGATGCCCCTGCGCCTCTCGGCGGCCTGATCCGGCGGACGCGCCCCGGCTATTCGGCCGCCGGTGCGACGGCCCGGCGACGCAGGCGCCGCGCCAGCGCCATCAGGCGTGGATCACGCTTGATCCGGCGCTTGAGCCGGGCGGTCCCAACCGCCCGCAGGGCGAACAGGTGGCCGCGCAGAGTCACCGGAATGGTGGTCTCCCCCAGCTCGATGGTCTCGTCGCAGATGCTGGCCTTGTAGCGGGCCTCGCCGACGCCGAGGTCGAAGGCGCGCCGGCCCCGGGCGGTCTGGTCGGCAATGAGGTGATGCAGCAGGATGTCGCCGGGGCTCGACCGGCTGACCAACGGGTCGGCGTCGAAGGACGTCATCATGCCACTGTAGCGCTGGCCGTCGACGGCGCCGGCGAAGACCGCGAAGACCCGGTCGGTTCGCGTCGCCACCAGGGCCGTCACCTCGATGGCAGGGTCGGTGCCCGGCTCGAGCGCGGTGCCGCGCGCCAGGAACGCCCGGATCAGGGGGTCGGCATAGGGGTTGGCGACGCCCATGGCGGCGAAGCGCTGCGCCTTCTGCTCATAGAAGGCCGACAGGTAGTGCCGGACCTCCTCGGCCGTGCCGGCGCGCCGGCAGGCGACGGGCCCGAAGGCCTCGACGAGCTTCTTCTCCTTCGAGCGAAGCTTCTTGCGCGCATCGCCGCTGAACACGCGCTTGACCGTCGACTCCGGATCGGGACCGAGGATCAGGCCGTAAGCGTCGCTCGCCGCGCGCTCGGCACGGGCGCCGAGCGGGTTGGCGGCCCCGTCCCAGAAGCGGGGCTGGTGCGAGAGGGCGAAGACGTCGATGCCGGCGCCGCAGCCGAAGACCCGCAGATGCTCGATGAGGTCCTCCGGCCGCATCGCGGCCGCCTCGCGCGAGGCGAAGAGCGGCATGTGGTAGTTGGCGTGCTTGCAGCCGACCACGCGGGCCACCCGTACCCCGCCCTCGCGGGCGACCACGAGGGGGAGGAGCACACGCGGGCGCCCGCCCGCGTCACGCAGGACGACGATCTGCAGGTCGGCGCCGGGCCGTGCGGCGGCGAAGGCCGAAACCCAGTCGAAGCGCTGATAGGGCGTGCCCATCACCGCGGCATCCGCCTCCATGCCGCGCCACAGCGCCTCGACGGAGGCCAGGTCGTCGAACACTTCGGCGCTGAAGCCGCCCTGCAGCCGCGCGTGCATCACTCCGCTTCCGACTCCCTCGTGGGCAAGAACAGCCATGCCATGCTCCCTCGCGGCCAGCGAATCCCCCGGCCGACCCTGTCCGTCCTTCCTGCCGTCCGACCCCTTAATCGCCGGGTGACGCGGGGGCGACGGGCCCGGCCTCTCTGCGCGCGTGGGTAACGAAACCTTGCCGGTTGCCGTGGTTTCCTGCGGCCGCTCACGGAAGGATTCACCATGCCCGGCCCCGAGACACCGCCCTTGAGCCGTCGGCACCGCCTGTTCGCCGCGGGCTTTCGCGCCATCGCGGCGAGCCGGGCGGACCTGTGGATGGGGTCGCTGGCGCGCGGACGCGGCCTGATCCTGACCTTCCACCACGTACGCCCCGGCGCGCCCGGCGCCTACGCCCCCAACACGCTGCTGGCGATCACCCCGGACTTCCTGGACCGGACCCTCGCGATGGTGCGGCGGCGCGGATTCGAGATCATCGGCCTCGACGCCCTGCCGGAACGCCTCGCGGGCGGGGGCCGCCCGTTCGTCGTGCTGACCTTCGACGACGGCTACCGCGACAATGCCGAGCATGCGGCCCCCATCCTGCGGCGTCACGGAGCGCCCTGGACGCTGTTCGTGACCAGCGACTTCGCGGACGGGCGGGGCCGGCTGTGGTGGCTGGAGCTGGAGGCGGCGATCGCCCGCCTCGACCGGGTGCGGGTGCCCGAGGCCGGACTCGACCTGCCGGCCCGGGACGCGCCCGGGAAATCGGCCGCCTTCGAGGCGGTCTACCGCGCCCTCCGGGCCGGGCCGGAGGAGCGCCTCCTGGCGGTGATCGCGGATCTCTGCGCGGAGGCTGGCTTCGCGCCCGGGCGCATGGCCGGCGACCTCTGCCTGGGATGGTCCGACCTGCGGGACCTCGGCCGCGACCCGCTCGTGACCTTCGGCGCCCACACGATCAGCCACCCGATGCTGGCCAAGCATGGCGCGGCGGCCGCGCGCCGGGAGATCGGTGAGGGGCGGGCGCGGATCGCGGCCGAACTCGGGCGCCCGGTCACGCACCTGTCCTACCCGGTGGGCGACCCGACCTCGGCCGGCCCGCGCGACTTCGCCCTCGCACACGAACTCGGCTTCGCCACGGCTGTGACGACCCGGCCCGGGCACCTCTTCGGCCCCCATGCGGACCACCTGCACGCACTGCCGCGAGTCTCGGTGAACGGCCACCACCAGACGGAGGCCGCGCTCGCGGCCCTGCTCTCGGGCGTGCCGTTCCTGGCGTGGAACCGGGGCCGCAGGCTCAACGTCGCGTAAGGCGCTTCAGCGCCGACCGGTCGCGTAAGGCGCTTCAGCGCCGACCGGTCGCGTAAGGCGCTTCAGCGCCGACCGGTCGCGTAAGGCGCTTCAGCACCGACCGGTCGCGTAAGGCGCTTCAGCGCCGGCGGCGGTGCCGGCGATACGAGCGGCTCTCGCCGCCCGCGATGGCGAAGCTGGCGCTCTGGCGGCCGTGGCGCGCGTAACGCCCGCGCCGTCCGCGACGCCCGATGGAGGCGATGGCCGCCCCCGTGGCCGCCGCACTCGCCGCGATGCTCTGCGGAATCGCCGCGAGTGCGCTGGCGACATCGGCCGAGGCCGTGCTGGTGGAGGCACCGCTGGCGACGTTCCGGGCGGCCGGCCCGAACATGGCGAGGCACTGGTTGTAGGCGAGGTCGTTCTTCAGGCGCTCGCAATCCGAGACCGAGCGGGGCGCGCCCTGGGCCTGCGCCGGCGATCCCGAGACGAGGTGGACCAGAGCCGGAACCACGAAGCCGAGCAGAAGCAGATGCGTGCGCAGGGAAGGCATTGAGCGGGACGACGGCCTCTGAACGAATGACAGGGGGCGGTTCTGGCGCCCGAGTGCGGCGAAAAACCGACGCCGCGCCAGGAATTCCACGCGCCCCGGCCTCAGCGCGGCTGCGGTGGCCCGTTCGCGGCATCGTCGCTGCCGTCGTTCCGGCCCATCCAGCTGATCAGCGGCATCAGGGGGAAGATCCAGGCGATGCCGAGCAGGGCGTAGAGTATCGCCTGCACGGGCGCCGGCGTCTGCGAGATCCGGCTGTCGGCCAGCGCCATGGCCAGCGGCGCGTAGACGATGATGAAGGCCAGCATCACGATGGTGCCGATCAGCGAACGGGTGCGGCGGCGCATCGGCCTGATCCTCGAAGCGAACGGGTGTCCCAGCGGGGTAGAGCCCCGCACGACCGATGGCAACGGCTGCGGCCGCGACCCTTTCGGCAGCCGGCCGCGATCCGTTCCGGCCCCGGCCTTCAGAGTTCCGCGGAGCGGTTCGACAGCTCCATCCGCAATTGCCGGGCGGCTTCCTGGAGGGCGGCGTCGCGCCGCCGCCGGGGCCGGGGCACCGTGATCGGCATCTCGGCCGCCAGCCGGCCGGGGCTGCCCGCGAGCACGACGACCCGGTCGGCGAGCGTCACGGCCTCGTCGATGTCGTGGGTGACGAACAGGATGGTCTTGCCCGTCGCCGCCTGGATGCGCTGCAACTCGTCCTGCAGACCCTCGCGGGTGAAGCTGTCCAGCGCCGAGAACGGCTCGTCCATGAGCAGCACGTCCGGGTCGACCGCGAGCGCCCGCGCGATGGCGACGCGCTGGCGCTGGCCGCCGGAGAGCTGGTGCGGCCAGCGCTGGCCGAGATCGCTCAGGCCCACGAGGTCGAGCATGGCCTGCGCCTTGGCCAGGCGCTCGGCCTTCGAGAGGCCACTGCCCTCGAGGCCGAAGGCGACGTTGGCGACGACCCGACGCCAGGGCAGCAGCCGCGCATCCTGGAACACCAGGGCCATCGGCGTGCGGCAATCCGGGCGGGCGCGAAGCCGGACGGTGCCCGAGCTCGGCTTGGCCAGCCCGATCAGCACCCGCAGGACGGTGGACTTGCCGACACCGGATTCGCCCACGATGACGAGGAACTCGCCGCGCGCCACCGTGAGGTCGAGATCCGCCAGGATGACGTTGCGGGTGCCAGCGCGCTCATAGGCGAGGCTTAAGCCCGCGATGGAAATGATCGGCTCGGAGGTGATCGATTCGGACATCTCAGGCGCGCCACCGTAGGAGCCACCCCTGGAGGGCGACGAAGGCCGTGTCGAACAGGCCGTAGAGGGCGGCCATGGTGAGCATGTAGACGACGACGATGTCGGTGGAGAGCAGGCTCGATGCCTGCATCATCCGGGCGCCGACGCCGGGCACGCCGAAGATCTCGGCGGCCACCACCGCCATCCAGGCCTGGCCCAGCGCCGTGCGCAGGCCGACGAGGATGCCGGGCGTCGCGGCCGGGAGCAGGATCTTGGTCAGCCGCGCCCAGGGCGAGCCGAAGCCGAAGGCCTGGGCCACCTCGACGAGGTCGCGGTCGACGCCGCGCACCGCCCCTTGCGTCGCGAAGAACACGATCCAGAACACGCCGATGGCGATGATGAACACGGCGGCCTCCGGCTGGACGCCGAACCAGATGATGGCGAACGGCACCCAGGCGAGACCGGGGATCGGCCGCAGCAGACGCACGATCCAGGCGGTCGCCGCCTCGAACCAGCGGAACATGCCGCTGAGCAGCCCGAGCGCGATGCCCGCGCCCGCGCCGACCCCGAGGCCGGTCACGTAGTGGCTGAGGCTCGACAGGACCGCCTCGCCCCAGACACCGAGGCGGACCTCGTTGAGGAAGGCCGCCGGGATCGTGCTCGGCGGCGGCAGGAAGGCCGGATTGATGAGGCCGAGGCGCGGCATCGCCTCCCAGAACAGCAGGAAGGCGAAGAGCCCGGCCGCCGCCAGGGCGGTGGAGCGCAGGGCCATCATCGCCGGCCACCCGGGACGCCGTGGAACGGGCCGTCTCGGCGGGCGCGCCGGGGCGGGAAGGATCTGGAGATCATCGGGGGGACATGCTTCGGTCGGAACGGCAGGGGAGTTGGTCTTGGCGAAAAGATAGCTTTGGCGGGGAGGATTCGCCGGAGCGGGGTCTCGCGAATCAAACCCCGTAATAGCCCCGGTACCACGCCACGAAGGCGGGGATGCCGAGCCTAAGCGGCGTTTCGGGCACCCCTCCGATCAGCGCCCGCAGGAGGTCGGTGCTCGCCTCGGTGCTGGGCACGTCGCCGGGGGGCAGGGGCTGGAGGATGCGCTCGGCGCGGGCGCCGAGGGCGCGTTCCAGTTCGTCGATCATCGCGTCGACCCGGACCGGGTGGCCGCCCCCGATATTGACGAGGCGGAACGGTGCCACCGGGCTCAGGGTGTCGCCGGGGCAGGCCGGGCCTTCTCCGTCGCCGGGACGAGGCGGGGGCCGGTCCATCAATCCGCGGATCGCCGCGACGAGGTCATCGATATAGGTGAAGTCACGCTCGGCCGCGCCCCCGGCGAAGACCGAGATCGGCTCGCCCGCCAGGATCTTCCGCGTGAACAGGAACAGCGCCATGTCGGGTCGGCCCCAGGGGCCGTAGACCGTGAAGAACCGGAAGGCGGTGGTCGGAATGCCGAACAGGTGGCTGTAGGAATGCATCATCGCCTCGCCCGCGAGCTTGGAGGCGGCGTACAGGGTCAGCGGCGTCACCGCGGGGTCGGTCTCGCGGAACGGCAGGGCAGTGTTGCCGCCATAGGCCGAGCTCGTGGAGGCGAACAGGAGGTGGCGTACCGGGTGCGCCCGCACCGCCTCGACGAGGTTCGCCGTGCCGACGAGGTTGGCCTCCACGTAGGCGCCGGGATTCTCCAGGCTGTAACGCACGCCGGCCTGGGCCGCGAGGTGTACGACGATCTCGGGCCGCGCCTCCCCGACCGCCGCCAGCAGCGCGCCCGGCGTCTCCAGGCGGGCCTCGACGGAGGTGAAATCGGGATTGCCGGCGAGGTCGGCGTGGCGCGCCCGTTTCAGGCCAACGTCGTAATAGTCGCTGAAGCCGTCGAAACCCGTGACGGCATGCCCCTCGTCGAGAAGGCGCCGCGCGAGGTGGTAGCCGATGAAGCCGGCGGTGCCGGTCACGAAGACGCGCATGGGGTTCCTTGCGGCCGTGGCGAACCGGGTGAGCCTGCGCCCCGACTACACCCGAGGCCGCGCGACCTCAAGAAACCGGGGCCTATCCCCTTGAACCGCCTGCCGCGGACCGCGCGCGCGGCCCGCCAACGGCGGTGTGGACGGCCCGACCGTCTGTGCGTTGCAGCACACCCATGCGCGATGCCTTGTTTCCCGAGGGTCAAACCCCAGATATAACAGCAGCATGACGCTGTCGCGTCTGGTTCGGCCGCGCTTTAGATGCCCGCGGTGTCGACGTTTTGCCTCACGAATGTCCGCGGTGTCGTGCCGGGTTCCTGTGAGGCGAAGGCCTGCCAGGACACGACGCGCTTCTCACCCGAAACTTTCCGTGGGCCCTCGCCCGCGAAAAACCAGTCCGCGAGCCATTCGATCCATGAACCAGCTTGTCCGCATGTCACAGGTCGGCGAGGCCGACGCGATCGCAGAGCCCTCCGCCGAATTGCGGGTTCCGTTCGCGCAGTCCGGCGCCTTCGTGTGCAAGTTCATCATCGGCGAGCCGAACGACCGCGCGGTCTGCTGCGGCGCGCCGGCGCCCGATGGCAAGAGCTGGTGCGCGTTCCACCGCCGCATCGTGTTCGAGCCGGCTCGCCCCGGCCGCCTGCGCTGATCGAACCCCGCCGGATCACCCCTCTGGAAGCCCCCGCCGGTAGACCCGGCGGGGGCTTTCGTTTGCACGCGGGCTAATCGTCGGCCTCCTCGTCGAGGGGTTGGTAGGTGCGAAGGCGGCGGCCGTCGGGAAACTCGACGGTGCGGGACCGGACCACGATGTACCCGGCCTCCTGGGCCCGGCGCACTCGGGCCGCCCGGTCGTCCTCGAACATCCGCCCGCCGACGAACACGCCGGAGCGATCCGGGGCCGCCTCGACGGCGTAGCCGTAGCGGGACATCGGCGGCGCGACGGCCGGGCGCATCGTCACCGCGCGGATGGCGGGCCGGGGGGCAGGTGCGGTCACGCGGGTGCGGGGCAGGGCCGCCACGACGGGTCGGCGTGGAGCCGCGGGCCGGGCCGCCGCCACCCGGCGCGGAACTGGACGGGCGGCAACCTTGCGCGGGCGGGCTGCGGTGGCGACCGACCGGCGCGGCGCGGCCACGGGGCCCGGCGCGCCGGACACGGCCGGGGCCTCGACCTTGTCCTTAGTCTCGCGTCCCTGGACCTCGCCCGCCTTGATCTCGTGAGACTCGCGGGGAGGCGGATCGGTCCAGGACCGGCCGGCCGGCGCGGTCTCGGCCGAGGCGGGCAGGAGCGCGAGGAGGGGCAGGAGGCCAAGCGCGAAGGCGGCGATCCCGAGGCGACGATGGGCGGCGAACGTCATCACGACCTCCAACGAGCAGTCCGCGCCGGACCCCGCACCCGTGTTCCGCCTCGCCGAGCGAACCCTGCGAATCACGGCCAAGCCCAGCCTCATCTTTGGGAACCTTAGGGAAATCTTACGGGTCCGTCCACGCACGGCGATCCTTGCCGGGCACGACGCCGCCCTTGTTCCGCGATTGCTTCGCAGGATTCGAATCGCGGGGCCGCGCGGGCCGTTCCGGGCTCCGGCGGCTGGCGTCCGGCGGCCGCCCGTGGGAAAGGTCCGCGACGGACGCGGCATTGCCGTGGATCGTCCCGGGACCATGTTCGTTGACGCTCCACAATCGACCCGGCGTGGAGAGGAGAGCCATTCCATGAGACGTGTTCTGTCGGTCCTCGCGCTTGCCGCGAGCACGGCCCTGGCCGCCCATCCCGCCCTCGCGCAGACCGCCCCGGCGGCGCCCGAGGCTCCGGCGGCGCCCCCCGCGGCCCCGCAGACCTTCGAGAGCCCGATCCAGAACGGAAAGGGCGAGCCCATCGGCAAGATCGTGATTCGCGACGGCGCGAGCGCCCTGGTCATGCGCGTGATGATCCAGCCTGGCGGTCTCCCCCCCGGCTGGCACGGCATCCACTTCCACGCCGTGGGCGACTGCTCGGACACCGCGAAGTTCGAGAAGTCGAAGGCCCATGTGAACCACGACCAGAGCAAGCACGGCCTGCTCAACGCCGAGGGCCCGGACGAGGGCGACCTGCCCAACGTCTTCGCCAATGCGGACGGTTCGGTGAACGCGGAGGTGTCGAGCGAGACGCCGCTGACGGGCGAGGGCGCCCTGAAGGACGGGGACGGCTCGGCCCTGATCATCCACGCCAACGAGGACGATCACACCACCCAGCCCATCGGTGGCGCCGGCGCCCGCATCGCCTGCGCGGTGATCAAGTAGGGTTTGGGCTCACCCCGCGGAGCCGACGGCTCCGCGGGATCTTCGGGACGGGCCTATTTCTGGGCGACGCTGACGAGCTTGGCGCCGCGCGCCTTCCGCTCGGGGAGGGCGGCCTTGACGGTTTTCAGGATGCCGGCGGCGTCGAGGCCGGCCTCGGCGTACATGGCATCCGGGGTGTTGTGGTCCTGGTAGGTGTCGGGCAGGGTCAGCGTGCGCACCCGGACCCGGCCGGCATCCAGCGCGCCCCGCTCGGCGAGCAGGTGCAGCACCATGGCGCCGAAGCCCCCCACCGAGCCCTCCTCCAGGGTCACCAGGACCTCGTGGCGGCCGGCGAGATCGAGAATCAGCGCCTCGTCCAGCGGCTTGGCGAAGCGCGCATCCGCCACGCTCACCGCGATGCCCTCCGCCTCCAGCGCGTCGGCCGCCTTCAGCGCCTCCGCCATCCGCGTGCCCAGCGCCAGAAGCGCCACTCGCGCCCCCTCGGGCGCCCGCACCATCCGGCCCTTGCCGATCGGCAGCGCGACCCCGCGCTCCGGCAGGTCCACGCCCACCCCCTCGCCGCGCGGGTAGCGCAGCGCGATCGGGCCCGTGTCGTGCGCGTGCGCCGTCGCCACCATGTGCACGAGTTCGGCCTCGTCCGAGGCCGCCATCACCGTCATGTTCGGCAGGCAGCAGAGATAGGCCAGGTCGAAGGCGCCCGCATGCGTCGCCCCGTCCGCCCCGACCAGGCCGGCCCGGTCCATGCAGAAGCGCACGGGCAGGTTCTGCAGCGCCACGTCGTGCACGACCTGGTCGTAGGCCCGCTGCAGGAAGGTCGAGTAGATCGCCACGAACGGCTTGTAGCCCTCGGTGGCCAGCCCGCCCGCGAAGGTCACCGCGTGCTGCTCGGCGATGCCCACATCGAAGGTGCGCTCGGGATGCGCCTGGCCGAACAGGTCGATGCCCGTGCCGCCGGGCATCGCCGCCGTGATCGCCACGACCTTCTCGTCGGCATCCGCCGCCTTGATCAGGCTCTCGCCGAACACCCGCGTGTAGGCCGGGGCGTTGGGCTTGGCCTTGGCCTGGACCCCCGAGAGCACGTCGAACTTGACCACCCCGTGGTAGCGGTCGGCGCTGGCCTCCGCCGGCGCGTAGCCCTTGCCCTTCTGGGTGACGACGTGGAGCAGGATCGGGCCCTGCTCGGAATCACGCACGTTCTTGAGGACGGGCAGCAGGTGGTCGAGGTTGTGACCGTCGACCGGCCCGACATAGTGGAAGCCCATCTCCTCGAACATCGTGCCCGAGCCCACCACCAGGGAGCGGGCGTATTCCTCGGCCGCCGCCGCGCGCTGGTAGATCGCCTTCGGCAACAGCTTGCCCAGCTGCTTGGCGGTCTCGCGCAGGGACTGGTAGGCGTCACCGGAGGCCAGGCGCGCGAAGTAGGCCGACATGGCGCCGACCGGGGGCGCGATCGACATGTCGTTGTCGTTGAGGATCACGATCAGGCGGGATTTCAGCGCGCCGGCATTGTTCATGGCCTCGTAGGCCATGCCCGCCGACATCGAGCCGTCGCCGATCACCGCGATCATGTTGCGGCGCTTGCCCGCCGGCGCACCCTTGACCTTGGCCGAGGCCTCGTCGAGGTCACGCGCCACCGCCATGCCGAGCGCGGCCGAGATCGAGGTCGAGGAATGGGCCGCGCCGAAGGGGTCGTAGACGCTCTCCGAGCGCTTGGTGAAGCCCGACAGCCCGCCGGGCTGGCGCAGGGTCCGGATGCGGTCGCGCCGGCCGGTGAGGATCTTGTGCGGGTAGGCCTGGTGCCCGACGTCCCAGACGATGCGGTCGTCCGGCGTGTCGAACACGTGGTGCAGCGCCACCGTCAGCTCGACCACCCCCAGCCCCGAGCCCAGGTGCCCGCCCGTGACCGAGACCGCGTCGATCATCTCCGTGCGCACCGCGTCGGCCACCGCCTGCAGCTCGCTCTCCGGCAAAAGCCGAAGCGACGCCGGTTCCGCCAGCCCGTCCAGGATCGCCGTCGCCTCCGAAGAGACAGGGCCCGCTTGCGTGGTTTCTTGCCGTGACACCGATCGACCTCACGCCCGGAGGGAAGACAGGCGCGCAATCGCTTGCGGCCAATGACATTTTTGAACCGGGGTCATCCGCGGACACCCTCGTCGACATCGAGGGGCGCCACGCCGGCGGCCTTGCCGTCGGCCCCGAGGGTGATCTTCTGGATTCGGGCCTCGGCCTTCTGCAGAAGCCCTTCGCAGTGGCGCTTCAACGCCTCGCCGCGCTCGTAGATCGCCACCGATTCGTCGAGGGGCACGTCGCCTTTCTCAAGGCGGCGCACGATATCCTCGAGCTGCTCCAGGGCCTTCTCGAACGGCAGGTCGAGTGCCGTCTCACCGGCACCGCCCGTCGAAGCAACGGCGGGTCGCGTGACACTCATTCTAAACTACCCCTTGATTCTGACGGTCTAAGCCCGTCGCCGCGAAGCCGGCAACCCGATCCGGTCGCCGGGCTGGCGTTTCATGACCCGGGGCGGCGTTTGCGCCACACCTGATTCCCAAGCGTTCCGCCCGGCGCGGCGCCATGGATCCGGCGCAGGATCAGCGCGTTCCGCCAATGTGTTATGCGCCGATTTGAAGGTCAGGTGTCAACGCCAGCCGGAACGGCTCGCCCTCGAACGCCTCTGCACCGCGCCCGATCTCCGCGATAGCCGCGACCATCCGCCCGCCGCGTCCCAGCATCCGGTCGGCGATCGCCACGAACAGGGCGTTCGGGGTCGCCGAGGGCGAGGCGTCCCGCAGCGCGCGGGCGACCTCGGCCTCGTCGCGCTCGGGCGCCAGGGCGCAGGCGGCGATGTAGGCCGCCGCGGTGGAACGGCTGATGCCCGCGTAGCAGTGAATCAGCAGCGGTTCGCGCCGATCCCAGGCCTCCGCGAAGGCGAGGATCGCGCCCACATGCGCCTCGCCCGGCGTCACGTGCCCGTCCATCGGCGCCACGATGTCGCTGACCTCGACCACGCAGTGGCGCCCCTCGGCGATGGCCTCGGGCCGGGGGATCGCGGTGCCGACCTTCATCAGCGTCATGAGATGGCGCGCGCCGGACGCCGCGAGGGTCTCGGGCAGGCGCGACAGCGGACAGACCTGGAGATGGGGCATCAGGCGGGTTCCGGGCCGGTCAGGGCGTGGAAGCGGGCGAGAAACCGGCTCTGTGCCACATCGGTCGGCCAGGGTGCCAGCAGGGCCTCGGCCTCGGGCGCGAGCGCCGCGCAGGGCCCGAAGACCGCGTCCGCCTCCTCCCGCGCGAACCCCGCGAGCCGGATCGCCTCGTGATAGGCGGCGATGCCGTCGGCGCGCTTCACCAGGGCGATCTGCGCCGGGCCGGGCTCGGGCAGGGCGAAGCGCGCGCGGATCGCCGTGAGGAGGCGGCGCTCCACGTCCTTGTACGAATCGCCGATGGCCGCCTTGAGGGGCGAGATGATGTCGCCGATGACGTATTCGGGCGCGTCGTGAAGCAGGAGTTCCACGCGCAGGGCCGGCGTGGGCCCGCTCGTCAAGTCGCCGCCGATCGCTTCCACCAGCAAGGCGTGCTGGGCCACCGAGAAGACGTGCGGTCCCGCCGTCTGCCCGTTCCAGCGGGCGACGCGGGCGAGGCCGTGGGCGATGTCGGCGATCTCCACGTCCCGGGGGGATGGATCGAGGAGGTCGAGGCGCCGGCCCGACAGCATGCGCTGCCAGGCGCGCCCGCGCGGCCCGCTCATGGCGCTTCCCCGAGGGCGGCGCAGAAGGCGTGCCGGTGGCAGCCCACGAGGTGATCGTTGACGAGGCCGACCGCCTGCATGAAGGCGTGGACGATGGTCGGCCCGCAGAACGTGAACCCCTCCGCCTTCAGGGCCTTCGACAATTTCCGGGAGACCTCGGTCTCGGTGGCGATGCCCGTTCGGTCCCGTGCCCGCCCCTGGATCGGCACGCCATCGACGAAGTCCCAGAGGAAATCCGAAAACCCCGGCCCGCGCGCCTCGATGGCGAGGTAGGCCCGTGCGCCCGCGATCGTACCGACGATCTTGGCGCGGTTCCGGATGATGCCGGTATCCTGCATCAGCCGCGCGACATCCGCATCCGTGAAGCGCGCGATGGCCTCCGGGTCGAACTCCGCGAAGGCGCGCCGGAATCCCTCGCGGCGGCGCAGGATGGTGATCCAGGACAGGCCGGCCTGGAAACCGTCGAGGATCAGTTTTTCGTACAAGGCGCGGCCATCCCATTCCGGCACACCCCACTCCGTGTCGTGGTAGGCGACATAGGTCGGGTCCGCTCCGGCCCACCAGCAGCGGGCGCAGCCGTCGGGGTGTTTGATCAGGCCGGAGGTATCGCTGAGCATCGGCGAGGGTTTAGCCGGGTGCGGTTCGCGCGTCGATCTCAGCCGGCTGGCACCACCTCCGGAAACGCGAAGGTCGCGAAGGCCGGCTTCTCGACGCCGATCAGGGTGCGGCCGGCGCGCAGGGTCTCGCCGGCGGCCAGCGCGTCGGCGAGGCGGTCGAGGCGCAGGGTGCCGAGACCGCGCCGACCCGCGACGCTGCCCACCGTGCCGAGCCCACGCGCCCCGGACGTGATCTCGGCGCCGGATTCCAGGGCCTCGCCGTCGACCGCCACGAGGGGCACGATCCGGGTGCGGGCGGTTCCGCGATGCTGCATGCGCGAGACCACCTCCTGGCCGACATAGCAGCCCTTGCGGAAGTCGACTCCGCCGAGCTGGTCCATCAGCGCCTCGTGCGGGAAGGCGTCGGACCAGGGGAAGTCGCGCCCGCCCTCGGGGATGCCGTGGGCGATGCGGTGGGCGTGGTAATCCGCCTCCGTGGCATCCGCCGAGAAGGCGCCGACGGGGAAAATCAGGCGCTCGCCCAGATCCCCGAGACGGCCGTCGCGCAGGCGCGTCACCGTGGCGGCGGTCTCGGCGCCGTCCCAGGCGGCGGCGACACCCAGCGTCGGGTCGAGGGTGATCGTCACCTTGGCGCGCAGGCGGTAGAGCCCGAGGCGCTTGGCGAGGCCGGGCGCCTGATCGGCGGCGGCATCGAGTTGGAAGCCGTCGGCCGCGCGGGCGACGAGGAAATCGAACAGGATCTTGCCCTGTGGTGTGAGCAGGGCGCCGAGGCGCGCCTCGCCGGCCTCGAGGGTCTCGACGTTGCAGGTCACCACGCCCTGCAGGAAGCTCGTCGCATCCTCGCCCGAGACGGTGACGACGGCGCGGTCCGGCAGCATGGCGATCGGCATGGCGGCTCCTTGGATACAAGTGGCGGCGGCATTGCGCGCCGTCCGGGGCTGACATAAGCCGCCCGCGACCCCGTCTCAATGCGCCCCTCACGCGCGGCCCGCCCGAGGAGACCCGGAATGCAAGAGCCCTTCGACCTCGTCTTCGCCGGCGGCACGATCGTCAACCAGGACGGCGCGATCCGTGCCGATCTCGGCATCCGTGCCGGACGCATCGCGGCGATCGGCGACCTCGCTGCGGCCGCGGCCGTCGAGCGGCGCGATTGCACCGGCCTGCACCTCCTGCCCGGCGTGATCGACAGCCAGGTGCATTTCCGCGAGCCGGGGCTCGATCACAAGGAAGACCTCGAATCGGGCTCGCGCGCGGCCGTCATGGGCGGTGTGACCACGGTGTTCGAGATGCCGAACACCAACCCGCTCACCACCAGCGCCGAGGCGCTCGCCGACAAGGTTTCTCGCGCCCATCACCGGATGCATTGCGACTTCGCGTTCTGGGTCGGCGGCACCCACGAGAACGCGCATCTCGTGCCCGAACTCGAGCGCCTGCCGGGGGCGGCCGGCATCAAGGTGTTCGTCGGCTCCTCCACGGGCTCGCTCCTGGTCGAGGACGATGCCGGCGTCACCGAGATCCTGAAGCGGACCCGCCGGCGCGCCGCCTTCCACGCAGAGGACGAACCGATGCTGCGGGCACAGAAGGACCGCCGCGTGGCGGGCGATCCCTCCTCGCACCCGGTCTGGCGCTCGCCCGAGGCTGCGCTCAAGGCGACGCAGCGCCTCGTGCGCATCGCCCGGGCCACGGGCGCGCGCATCCACATCCTGCACATCTCGACGAAGGAGGAGATGGCGTACCTGGCCGAGGCCAAGGACGTCGCAACCTGCGAGGCCACGCCCCACCACCTCACCCTCGACGGCGACGAGGCCTATGCGCGCCTCGGCACCCTGGTGCAGATGAACCCGCCGGTGCGCGGGACCGACCACCGCGACGGCATCTGGCACGGGCTCTCCCAGGGCGTCGTCGACGTGCTCGGCTCCGACCACGCCCCGCACTTGCTGGAGGAAAAGGCCAAGCCCTACCCGGAATCACCCTCCGGCATGACCGGCGTGCAGACCCTGGTGCCGATCATGCTCGACCACGTCGCCGCCGGCCGGCTCTCGCTGGCGCGCTTCGTCGACCTCACCAGCGCCGGTCCCAAGCGCCTGTTCGGGATCGCCCGGAAGGGGCGCCTCGCGGTCGGCTACGACGCCGACGTGACGGTGGTGGACCTCAAGCGCCGGGAAACCATCCGCAACGAGTGGATCGCCTCGAAATGCGGCTGGACGCCCTATGACGGCGTCACCGTGACGGGCTGGCCCGTGGGCACCCTGGTGCGCGGCCACAGCGTGATGTGGGAGGGGGCGCTCGCCGCGCCGTCGCGGGGCGAGGCGGTGGTGTTCGAGGAGGCGCTGCCACGCGCCTGACGGCGATGGCGCGCCCGGGAACAGGGGACGCGCCTTACAAAAAAGGGCAGGCCCGAAGACCTGCCCGCGTGCCGATCCCCGACCGGGGACCAGCGTTTCCCGTTAGGGAACGTGTAACCTTAATGCTGCGGGCTGGTGGTGAAGGCGCCACCGCGGATCCGGTCCGGGAACCCTTCCGCGTAACGGGCGGTCGCCTCCTCGCCATAGGTCATCACGAGTTCCTGGAAGGCTGCGAACAGAGCGGCCTGGGCCATGCAGTCGCCGTCGAGGCCGTCGAGACAGCCTTCGGCAAAGGCCTCCGAGACGTAGCCGAGCGCGGCGCGCTTGTCGTCGAGATCCGCCTCGAAGGGCGCGGAGACCGTATCCATGTGCATGGGCCACATCATCGTTTGCGCCGGCGAAACAACCGGCCAGTCCATTGAGGATAGGACGCGGCGGCGGGTTCGCAAAGCCAGGAATTGCGAAGCGGTTAACGCCGGCGCTCAAATTATGCGTTTCGCGGTCATCCCCCGGAGCTGTGTCCCGGTTGCATCAAGGGGGCCCGATCACCGTCCGTTCACGGTGATTCCGCGCGGATTCGGAGCAGCCGACAGGGTGAACGGACGCGCTCCACGGCGGGCGTTGTTCAACCGCCGAAGCGGCTTGCCAGAGCGTGCGAGAGGCGCTCTCCCTCGGTCACGAAGCGGCTCGCGGCCTCCGTCGCGGCGGGGGTGCAGACGCGATAGGTGAGGCTGTAGCCGCGATAGCCGCGGTTGTAGGCCCCGGCGAGGCGGTCGCGCCGGTTCGGGGTCACGCCCTCCGCTTCCATCAGGGCCTTCATCCGGGCCGGCCACTCGGCGGCGTCCGGGGTGGCGCAGAGTTCGCGCAGGAAGGCCAGCGATCCGATGATTTCGGAGAGCCGCATCAGGTCGCGGTCGTAGGGTGCGGGCGGCGGCTCGGCGGGCGGGGCTGGCTCTTTCTCGGCGGGCTTCGCGGCGGGGCGGGCGGCACTGCCCCGCGCCTGCTGGGCGAGGCCGGGGCCGGGCAGGGCCACCAGCACGGCAAGGCTACCGAGGAGGATCGACGACAGGACCCGAACACGCCTCACGCAAGCGGCTCCGGGCGTAGGGTGACGCGGGCGAAGGCCTCCCGGACGGTGCCGGCGAGGCCCGGCGTCGTCGCCAGGGTCTCGAGTTCCGCCAAGGTCGCCCAGCGGACGCCGAGGGCCTCCGGCCCGGCCACCGGCTCGCCCCCATTCCAGAGGGCGGCGTGGGGATGAACGACGTAGTGGTGGCGCACGCGGCCGGACGCGTCGCGCAGGATGATCTCGGTGGGGCTCAGCACGCCCACCACCTCGGCCGAGAGGCCGACCTCCTCCTGCAACTCGCGCAAGGCCGCCTCGGCCAGGGGCTCGCCCGCCTCGACAAGGCCGCCGGGCAGGGTCCAGACCCCGCGCATCGGCTCGTTGGCCCGGGCGGCCAGGAGGACGCGGTCGCCGCGCAGGACCGCGATGGAGGTGCCCACGAAGGGGCGCGTCGGAAAGAGCCGCGCCTGCGCGTCGTCCGGATCGGTCGGGCTCGGACCGGTCCCTGTCGGATCGCTTCCCGTCACGGCGTCACCACGGCGATGCGGCCATCGGCCAGGCCCACGAAGAGACGGGCGGCGCTGCCCCGCCCGAGCCCGGCGAGGCCGAAGGCCGCCAGCCCCGGCAGGGGCGCCCGCACGCGTTCGCGGATACCGTCCTTCAGGGACAGGATCGCCAGGGCGCTCCGGTCGGAGACCGGCAGGGCGAGCTCGGGCGCGCCCGGCCCGGCCGGCTCGATCAGCGTGGAGAGGTCCGCCTCGCCCTCGCCGGGGGAGACGTTGGTATAGCCCGGTGCCTCGTGGGCGACGCGCAGGGCGCCGGCCTCCAGGGTCCAGAGCTGGAGCAGACCGGCGGCCTCGGGCGCTGCCACGGCGGCGACCTGCGGCTGGCCCGATCCGGCGAAATCCGCGATGGCCGCCGGTTTCAGGGGCTGGCCGCCGGGGGCGGTGGCCTGGGCCGCCCCCCGCGCCAGGCGCACCCAGGATGGTGTGGGCTTGCCTTCTTCAGGGTTGGCTGCTTGGGGCTTGGCGTCCGCGCCCGCTTCGGACCGGCCGAACAGGGCGAGCGCGCTGCCGCCGTCGGGCGCGACCGTGACCGCGACGATGACGGGCTTGCCCGCGAACCGGGCGATGCGGGGCCGGCGCAGGGCGAAGGCGGAGTCGGGCGCGGCCGAGAGCGTGGTGGTCACGACCGGAACCGGCTTCGGGTCGCCCCCCATGGCCACGGGCTGGCGCTCGCGCACGACGAGGCTGGCGACCTGCTCGGGGCCGCCCGAGAGGGCGGGGACCGGGCCGGCGAGATGCACGCTCAGGGGGCCGGACACGGCCCGACGGGAGCCGGGTAGGGCGCCGCGAGGCGTCTCGGCCGCCGCCAGACCCTCCACCGCCTCCGCGCCCAGGAGCGTGGTCGCCACCTGCCCGTCGACGAGGCTGAGGGCCGCGCCGCCGCCGTCGCCCCAGACCACCACGATGGGCACGTCGTCGTCGCCTTGCGCCGGGTTGGCCCCGCGCGGCCGAGCCAGGGGCAGGAGCCCGGAGGTCGCCACCGCGACCGCGACCTCGCTGCCGGAACCGCGCAGGGCCCGGGCCCGGAAGGGCAGGTCGAGGATCGTCACCGTCGGTTCCGCGCGGGCCGGAAGCGCCAGGCTCAGGACCGCGAGCGTCAAGGCTGCGCCGCTCAACATCGCGCGGTTCGGGAACGCGGCATGCGGCGCGGGACGCGCCAGCCGTTCAGACATGCTGGCCGCCGTTGATGTGCAGCTCGGCGCCGTTCACGTAGGACGAGGCCTCGGTACACAGGAAGTAGATCGCCTTGGCGACCTCGTCGGGCGTGCCGAGGCGGCGCTGCGGGATTCCGGCCACGATCTTGTCGGTGCCCGGCGACAGGATCGCGGTGTCGATCTCGCCGGGCGAGATCGCGTTGACGCGTACGCCGAGGGGGCCGAAATCGCTCGCCATCTCGCGGGTCAGGCCGGCGAGCGCCGCCTTCGAGGTGCCGTAGGCCGCCCCCGCGAAGGGATGGACGCGCGAGCCGGCGATCGAGGTGACGTTGACGATGGAGCCCTTGGCGCGGGTGAGTTCCTCGCAGAGGCCGCGCGCCAGCAGGAGGGGCGCGAACAGGTTGACCTGGAACACCCGCTGCCAGTCGCTGAACTCGGTGGCGATGGCGCCGAGGCGCTCGCCCTGGGGCCCTTTGGGCGAGATGCCCGCATTGTTGACGAGCGCGTGCAGGAGGCCGCCCTCGGCGGCGAGGCGCCCGGCCACCTCCTCGATGCCCCGCACGGTATCGGTCGGATCGGCGAGATCGACCTGGAGGTGATCCTCCGGTCCCATCTCCCAGGGGCAGTTCTCGGGGAAGGGATGGCGCGAGCAGGTGATGACCCGCCATCCGGCCGCCGAGAACCGTTTGACGGTGGCGTGGCCGATGCCACGGCTGGCGCCCGTCAGTAGCATGACGCGGCGGCGTTCGTTGGATGAGGCCAAGACCGTTCCTTCAGGATCGGGGAGCGCCCGGCACGCGTGATCACCGTGCCGAAGACACCCCCACGCCACGCCAAGGTCTAAGCGGCGCGGGCCCTAAAATCCAGGGTCCTCCCGCGACGCAGCAAGGAGCCGGCCGGTCTTAAGGATAGAGACGCGCGCCGCGCCAGGCGCCGCCATCGGACGGCCCGCCGTCCCGGGTGAAGCGGACCCGGTCGTGCAGGCGGAAGGGGCCGTCCTGCCAGAACTCGATCGAGACCGGCGCGATGCGGAACCCGGTCCAGTTCTCCGGGCGCGGCACCGGACCCTCGCCGTAACGGTCGGCGACCTCCGCCACCGCGCGCTCCAGGGTCGCCCGGTCCGCCAGGGGGCGGGACTGGCGGCTGGCATGGGCGCCGATGCGGCTGTTGCGGGCGCGGCTCTCGAAGTAGGCGTCCGCCTCCTCCCGCGTGACGGGGCTCACGGGGCCGCGCGCGCGGACCTGACGGCGCAGGCTCTTCCAGTGCAGGACCAGGGCGGCCTGCGGGTTCTCGCGGAGTTCATCGCCCTTGGTCGATTCGGTGTTGGTGTAGAACACGAAACCGCGCGCATCGACGCCCTTCAGCAGGACGACGCGCACGTCGGGCAGGTCGTCCGCCCCCGCCGTGGCCAGGGCCATGGCATTGGGATCATTGGGTTCCGAGGCCTCGGCCTCGGCCATCCAGGCGGCGAACAGGGCCCACGGATCGGCCGCGCGGGTGAAGTCGCCGCCGGAGCCGGTGGCCTCGGCGGGGGAGGCGGGATCATCGATCCTTAACCGTTCCAAGGCGTATTCCTCTGGTGAGATCCGGGTCGGGGGGCACCGACGTGGGACACGAGCGTTATTCGGCCCAACACGTCGTTCGAGATCAGGTGTAATGCGTCGGCGCGAGTGTAAAGCCCAGACCACCGGGGGCAACGACCTTCGGACTCGTCCCGCCGCGGGGCCGCGCCGGACCGCGCGCGTCCTCGGTGCCGCGCTCCTTCTCGGACTCGGCGGCTGCGGCCTGCCCATCCTCACCTTCCAGGGCGAGGAAACCGCGGCGGCCGGCGCCGAGACGGCAAAAGCCACCCTCGCGAAGGGCGGCCCTGTCGAGGAACCGGCCACCACCGGCAGCATCGACCGCAAGCCCCTGGGCTTCGGCGCCGACCTCGGGGCGGAGGACTGGCGGCGCGCCAGCGCGGCCCTCGCCGTCGCCCTCGACCCGCAGGGCAACGGACGCCCGGTAAAGTGGGACAACCCTGAGACGACCCTGCGCGGCTCGGTGAACCCGACCGGCCTGCCCTACGTCGCGAACGACCTCGTCTGCCGCGACTTCCTGGCATCCGTGATCTCTCCGGCGGGCAGCCGCTTCGTGCGCGGCACCGGGTGCAAGCCCTCCGGCGGCGAGTGGGGCCTGACGCGCATCCGGGCCGCGAAATCCGCCACCTGACCCCGGTCGCCGGCACGACTTTTTTAGGATCACAGTTCGGGTCTGCCCGTTGACGGCGTGCCAATCGCAGCGAATTCTCGCGCGAGACCGTTGCAGAGAAGCAACAGGCCGTCCACATGACAGATTAATCCGAAGGAGTCGGGCAGGCGCCCGGCCCCAGGCGGCACCGAGAATCCTGAAGACCGATGCGAAATCCCTACGATGTGCTGGGCGTCTCCAAGGGCGCCTCCGAGGCCGACATCAAGAAGGCCTATCGCAAGCTCGCCAAGGCCTATCATCCCGATCGCAACCAGGACGACGTCAAGGCCAAGGACCGCTTCGCGGAGGCCAACAGCGCGTACGAGA
Organism: Methylobacterium goesingense; assembly: GCF_022179225.1. GTDB lineage: Bacteria > Pseudomonadota > Alphaproteobacteria > Rhizobiales > Beijerinckiaceae > Methylobacterium > Methylobacterium goesingense. Next base: position 74,321 of record NZ_BPQL01000025.1, read on the forward strand.
TCCTGGGCGATGCGGGCAAGCGCGCGCAGTTCGACCGCGGCGAGATCGACGCGGACGGCAAGCCGCGCGCGACCGGCTTCGAAGGCTTCGGCGGGTTCGGCGGCGGCCGGGGCGGTGGCGGCGGCTTCGACTTCGAGAGCGCGGCGCGCGGACGCGGCCCCACCGGCGGCGGCGGCATCGGCGAGGATATCTTCTCCCACCTGTTCGGCGACGCGTTCCGGGCGGCCGGAGCCGGCCCCGGCGCGCAGCGCGGCCCCCAGAAGGGCGAGGACGTGGCGGCCGAGCTCAGCGTGACCCTGGAACAGGTGGGCGCCGAGGAGAAGCTGCGCCTGTCCCTGCCGGGCGGGCGCGACGTGGACGTGGTGGTGCCCAAGGGCGTGGTCGACGGCCAGACCATCCGCCTGCGGGGGCTCGGCCAGTCCGCCGGCCCGCGCGGCACGCCGGGCGACGCCCTGCTCACCATCCGCATCCTGCCCCATCCCCGCTTCACCGTGGACGGAGCGGACCTGCGCGCCTCCGTGGATGTGGCCCTGGAGGATGCGATCCTCGGTGGGCCGATCCGGGTGCCGACCCTGACGGGCGCCGTCGAGATGAAGATCCCGGCCATGACCGGGTCGGGACGCACCTTCCGGCTCAAGGGCAAGGGCCTGCCGAAGAAGGACGGGACGCGGGGCGACCTTTTCGCCACCACCGCGGTGACGCTCCCGGCGACCGAGGACCCGGCCCTGACCGAGTTCGCCAAAGCGCGGCGCGCGGCCAAGGCGGGCTGACAGGCGCGTGCATCGGCCGTGACAGGGCGGAGATTGCGAAAGATCCCGCACTTCCGTCCCCGGCGCGCCTCCGCTAAGGATGCCCGGCGCGGGACCGCCCGCCCGTCACGCGATGGGCAGGCGCCCCCGCGCCACGGCTCTCGCTCAGGTGACACATGGCGGACACGCACCCGGTTCACGATCACGTCGGCGGTCTGCTGGCCGGCAAGCGCGGCCTGGTGCTCGGTGTCGCCAACAACCGCTCGATCGCCTGGGGCATCGCCAAGAGCGCTGCCGCCCACGGCGCCAAGCTCGCCTTCACCTACCAGGGCGACGCCCTGAAGAAGCGCGTCGAGCCCCTGGCGCGGGAACTCGACGCCCACGTGGTCGGGCATTGCGACGTCACGGACCCGGCCTCGATCGACGCGGTCTTCGCCGCCGCCGCAGAGGTATTCCCAGAGGGCATCGACTTCGTCGTGCATTGCATCGCCTTCTCGGACAAGGACGAGCTGACCGGCCGCTATGTCGAGACCTCGGAGGCGAACTTCACGAAGTCGCTCCTCATCTCCTGCTACTCGTTCACGGCGGTGGCCCAGCGGGCCGAGAAGCTGATGCCCAACGGCGGCTCGCTCCTGACGCTGACCTATTACGGCGCCGAGAAGTGGATGCCGCACTACAACGTGATGGGCGTCGCCAAGGCGGCCCTCGAGGCCTCCGTGCGCTACCTCGCCGCCGATCTCGGCCCCTCGAAGATCCGCGTCAACGCGATCTCGGCCGGCCCGATCAAGACGCTGGCCGCCTCCGGCATCGGCGATTTCCGCTACATCCTGAAGTGGAACGAGTACAACGCTCCCCTGCGCCGCACCGTGACAATCGACGAGGTCGGCGAGACCGCCACCTACCTCGTCTCGGACATGAGCAAGGGCATGACCGGCGAGATCCTGCACGTGGATGCCGGCTACCACGTCGTCGGCATGAAGAACCCGGAAGCCCCGGACCTCAGCCTCGACAAGGATTAGGACCGTCGGCCGCCCGGCGCCTCGGCGGTTCCCATCCCGGCGTCAGTCCTCGTCCTCGAACGCGCCGAAGAGCTTGAGGCCGTCGATCCACGTCGCGCCATCGCGCTTCACCACCCGGTGACATCGCGAGTGGTGCTCGCGGCCGAGGGCGTCGGCCAAACGCTCGGAATGCGTCACGAGCCAGACCTGCGTGCGTTCGGACGCCTTGGCGATCATGCGGGCCAGGGGCTCGATCAGGTCGGGGTGAAGGCTCGTCTCGGGTTCGTTGAGCGCGATAAAGGGCGGCAGCCGATAGGCCAACAGCGCGCCGGCCAGCGCGAGGTAGCGAAGCGTTCCGTCCGAGAGTTCCGCCGCCTCGAAGACGCGCTTGGGATAATCGGGGAAGATGATCCCGAACCGCGCGAAGCGATCGGGTTCCGGAATCACGAGGCGTGCGCCGGGAAAAGCGTCGGCGACGGCGTCCTCGAGATCCGCGGTGTCCTGGCGGATATGAGCGAGGGTGGCGAACACGGCCGCGAGATCCCCGGCATCGGAGGACAGCGTCGGCGTCGTCACGGCTAGGCAAGGGCGCCGCAGAGCGGAGTCTTTGTCCGTTCGGAAATCGTGGTGGAAGCGCCAGCCCAGGAGCGTTCGTCGGACGAGATCGAGTTCGGGGAACGCCGCGGCGTCCTTCAGGGCCGAGAGAGCGGTTTCCGTCGCGAGCAACCCGGCCGCGAGTTCCTGCTTGCGCCCGTCGAGGCCACGCGCGAATCCTTTGGCCCCCACCCTGTCGAGCAACGTCACGGGCCGCCGACCCGTGCTTTGCAGGAGCGCTTCACGCTTGATCTGAGCTTCCTGCACGAAGGCGGCGCCCATCGCTACGCGGTGGCCCTGATCCGTGACGTATTGCTGGACGAGGCCGATCTCGACCTCATAGGTGAGCGGGACTGATCCGCCCTCCGGATCGAACAGTTCCGCCGACAAGGTGATGCACGCCTTGTCACCGAGCTTCCGCTTGCCGGCCCAGAGGGCGGAATCCATTCCGCCCTCCATCGCGAGGTCCCGTGTCAGTGTTCCGGCCGCCGCCGATTGTAGCAGTTCGAGCGCGCGGTAGAGGTTCGTCTTCCCGACGCCGTTCGCGCCGATGAACACCGACAGGACATCGACCGGAAAGCGGATCGACCTCAGCGACCGGTATCCCGAAGCCGACACCCCTCGAACCGTCAGCATCGATCCTCCCATACGCCGCTCCGCATCGCGCGCGCGGATGCGCCCAACGGAAACAGGGCGCGGGACATGCCGCAGCGCCGGTCAATCCGGCACGGTCAGCCCCGCGATGTCCGCCTTGGCTTCCGGAAAGCGCGGATCCATCGCCTCCAGCGTGTCGGCGATGGTGCGGGCGATGAGGAGGTTGCGGTACCATTTCCGGTTGGCCGGGACCACGTGCCAGGGCGCTTGGCGGGTCGAGCATTCGCTGAGCGCGTCGGCGAAGGCCGCCTGGTAGGCGTCCCAGGAGCGGCGCTCCACGAGGTCGGCCGGATCGAACTTCCAGTGCTTGTCCGGGTTCGCGATGCGCGCCTCCAGGCGCTCCCGCTGCTCGTCCTTGGAGATGTGCAGGAAGAACTTCAGCACGGTGGTGCCGGCGGCGGAGAGCATCCGCTCGAAGTCGTTGATCTGGCCGTAGCGCTCCCGCCAGACCGGCTCGGGCACGAGGTCCTTCACCCGCACCACGAGGACGTCCTCGTAATGGCTGCGGTTGAACACGTTGATCATGCCGCGCGCGGGCGCTTTCGCGTGGTAGCGCCACAGGAAATCGTGGTCGCTCTCTTCCGCGCTCGGCACCTTGAACGACCACACCCGGCAGCCCTGCGGATTCACGCCCTCGAACACCGCCCGGATCGTGCCGTCCTTGCCGCCGGTGTCGATGGCCTGGAACACGACGAGCAGGCTGCGCGCGTGCTCGGCGTAGAGCCGCTCCTGAAGGTCGGCAATGCGGGCGCGCTCGCTGGCCAGCGCCGCCTTGGCTGCGTCCTTGTCGAGGCCGCCATCGGCATCCGCATCGATCAGCCCGAGGTCGCAGCGGGTTCCGGGCTGCACGGTGACGATGCCGGGGGCGGCGGGCGCAAGGCGGGGATCGACGCTCGCGTGGGCCATGCCGGCCCGGCTCTCGGCCTCGCGGGCCCAGTGCGCGGAGGAGGGCGGACGGTGCCCGGCCCGGAGTGCCTCGCTCTTCTTGCCCTTTAGCCCTGATTTGCGATGCGCCGCGTCCTCGCGGTGCGAAACGTCACGCTGCGACGCCGAAGCTTGGGTTTCCCCGAGGGTCTGGCCCCGGCGATGCTTGCCGTGATGCTTCGACATGATGAGACTCGGCTCTCGATGGGGGGCGGACTGGGGCAGCCGCCAAGATGCAGGGTCAGGACGTGCGTGCGAGAACGATAGCCCGGCCCGGCCGTTCCGGCGAGCAGCGGGCGTGAGGCCCGTGAACCCGATCTACTTCGTCCGCCATGGCCAGACCGACTGGAACGCCGAGGGTCGGCTCCAGGGGCAGCGGGACATCGACCTGAACGCCGAGGGCCTGCGCCAGGCCGAGGCCGTCGCCGCGCGCCTCGCGCGGGTCAGCGGCCTGTCCGGCGCGGATCTCGCCGGCCTGGACTTCGCCGCCAGCCCGCTGATCCGGACTCGGCGCACGATGGAGACCCTCCGCGCGGCCCTGGACCTCGACCCGGCGGATTATCGCCTCGATCCGCGCTTCAAGGAGATCAGCTTCGGCGCCTGGGAGGGCTCGACCTGGGCCGAGATCCGGCGCTGGGACCCCGCCGGCGCCCTGGCCCGCGACCGCGACCGCTGGGGCTACCGCCCGCCCGGCGGGACGGGCGAGAGCTACGCCATGCTGGTGGAACGGGTGGAACCGGCCATCGCCGCGTTGACGCGGCCCACCGTGATCGTCGCCCATGGCGGCGTCGCCCGGGCGATCCTGGTGATCCGCGGCCATCTCGGTCTTCGCGACGCCCCCCGCATCGGTATCCGCCAGGGCAGCGTCCTCGTGTCCGACCGGGCCGGATGGCGCTGGGCCTGAGCAATCCGCGCGCGTTCAAGCCCGGTTCAAGCCGACCGCCCAAACGTGTTAGACGCGCCGTGAATTCGGCGCGATCCGGGCGCCTACCCGGCCAGGAGGACGGTTCCCGATCGATCGGGCGCCGGCAGCGGAGCAACGGATGACCAGTCTCGCCGAGACGACCCGGCCCCGGGCGGCAACGCGCGGGCCAGGGGAGACGAGTGCTTCGACGGAGGCGGCCGGCCCGCGCGCGGTCCTGCGCGGCGAAAGCCGCCCGGACCTCGTGCGCGACGAGACCTTGAGCGAGATCTTTCGCGCGAGCGCCCGGACGCGCGGCGATCACCCGGCCCTGGTCGACGGCGCCCGGACCGGCCCCGACGGCACCCACCCGGCCCTGACCTACGCGGAGGTCGAGGCGCAGGCCTCCGAGATCGCGCGCGGGCTGAGTCATCGCGGCATCGGGCCCGGCGACGTGGTCGGCCTCTGGATGGCGCGGGGTCCGGACCTGCTGGTCGCCCAGATCGGCATCGCCCTGTCGGGAGCGGCCTGGCTGCCCTTCGACGCCGAGGCGCCGGCCGACCGCGTCGCCGTCTGCCTGGACGACGCGAACGCCAAGGCGCTCCTCGTCTCGCCCGCCCTGGAACCGCAGGCGCCCGCCGGCACGCCGGGCCTCACGGCGGCCGCACTCGCGGCCGCGACGCCGGCGGAGGCCGTGCTGCCCGACCTGCGCGCGGCGGGCCTGACACCGGAGCACCCGGCCTACCTCATCTACACCTCGGGCTCGACCGGCGTGCCGAAGGGCATCGTCATCAGCCACGCCAACATCTGCCACTTCCTGCGCTCGGGGAACGCCCTCTACGGCATGCGTGCCGACGACGTGGTATTCCAAGGCGCCTCCGTCGCCTTCGATCTCTCGATGGAGGAGATCTGGGTGCCCTACCTCGTGGGCGCGACGCTGTTCGTGGCCTCCCCGGCCATGATGGGCGACGTCGAGAGCCTGCCGGACATCATCGCGCGCGCCGGTGTCACCGTCCTCGACACCGTGCCGACCCTGCTGGCGATGATCTCGCGGGACCTGCCGAGCGTGCGCCTGGTGCTGCTCGGCGGCGAGGCGCTGCCCGAGCCGCTGGTCGTCCGCTGGGCGACGGCATCGCGAAAACTCTTCAACACCTACGGGCCGACCGAGGCCACAGTGGTGGCCACCGCCGCCGAGATGCGGTCGGGCGTGCCCGTCACCATCGGCGGCCCGATCCCGAACTATTCGGTCTACGTCGCGGGCGAGAGCCTCGAACTCCTGGCGCCGGGGCAACAGGGCGAACTCCTTATCGGCGGTCCGGGTGTCGCCAAGGGCTACCTCAAGCGGCCCGAGCTGACGGCCGAGAAGTTCATCGCCAACCCCTACGCCTCGGACGGGACCGATCCGGTCCTGTACCGCTCGGGCGACGCGGTCTCGCTGGATGCCGCCGGCAACATCCTGTTCCACGGCCGCATCGACGACCAGGTCAAGATCCGTGGCTTCCGGGTGGAGCTCGGCGAGATCGAATCGCGCATCCAGGTCCTGCCGGGAATCAACCAGGCGGCCGTGGTGCTGCGCCAGGATGACGGGGTCGACCGCCTCGTCGCCTTCCTCGTCCCAGAGCGCGGCACCGAGATCGACAAGGCCGCCCTGCGGCACACGCTCGCCGAACAGATGCCGCCCTACATGGTGCCGGGGCATTTCGAGGCGGTCGAGGTGCTGCCGCGCCTGACCTCCGGCAAGGTCGACCGCAAGGCCCTGCGCGCCGCCACCCTCACGGTAGCCGACACCTCCGGCGAGCAGGAGCCGCCGCGCAACGAGACCGAGGCCGCGATGCTGGCCGCCGCCAACCGCGTCTTCGGCAACCAGGCGATTCCCCTCGAGGGCGACTTCTTCGCCGATCTCGGCGGCCACTCGCTGCTGGCCGCCCGCTTCGTCGGGGCCGTGCGCGAGGTGCCGGCGCTGGCCGCCATCACCCTGCAGGACGTCTACGGCCAGCGCACCCTGCGGGCCATGGCCGACACGCTCATCGCCCGTACGGGCGGCGTCGGGACCGAGATGGCGATCCGCGATCTCGCCTTCTCGGCGCCATCCCTGAAGCGGCGCTTCCTCTGCGGCCTCGCCCAGGCCGCGGCCCTGCCCTTCGTCATCGCGCTCGCCACCTCGCAGTGGCTGGGCATCTTCGTGACCTACCTGCTGCTCACCGGCGGCGGGCTCGGGTTCTTCGGCGAACTCGCCGTGCTGCTGCTGGTCTATATCGGCATCAACGCCGTCACGGCCTCGGTGGCGGTGGCGGCCAAGTGGCTGATCCTCGGGCGCACGAAGCCCGGGCGCTACCCGCTCTGGGGGGTGTACTACTACCGCTGGTGGCTGACGCAGCGCCTGACGCCGCTGGTCCACATCAAGTGGCTCCAGGGCTCCCCCGCCATCGTGTTCTACCTGCGGCTGCTCGGCGCCGACATCGGCAAGGACGCGCTGATCTCGGATGCCGAGATCGGCGCGCCTGACCTCATCAGCGTGGGCCCCGGCGCCTCGCTCGGCGGCCGCCTCGTCATCGCCAACGCGGAGGTCGTGGGCGACACGCTGATCATCGGCCGCGTCCGCATCGGCGCGGATGTGGCCATCGGCGCCTCCTGCGTGATCGGGCCCGACACGGTCATCGGCGACCACGCCGAGATCGCGGACCTCACCACCATCCCCACCGGCACGCGGGTGAACGCCGCCGAGATCTGGGACGGCTCGCCCGGCCGCAAGGTCGGAGAGGCCGATCCGGGTTCGCTGCCCGAACCCGCCACCGCCTCGCCCCGGCGGCGCCTCGCCTTCGCGGCGCTCTACACCTTCCTGCTGGCGGCGATTCCCGCCATCGGCCTGCTGCCGATCTTCCCGGCCTTCTACATCTTCGACCAGCTCAACGATTCCCTCGGCGACATCACCGACATCGACTACCACTGGTACCTGCCGCTGCTGACCTGGCCCACCGCCATGCTGATGACGGCGGGCACGGTGCTGCTGATCGCCGGCATCCGCTGGTTGGTGCTGCCCCGCGTCACCTCGGGCACCCACTCGATCTACAGCGGCTTCTACATGCGCAAGTGGGCGGTTGCGCTCGCCGCCGAGGTGACGCTGGAGACCCTCTCCTCCCTGTTCGCCACCGTCTACATGCGGGCCTGGTACCGCCTGATGGGCGCCCGGATGGGGCAGGGGGCCGAGATCTCCACCAACCTCGCGGGGCGCTACGATCTGGCCGATATCGGCGCGCGCAACTTCGTGGCCGACGAGGTGGTGTTCGGCGAGGAGGAGATCCGGCGCGGCTGGATGACGATGCACGAGGTCCATACCGGCGCGCGCGTCTTCGTGGGCAACGACGCCGTGGTCCCGCCCGGCGCCGTGATCCCGGAAGACGTGCTCATCGGCATCAAGTCGAAGCCGCCGGCCAACGCGTTGATGAATCCGGGCGACACCTGGTTCGGCTCGCCGCCGATCAAGCTGCCCTCACGCCAGCGGGTCGATCTCGGCTCGAACACCCAGACCTACGAGCCCGGCATCGGGCCCAAGCTCCGGCGCGGCATCTTCGAAGCGTTCTCGACCTCGTTCTCGCCGATGCTGTTCATCACGCTCGCGATTTCGGCGATCGATTTCTACTTCTACCCGGCGATCCTGGCCCAGGACTGGACCGGCCTGGCGATCAGCTTCGTCGCGGTCTCCGTCGCCATCGCGTTCATCCAGTCCTTCACGGTGATCGCGGTCAAATGGCTGCTGATGGGCGTCTACAAGCCCGGCATGCAGCCGATGTGGTCCTGGTGGGCCATGCGCACCGAGGCCGTCGCGGTGCTCTACTGGGGGCTGGCCGGCAAGGTGCTGCTGGAGCACCTCGTCGGCACCCCCTTCCTGCCCTGGATGCTGCGGCTCCTCGGCGTGAAAGTCGGACAGGGCGTTTGCATGCTCACCACCGACATCACCGAGTTCGACTGCGTCACCATCGGCGACTACGCCACCATCAACCGCACCTCCGCCCTGCAGACCCACCTCTACGAGGACCGAATCATGAAGGTCGGCCGGGTCGAGGTCGGCCGGGGGGTGTCGGTCGGCGCCTTCTCCACGGTGCTGTACGACACCCGGGTCGGCGACTACGCCCGCCTGCGCCCCCTCACCATCGTGATGAAGGGCGAGTCGATCCCGGCGCATTCGGAGTGGGAAGGTGCGCCGGCGGTGCCGGTGGTGCACGCGGCATGAGATCTGGCCCTGGATTAGATCTAGCGCTGGATGAGATCTGGCGCTGGATTAGATCTGGCGCTGGATTCGCGACGACGACCTGCTAATCTAGTCCGTATGACCAGCTCATCGAAATCGCCCGGGTCCTCGCTTCCGCAGGGGGTCTGGCCGTTGCACGACGCCAAGGCGCGCTTCAGCGAACTTGTGCGTCGCGTCCGCAGCGAGGGCCCCCAGCACGTGACGGTGCGCGGGCACGACGAGGTGGTGGTCATTTCCGCCGAGGACTTTCGACGCCTCCGGGGCGACCGCGACGGCTCGGCGCTGGTCGCGGCGATGCAGGCGCTGCCTGTCCAGGACGTCGATCTCGCTCCACCGCGGAGCGTCATGCCCGTACGCGGCGTGTCCCTGTGACCGGCTGGCTCCTCGATACGAACATCCTGTCCGAGTTGCGCCGGCCGAAGCCGGAGCGGCGCGTGGTGGATTTCGTGGCCGCCCAGCCCCTCGACCGCCTCTTCGTCAGCACCGCGACCCTGGCGGAGATCCGCTTCGGGATCGAATGCGTCGCGGATGTCGGCCGGCGGGCGGAACTCGACGCGTGGCTGACCCTCAGGGTCCGCCCCCTGTTCGAGCATCGGGTTCTCGAAATCACCGAGGACGTGATGTTCACCTGGCGCATCCTCGCCGAGGAGGGCAGCAAGGCGGGTCAGAAGGCGGGCCACGGCTTTCCGCAGCCCGACCTGATCATCGCGGCCACGGCCCTGCGCCATGGCTTGACGATCGTGACGCGGGATGCCGCGGATTATCGGAAGATCCGCGTCCCGTCGTTGAACCCCTCGACGGACGCTTGGTCTTGAGAGAGGCTTAGCCTCAAGAAACTTTTGGCCTTGAGACGGTTGGCCTTGAGAGAGACTACTTGCCGTCCGCCAACGTCGCGGTCCCGTGGAAACACCGGACCCGCGACGCGGCGTTCGCCTCAGGCCGCCTCGGGCTTCGGGCCGAGGCGCTTGTCGAGGTAGGTGTCCACGGTCTGGGTCAGCTCGTCGACCTTGCCGTCGAAGAAGTGGTTGGCGCCCTCGACCATCTGGTGCTCGATGATGACACCCTTCTGAGTCTTCACCTTCTCGATCACCGGCATGACCTCGCGGGCCGGAGCCACACGATCCTCGGAGCCGTGCACGAACAGGCCGGAGGAGGGGCAGGGCGCCAGGAAGGTGAAGTCGTACCGGTTGGCCATCGCGGCGATCGAGATGAAGCCCTCGATCTCCGGGCGGCGCATCAGCAGCTGCATGCCGATCCACGAACCGAACGAGACGCCGGCGATCCAGCAGGCGCGGGCCTCGGGGTTCACCGACTGCACCCAGTCGAGGGCGGAGGCCGCGTCGGAGAGTTCCCCGGTGCCGTGGTCGAACGCGCCCTGGCTGCGGCCGACGCCGCGGAAATTGAAGCGCAGGGCGGCGAAGCCGCGATTGGCGAACGTGTAGAAAAGATTGTACACGATTTGATTGTTCATCGTGCCCCCGAACTGGGGGTGCGGATGCAGCACGATCGCGATCGGGGCGCCCTTCTTCTTGGGCGCCTGGTAGCGCCCCTCGAGACGGCCGGCCGGACCGGTGAAGATGACTTCGGGCATGAAACCTAAACTCCTGGGCGACGCGACCGCCGGGCCCCGTCACGGTGGATCGCCGCTTCGTCGGCAAGGCGCGCGTCCGAGGCCCGGGCAAAGCCGCGAGGCATGCCTTGACTCGCCGGGCCACGAACCTAAAAGCGCTCTTAGAATAATTCTAGCTAACTAGAATTATTCTAAACAACGCCGGTCGGACCCGTTTCGGATCGGCGCGTTCCCTGCACGACGGGCAACCGGAACACGTATCGTGACGGCGCCTTAGCATGATCGTGGGGGGCAAAAGCAAGGATTTGTCGCTCTAGCCCTTGACGCTGCCAGTGGTTTTTCCCGGATGACTTCGCCCCGCGCCTACCTCGACCACAACGCGACATCACCGGTTCGGCCGGAGGTGGCGGCTGCCGTGGCGCGGGCGCTCGACCTGCCGGGCAACCCCTCGTCCATCCACGCGGAGGGCCGGGCGGCCCGAGCGGCCCTGGAAAAGGCGCGGGCGGCGGTGGCCCGGCGGGTCGGATCGGGTACGGGCCGGGTGGTGTTCACCAGCGGCGGAACCGAGGCCGCCAACGCCGTGCTGTCCGGCGCCCTGGCGCGCACGGCGCAGCCCGCGCCGACGCGCCTGCTCATCGGCGCCACCGAGCATTCTTGCGTCTCGGCCGGCCACCGCTTCCCGGCCGACGCCGTCGACGTCGTGCCCGTGGACGCCGCGGGCGTGATCGACCTGAGCGCCGTGGAGGCCCTGCTCGCCCGGCATGCCGGGACGGGGGTGCTGATCTCGATCCATGCCGCCAACAACGAGACCGGCGTGATCCAACCGCTCGGGGCGATCGTCGCCCTGGCCCGGTCGCACGGGCGCGCACTGGTGCATTCCGATGCGGTCCAGGCCATCGGCAAGATTCCCCTCGATATGGCCGCGCTTGGCCTCGACGCCCTGAGCCTGTCGGGGCACAAGTTCGGTGCTCCCAAGGGCGTCGGCGCCATCGTGCTCGCCGAGGGCGTGACCTTGGGCGAGGGCTTCCTGCGCGGCGGCGGCCAGGAGGCGCGCCTGCGTGGCGGCACCGAGAACCTGCCCGGCATCGTCGGGCTGGGGGTCGCCGCCGACCTCGCCGATCCCGCGCAGGCGGACCGCCTCGCGGACCTGCGCGACGGTATCGAGGCCGGCCTGCGCGCCTGCGCACCCGACCTCGCCGTGTTCGGTGCCGGCGCTCCGCGCCTGCCCAACACCTTGAGCTTCGCCGTTCCGGGGCTCGACGCCCCGACGGCGCTGATGCGGCTCGACCTTTCGGGCGTCGCCATCTCGTCCGGCTCGGCCTGCGCCTCCGGCAAGGTCGCGCGCTCGCCCGTGCTCATGGCCATGGGCGTCACCCCCGCGCTGGCCGCAGGGGCCCTGCGCGTGAGCCTCGGGTGGAACAGCACCGAAAGCGACGCAGCGCGGTGTCGCGCCGCCTGCGAACGCCTGGTGGAGACCCTATATCGACGGCAGGGGCACGCGGCGTGAGTGCCGCCTTCCCAAGCCATCCGACCAACACCCGGCCCTTGACGCCGGGCATGTCAGGAGACGCATAATGCCTGCAGTGCAGGAAACCATCGACCGGGTCCGTTCGATCGACCTCGACCAGTACAAGTACGGGTTCGAGACCACGATCGAGATGGAGAAGTCCGAGAAGGGCATTTCCGAGGATGTGATCCGCTTCATCTCGGCCAAGAAGGACGAGCCCGAGTGGATGCTGGCCTGGCGCCTCGACGCCTACAAGCGCTGGCAGACCATGCAGGAGCCCGACTGGGCCCGTGTCTCGTACGACAAGGTCGATTACAAGGACATCTACTACTACGCGGCCCCGAAGCGTCCGGCGGCGATGTCGCTGGACGAGATCGATCCGGAGATCCTCAAGACCTACGAGAAGCTCGGCATTCCGCTGCGTGAGGTCGAGGTGCTGGAGGGGATCGCCCCCGAGCGCCGGGTCGCGGTCGACGCGGTGTTCGATTCGGTCTCGGTGGCCACCACCTTCAAGGCCGAGCTGTCGAAGGCCGGCGTGATCTTCATGCCGATCTCCGAGGCCATCCGCGAGTACCCGGACCTCGTGAAGAAGTATCTCGGCTCGGTCGTGCCCGTGACCGACAACTTCTTCGCGACCCTGAACTCGGCGGTCTTCTCCGACGGCTCGTTCGTCTACATCCCGCCGGGCGTGCGCTGCCCGATGGAGCTGTCGACCTATTTCCGCATCAACGAGCGCGACACCGGTCAGTTCGAGCGCACGCTGATCATCGCCGACAAGGGCTCGTACGTCTCGTATCTCGAGGGCTGCACCGCCCCGAAGCGTGACGACAACCAGCTCCATGCCGCCGTGGTCGAACTCGTCGCCCTGGATGACGCCGAGATCAAGTACTCGACGGTGCAGAACTGGTACCCCGGCGACAACGACGGCAAGGGCGGCATCTACAACTTCGTGACCAAGCGCGGCGACTGCCGGGGCGCGAACTCGAAGATCTCGTGGACGCAGGTCGAGACCGGCTCGGCGATCACCTGGAAGTACCCGTCCTGCATCCTGCGCGGCGACAACTCGCGCGGCGAGTTCTACTCGATCGCGGTGTCGAACGGCATGCAGCAGGTCGATTCCGGCACCAAGATGATCCATCTGGGCAAGAACACCACCAGCCGGATCATCTCGAAGGGCATCTCGGCCGGGCGCTCGCAGAACACCTATCGGGGCCTCGTCTCGGCGCACCGGAAGGCCACCGGCGCGCGGAACTTCACGAACTGCGATTCGCTCCTCATCGGCGACCAGTGCGGCGCGCACACCGTGCCGTACATCGAGTCGAAGAATTCCTCCGCGCAGTTCGAGCACGAGGCCACCACCTCGAAGATCTCGGAAGACCAGATGTTCTACTGCCAGCAGCGCGGCCTCTCCAACGAGGAGGCGACCGCGCTCATCGTCAACGGCTTCGTCCGCGACGTGCTGCAGCAGCTGCCGATGGAGTTCGCCGTCGAGGCCCAGAAGCTGATCTCGATCAGCCTCGAAGGCTCGGTGGGCTAGGGCGGCTCGACCTAAACATCCCGCGCGCACTTCCCCTCTCCCCTCTGCGGGAGAGGGTGGCCCACGAAGCGGGTCGGGCCGGGACGAAGTCCCGCATGAGGGGAGCGCGCTCACCGGAGAGGTCGCCCCCTTTCCTGCCTGCTCCGCAGGCACTTTCCCCCGCAGAGGGGGAGGGTCGCTCCGCGTTTCAAATTCTAGAACGGACTATGCTGCAATGATCGAAATCAAGAACCTTACCGTCGCCATCGAGGACAAGCAGATCCTCAACGGCCTCAACCTCACCGTGAACGACGGCGAGGTCGCCGCTATCATGGGGCCGAACGGCTCGGGCAAGTCGACCCTGTCCTACGTCATCGCCGGCAAGGAGGATTACGAGGTCACCGACGGCGAGATCCTGCTCGACGGCGTGAACATCCTCGAGATGAGCCCCGACGAGCGTGCAGCGTCGGGCGTGTTCCTGGCCTTCCAGTACCCGCTGGAGATCCCCGGCGTCGGCACGATGACCTTCCTCAAGGCGACGCTCAACGCCCAGCGCCGGGCGCGCGGCGAGGGCGAGCTCTCCACGCCGGACTTCATCCGCAAGGTGAATGCTGCGGCCGAGAAGCTGGAGATCAACAAGGAGATGCTCAAGCGCGCCCTCAACGTCGGGTTCTCCGGCGGCGAGAAGAAGCGCATGGAGATCCTGCAGATGGCCCTCCTGGAGCCGAAGTTCTGCGTCCTCGACGAGACCGATTCCGGCCTCGACATCGATGCCCTGCGCATCGTCTCGGAGGGCGTCAACGCGCTGCGCGCGAAAGGCCGCTCCTTCCTCGTCATCACCCACTATCAGCGCCTGCTCGACTACATCGTGCCGGACGTGGTCCACGTCATGTCGCAGGGCCAGATCGTGAAGTCGGGTGACAAGGACCTCGCCAAGGCCCTCGAAGCCTCCGGCTATGCCGAGTATCGCACGGGCGAGGCCGCCTGAGATGGCCGACATCACTCCCCTCCGCACCGCGGCCGAGACCGGGCTCTTGAAGCTCTTCGAAGCCACGAAGATGAAGTACCCCACGGGCGTCTCGATCGCCCGCGAGGAGGCGTTCCGCTATTTCGAGGCGGTCGGTCTGCCGACCCGCCGGGTCGAGGCCTTCAAGTACACCGACCTGCGCTCGGCATTCCGTGACGCCGCCCACCCGGCCGAGATGCCCTCGGCCGAGACCGCGCGGGCGGCCGTAGCGCAAGCCAAGGGCTTTGCCGGGATCGAGGCCGTGCGCCTCACCTTCGTCAACGGCCACCTGATCGAGGCCGAATCCGACCTCGGCCGCATCCCGGCCGGTGTCACCGTGACCCCGCTGACCCGGGCACTCACCGAGGGCCACCCGCATCTCGACCAGCTGACGCCGGTGCGCCAAGCCTCCGAGAACCCGATCTACCAGCTCAACACCGCCTTCCTGGCGGATGGTGCGCTGATCGCCGTGGAGGCCGGGGCCAAGGTCGAGACGCCACTGCACCTGCGCTTCATCGGCACCGGCGCTGAGGCCTATTCGACGGCCACACGCGTGCTGGTGACCCTGGGTGAGGGCGCCGAGGTCATGGTGCTGGAGAGCCACGAGGGGCCGGACGGCATCGCCTACCAGCCCAACGACGCCGTCGACGTGACAGTGGCCGACACCGCCACCTTCCGGCACGCCCGCCTGAATGCTGAAGGCCGCGAGGCCGTGGCGCTCTCGACGCTGTCCGTAAAACTCGGCGCCGCGTCGGCGGTCGAGACCGTCAACGTGGTCGTGGGCGCCGTGCTCTCGCGCCACCAGGTCTACCTGAACTTCGCCGGGGCCGACGGCCGCGCGGTGGTGAACGGGGCGGCCATGCTCAACGGCCGCCAGCTCGCCGACACCACCTTCCTGGCCGACCACGCCGCCACCGGCGGGGTGAGCCGCGAACTGTTCAAGACCGTGGTGGACGGTGAGGCCACGGGCGTGTTCCAGGGCAAGATCATCGTCCAGCAGGCGGCCCAGCAGACCGACGGCAAGATGATGTCGGCCTGCCTCATCCTGTCCGACGACGGCCAGATGATGAACAAGCCCGAGCTCGAGATCTTCGCCGACGACGTCGCCTGCGGCCACGGCGCCACCTGCGGCGCCCTCGACGACGACCTGCTGTTCTACCTGATGCAGCGCGGGCTGCCGAAGGCGGAAGCCGAGAGCCTGCTGGTCCAGGCCTTCCTGGGTGCGGCCATCGAGTCGGTCAGCCACGAGGGCGCCCGCGAGGCGCTGGTCGGCACCATCGAGGCGTGGCTCGCGGCGCGCGGCTGACCGCATCCCGAGAGGGCCCTTCCCCCTCGCGCGGGGGGGAGGGTCGCGCGCGCCGGACACCCAACAGGTATCGCCATGAACGCACCCGTCCTGAACACCCCCTACGACGTCGCGGCGATCCGGGCCCAGTTCCCGATCCTCGCCGAGAAGGTCTATGGCCGGCCGCTGGTCTATCTCGACAACGCGGCCTCGTCGCAGAAGCCGCGCGCGGTCATCGACGCCATGGTGAACTGCATGGAGACGGGCTACGCCAACGTCCATCGCGGGCTGCACTTCATGGCGAACGCCGCCACCGAAGGGTTCGAGGGCGCGCGCGAGACCACGCGGCAGTTCCTCAACGCCAATTCCACCGACGAGATCATCTTCACCCGCAACGCCACCGAGGCCTACAACCTCGTGGCCTCGTCCATGGGCTGGGCCGGCCTGATCGGGGAGGGGGACGAGATCATCCTCTCGATCATGGAGCATCATTCCAACATCGTGCCCTGGCACTTCCTGCGCGAGCGGCGCGGGGCCGTGATCAAGTGGGCGCCGGTCGACGACCAAGGCAACTTCCTCGTCGAGGAATACGAGAAGCTGTTCACGCCGCGCACCAAGATGGTGGCGATCACCCACATGTCCAACGTGCTCGGCACGGTGACGCCGGCCGCCGAGATCGTGCGCATCGCCCACGCCCACGGGGTGCCGGTTCTCCTCGACGGGGCGCAGAGCGCGGTGCACCAGCCCATCGACGTGAAGGCGCTCGATTGCGACTTCTTCGTCTTCACGGGCCACAAGGTCTACGGCCCCACCGGCATCGGTGTCCTCTACGGCAAGCGGGAATGGCTCGAGCGCCTGCCCCCCTACCAGGGCGGCGGCGAGATGATCCGCACCGTCTCCCAGGACACGGTCACCTACAACGATCCGCCGCACCGCTTCGAGGCCGGCACGCCGGCGATCGTCGAGGCGGTGGGCCTCGGCGCGGCGCTGGAATTCATGATGACGCTCGGTCGGGACAAGATCGCCGCCCACGAGGCCGCCCTGCTGGCCTATGCACAGGAGCGCCTCGGCGCCATGAATTCCTTGCGGATGATCGGCACCGCCAAGGACAAGGGCGGCGTCATCGCCTTCGAGATGAAGGGGGCGCACGCCCACGACATCGCCACGGTGATCGACCGCTACGGCGTGGCGATCCGGGCCGGGACGCACTGCGCCATGCCGCTCCTCACACGTTTCGGCGCGACCTCCACCTGTCGCGCCTCCTTCGGACTGTATAACACCACGCAGGAAGTCGACGCCCTCGCCGAGGCGCTTGCCAAGGCCGAGATGATGTTCGCCTGAGGACCAGACCATGAGCGACGCAGCCATCACCGGCGGGGCCAACACCCCCACCATCGCGAGCGACTCGGCGATCCCGCCCGAGGAACTCGACCGCCTGACCGACGACATCGTGGTCGCCCTGAAGAGCGTCTACGACCCCGAGATCCCGGCCGACATCTACGAGCTCGGCCTGATCTACAAGGTCGACATCGCCGACGACCGCAAGGTCGCCATCGACATGACCCTCACGGCCCCGGGCTGCCCCGTGGCCGGCGAGATGCCGGGCTGGGTCGAGACGGCGGTCGCCGCCGTGCCGGGCGTCCAGTCCTGCGCCGTCACCATGGTGTTCGACCCGCCGTGGGACCAGAGCCGGATGTCGGACGAGGCCCGCGTCGCCCTGGACATGTGGTAGCGGAGGCTCAGGCCTCGGCCGCGAGATCCCGGCGCGGCGGGAAGCTCAGGCCGTCATAGATGTCCGCCATCGCCAGCGTCGTGCCAATGGTGGGCAGATCAATGACGGCGTCGAGTCCCTCGAAGGTCTCGATGTCCCATGCCTCTCCGAGGCGCCGGTAAAGCAACGCCTGCGGCTTCAGCGTCTCGACGAGGAGGATGTAGGCCAGGGTGGGGTGGCGTTTGTACTCCTCGACCTTGCGAGTCTGGTCGATCGTGGTGGTCGACGGTGACGCCACCGCGACCACGAGTTTGGGCTCACGCGCCTCGTAGGTGTCCTGGATCAGGGGCGCGCATTCGACCATCACGTCGGGCCGGCGCAAGCCCCGGATGCTGGTCCGGAGCGCGATGTCGGCCGTGGTCGGATGGCAGGATGTCCCGCGCAGTTGCGCGTACAGAGAGCCGATGACGTTCACCGTCGCCCGGTCGTGCTGCATGCTGGCCCCGGTCATCATCCTGTGCCGCGGCACCGGGTAGCCGTCGACGAGTTCGTAGAGTTCGTCCTGGTCGCGCTGCCAGACGAAGAAATCCTCGGGCGTCATGGTGAGGCGTACGGCGTCTGCCATGACGATCCTTCCTGGCCTTCCGTCGCGCCACCCTACGACAGGGCAACGCTTCCCACGCGGTCGGCCATGGACCGCAGGCTCCGCAATCCTTATCTTAACCGGGTTCGATCACCCTCACCCGCCCGGGCCTTGAACCCGGCCGTCGGAGAGACATTATGGCATCCAAGTTCCAGGTCCTGTCGCTGACCGACGCGGCGGCGACGCGCATCAAGGCGATTATCGCCGATGCGGACCGGCCCATCGCGGGCCTGCGCGTCGGCGTGAAGAACGGCGGCTGTGCCGGCATGTCCTACACCATGGAATACGCCGAGGCGCAGAAGCCCGGCGAGGACCGGGTCGAGGATCGCGGCGTCACCGTCTTCGTCGATCCGAAGGCGCTGCTGTTCCTGCTCGGCACGCAGATGGACTTCCAGACCAGCAAGCTCTCGTCCCAGTTCGTGTTCAACAACCCGAACCAGACGTCGGCGTGCGGCTGCGGCGAGTCCGTGGCGATCACCCCGGTGAACCCAGAGGCGATCGGCGCGCGCGCCTGAGCCCGCACGACCTCAGGCGACGTGGGGCAGGTGCGCCGCCTCCGCGTCGTCGACGGTGCGGTTTCGACCGTCGCGCTTGGCGCTGAACATGCACTGGTCGGCGCGCTCCAGAAGCGACACCGCCGTGTCGCCGGGGCGCGTCATCGCCAGCCCGAGCGAGATCGTGACCTTGCCGAGGGACTCGCCCGTGGAGCGCTTGACGAGTTCGCGCGCCATCACGCTGACGCGGACTTTCTCCGCGATGGCCCGGGCGGTGGCACGGTTGGTGTCCGGCAGCAGCATGGCGAATTCCTCGCCGCCGAAGCGGG
>NZ_BPQL01000026.1 GCF_022179225.1 Methylobacterium goesingense
CCTCGGGCCGGCGGTCGTCTCCGAGGCGGAGGCTGCCACCAGGGCGGCGTGCAGGCTGCTCGCCCCGAGGCGGAACGTGCGGGGCGAGACCCAGTCCGGCCCCATGATACGGTCGGCGAGGTCGAGGTAGCGGGCCGCATCCGCCACATCGCGCAGGCCGCCCGAGACCTTGAGGCCCACGCTGTGCCCGGCCGCGTGGTCACGGATGGCGAGCAGCATCGCCTCGGCCGCCTCCGGCGTCGCCGAGACCGGGCTCTTGCCGGTGGAGGTTTTGATGAAGTCCGCCCCCGCCTCGATGGCGAGACGGCTCGCGCCGGTGATCGCGTCCGGACTCGCGAGAGTTCCGGTCTCCAGGATCACCTTGAGGAGGCGCTCCCCGTCGCAGGCCTCCCGCACCGCCGTCACCATCGCGCGCGCCGTGGCGATATCGCCCGCCAGGAACGCCCGGTAGGGCAGCACGAGGTCGATCTCGTGGGCGCCGTCCGCGATCGCCTCCGTCGTGTCCTCCACCGCCCGCTCGATGTCCGTGCCCCCGTCGGGGAAATTGATCACCGTGGCGATCCGCACGGGCGTACCCGCGAGGAGGCGCGCCGAGCGGCCGACATAGCGCGGCCAGACGCAGACCGCCGCCACGGCGCTGGCGCGGGCCGCGCGGCAGAGCGCGTCGATGGCGGCCTCGGAGCAGGCCTCGCCGAGATCGGTGAGGTCGAGGAGGAGCAGGGCGCGCCGGGCGATCGCGGCATCCGGGCCGGAGCCGTGCGGGGTCCCGTCGGGCAGGGTCATGTCGTCGGTCTTCATGTGGTGGGCGTCCCCGTCATCGAATTCCTGGACTCAGGATCTCTGGGTTCGGGATTTTTGGGCTCAGCGCGCGGGCAGGCGGGCGACGAAGGCGGTCACGAGGCGGGCGAGGTCGTCGCCCGCGCGGGCGGCCGCGGCCTTCGTCTCCGCGTGATGGGGATCGCCGTCGCCGATGCCGGCCCCGAAATTGGTCACCACCGAGAGGGCCGCGACCCGCAGGCCGTAGAAGCGGGCCAGGATCACCTCCGGCACCGTCGACATGCCGACGAGGTCGGCCCCGAGGCGCCCGGCCATGCGGACCTCGGCGGGCGTCTCGAAGCTCGGGCCGGAGAACCAGGCATAGACGCCCGCGTGAAGCGGGATGCCCGCCTCGGCTGCGGCGGCGGCCAGATGCGCCCGCAGGGCGGGGTCGTAAGCCCCGACCATCGGCACGAAGCGGGCGTCGCTGGCCTCGCCGACGAGGGGGTTGAGGCCTGAGAGGTTGATGTGGTCGCTCAAAACCACGAGGCTGCCCGGCCCGGCGGCCGGCATCAGCGAGCCGGAAGCGTTGGTGAGGAGCAAAGCCTCCGCCCCGAGGGCGCGCACGACGCCGACGGGCAGGCGCATCGCGGCGGCGTCGCCGGTCTCGTAGGCATGGGCCCGGCCTTCGAGAACCAGGACGCGCCGCCCGGCGAGCAGTCCCGCATGCAGGGCGCCGCCATGGCCGCTGACGCTGGGACGCGGAAATCC
This sequence comes from Methylobacterium goesingense, assembly GCF_022179225.1. Classification (GTDB taxonomy): domain Bacteria; phylum Pseudomonadota; class Alphaproteobacteria; order Rhizobiales; family Beijerinckiaceae; genus Methylobacterium; species Methylobacterium goesingense. The sequence continues at coordinate 1,528 of NZ_BPQL01000026.1, forward strand.
GGGGATCTCCGCGTAGGATACCGAGACCGCCTCCGCGAGCCCGTGCGCGAGCCCGCCCAGACCGGTGCCGGTGACGACCGCGCAGGCGAAGGGGCCGCCGAGGCCCCGCGCCCGCAGGAGCCCGGCCGCGGCCTCGACGGCGGGCTCGGGTGCACGTGAGCCCGAAGAGGACAGATCGGGCTCGGGCGAATCCGGTTCAGACATGACGGCCGAGGTTCTCCGGACCGAAGGATTCCGGCAGCAGGGTCGCGAGGGTGAAGGCGGCACGCACACCCGCGCCGTCGGCGACGTGGATGATGACGTCGGGCCCGGCGAATTCGCGGATGCGCTGGCGGCACGCGCCGCAGGGCGTCACCAGCCCGGGACCCGGACCGAGCACCAGCATCTCGGCGATCCCCCGCCCGCCCGCCGCCGCCATGGCGGCGATGGCACCGGCCTCGGCGCAGGTTCCGACCGGATAGGCCGCGTTCTCGACGTTGCAGCCGGCATGAACCGCGCCGTCCGCGTCGCGCAGGGCCGCCCCCACCGGGAAGCCCGAATAAGGCGCGTAGGCCCGAGCCTGCGCGGCAAGCGCGGCCTCGAACAGCAGAGCGAGTTCCGGGCTCATGCTGACCGGGTCATGCGGATCAGGGTCGTTTGGATCAAGGTCATGCGGAGTATCGGCGCAGCGGCATCCCGCAGCTTAAGGCACCAAGCGCCGGACCTGTCGAGGGTGTTGCGCGAAGGTCTCGCGCGCGCTGATCGACAGCGGGCGGTGGCACTCCTATGAGGGGAGGGGACCGAGCGGGAGGCGACGGGAATCATGTTGGGACGATTCGAGCGGGGAGCCTCCGGCGAGGCGGTGGTCGAGTACGGTGACGGCACCATGCGGGTGGTCAAGCCCGGCAGCTTCGTGCGCTGCGCGGTGACGGGCGAGCCGATCGCCCTCGACGCCCTGCGCTACTGGAGCGCTGCGCGGCAGGAGGCCTATGTCAGCCCCGAGGCGGTGATGAAGCGCCTTGCCGAGTTCGGTCGCCCGGCCTGAGGCCGCAAATGGCCTAGCCGAAGCGTCCCAGGACCGCGCCGAGCTGCGCGCGGAGGGCGGCCGGATCGGCGAAGTCCAGGCGCACGGGCAGCACCGCTACGCGCGCCGCGAAGGGGCGGGCGAGGCGGACATGGTCCTTGGCCGTGGTGACGAGATCGGCCCCCAGGCTCCGCGCCTCGGCGGCGAGCCGGTCGGTGTCGCGGATCGTGTAGGGGTGGTGATCCGGGAAGGCGCGGGTGGCGACGATCTCGGCCCCGGCCTCGCGCAGGCTGGCGAAGAATTTTTCCGGGCGGCCGATGCCCGCGAAGGCCAGGACGCGCCGCTGGCTAAAATCGCCACCGGGCACGAGACGCGCGCGGTGGACGGGCAGGCCCCGCGCCCGGGCCGCCTCCGCGACGGGCTCGGCCTTCGGCCCGTCGCCGACGAGCACGAGACCGTGGACGTGGCGCCATTGGCGGGCGAGCGGCGCCCGCAAGGGGCCCGCGGGGAAGGTCCGCCCGTTGCCGATCCCGGCGCCGGCATCCAGCACCGCGAAGGCGAGGTCCTTGGCGAGGCTCGGGTTCTGCAGGCCGTCATCCATCACCACGATGTCGGCGCCGCGCTCCGCGCAGAGCCGGGCCCCGGCTGGACGGTCCCGGGACAGGACGGTCGGGCCGGCCCGGGCCAGGAGCAGCGCCTCGTCGCCGGTCTCGTCCGCGCCGTGCCGCTCCGGATCGACCGAAACGGGGCCGGACAGGCGACCGCCATAGCCGCGGGTTAGGAAGGCAGGGCGCGCGCCGAGTTCCCGCAGCAGGGCCGCGAGGGCGATGGCGGTCGGGGTCTTTCCGGCGCCGCCGAGGGTGAAGTTCCCCACGCAGAGGACGGGGCAGGGGCCCCGGGCACCGGCCCGGTCCATGCGCGCGGCGGTGTGGCGCCCGTAGAGAGCGCCGAGGGGCCCGAGGAGGCGCGCGGCGGGATGACCGGACGGCCCGTCCCAAAAGATGGGCGCGCGCATCAGGGCCGCCTCACGAGGCCGCCATCGCCCGGAGATTCATCTGCGCGATGAAAGGATCGAGCACCGTGAAGGTGCGGGCGACCGCGCCCTCCAGGGGACGGAGGGCGGCCGCGCCCGCCCGGTTCATCGCCTCGATGCGGGGGCGATCCCCCAGCAGGTCGTTCAGGGTCGCGGCGAGGTCGTCGGCATCGGCGACCGAGAGGGCACCGCCGGCTGCGTCGAGGGCACGGTAGACCTGGGTGAAGTTATGGATATGCGGTCCATGCAGCACCGCCGCGCGCAGGCGGGTCGGCTCGATCGGGTTCTGGCCGCCATGGGGCACCAGGGAGCCCCCGAGATAGACGATGCGGCCGAGCCGGTAGAACAGGCCGAGTTCGCCCAGGGTGTCGGCGACGTAGACATCGACGCCGCCATGGGGCCGCCCGCCTTGCGAACGCCGGGCGGTCGCGAGCCCCTCGCGCGCGGCGCAGGCCGCGACATCGCCGCCACGATGGGGGTGGCGCGGGACCACGATGGTGAGCAGGCGCGGCCAGCGCGCCCGCAGGGTGGCGTGGGCGCGGGCGGCCATGGCGTCCTCGCCCGGATGGGTGCTCGCCGCCACCCAGACGGGGCGGTCGCCGATGAGGTCGCGTAGGTGGGCCAATTGCTGGCCGTCCGCCGGGGGCACCTCGGAATCGTATTTCAGGTTGCCGGCGATGCTGACGCGCGGTGCTCCGAGGCGCCGGAAGCGGTCGGCATCGTCGTCGGTCTGGGCAAGGCAGATCGTGATGCGCGCCAGCAGCGCCTCGGCGGTGCGGGGCGCGCGTGCCCAGCCCCGGGCCGAGCGCTCGGACATCCGCGCATTGACGACGAGAAGGGGGATGCCGCGCGCGTGCAGCGAGACCACGGTGTTGGGCCAGATCTCGGATTCGGCCACCAGGGCGAGGTCCGGGCGCCAGTGGTCGAGGAAGCGCCCGATCCAGCGAGGCGCGTCGAGGGGTACGTACTGGTGCACGGCCCCGGCCGGAAGGCGCCGGCCGATCAGCTCCGCGGCGCTGCGCGTGCCCGTGGTGACCAGGACCGAGAAACCCCGCGCGATCATGCCGTCCACGAGGCCGACAAGGGAGAGCGCCTCGCCGACGCTGGCCCCGTGCATCCAGACGAGGCGCCCGAGGGGACGGGCTCGGCCGGGCAGGCCGCGGCGCTCGGCGAGGCGGCCCGGATCCTCCTTGCCCCGCCGCGAGCGCCAGGCGAGCAGGCCGGCCAGCGCCGGCTCGCCGAGATAGAGCCCGTAGCGATACGTCCTCAGGATCGTGGTGAGCGGCGGGGCCTTGCGCATGGTCTTCACGCCGGGCTGCCCACGCGGTCGGGGCCGGGGACCGGGCCGGGACTCCCGACGCGGTCGGGACGGCCGACCAAGGTGTAGGCGCGGTCGTGGACCCGGTTCATCTCGGCCTCGAGTTGTTGGCGCAGGGCCTCGAAGGCCTCGGGCGTGACGTCGCGAGGCACGCGGACCGGCGTTCCGAACACCATCGCGCCCCGGCCGAAGGGCAGGCCGAGGCAGGCCCGATCCCAGGAGTTGAAGCGCCAGTGCCGGCTCGTCACCACGGCGACCGGAACGATGGGCCGGCCTGAGAAGCGCGCAAGGGTGAGGATGCCAGCATCCGCCCGGCGCGAGATCTTCGGTACGTCCGCGCTGAAGGCCACGGTCTCGCCGTCCTTGAGCGCGCGCAGCATGGCGCGCAAGCCCTCGGCCCCGCCCTTGGCCCGCGCGTCCCGGACCACGCGTCCGCGCGCCCCCGAGGCCCGGATCACGCGCACGCCCATGCGGGTCAGCGCGATGGTGTTTACGTTGCCGTCGGCGGAGCGAGAGATGATCGTGGCGATCCGGTCGTGCGGCCGCTTCATGAATGAGATCATCGTGTGCTGGCCGTGCCACATGCCGGCGATGAACGGGCTGAGGCCGTCGAGCCAGGGATCGGGGTCGGCCGGCTCCACCGTGAAGCGGTTCGTCCGGCGCACGAGACGCAAGTAGCCGCCGGCCAGGATGCCGAGGGCCTGCTGGACCGCGGCTGAGCGGCCGATCCGTTTGATGAGGCTCATGCCATCGCTTTCGCGTCGCGGCCCCCCGTGGGTGCCGGCCCCGTCGCGGCCGGACTCCGGCGATGGCCGCGGGGCCTTCTGGCGCCCGGCCCCACGCGGGCCGCCGCCGATTTCGGTCCGGCGCTGTCTAGCTCCGATCCGGGACCCGGCGCAACGCCGCCTAACGCTCGGCACGGACACGCAGGCCTCGATGTCGCGATAGGCCCCTTGTTTGGAGCAATTCTAGACTGTAGATTGGAATAAATCCAAAGTGAGCACCCACGATGATCGGACATCCCGCCCACGCTTCCGCTGGCTCCCCGGATCTCCCGGGTCCATCGCTCCATCCCGACGCGGAGGCGCAGCGCGCCTTCGTGCTGCGCTACGTCCAACCGGGCCTCGCCGGGCTGATCGATGGCTCGGTCTCGACGCTGGCACCGATCTTCGCGGCCGCCTTCGCCACCCACAGCAACGGCGCGACCTTCCTGGTCGGCCTGGCGGCATCGATCGGCGCGGGCATCAGCATGGGCTTTACCGAGGCCCTGTCCGACGATGGGGCGATCACGGGCCGGGGCACACCGTGGATGCGCGGCCTCGTCTGCGGCACCATGACCACGCTTGGCGGCCTGGGGCACACGCTGCCCTACGCGATCCCCGATCACTGGCCGAACGCCTTCTGGCTCGCGACGGCGCTCGCCATCCTGGTGGTGGCGCTGGAACTCCTCGCGATCTCGGCGATCCGGACCCGCTACATGGCGACACCGTTCTGGCGCGCGACCCTGCAGGTGGTGCTCGGCGGCGCCCTCGTACTGGTGACCGGCATCGTCATCGGAAGCGCGTGAGGACCGGGCCGGCGGGTTGACCCCCGGGCCCGGAAGGGGCGATGGCGGGC
>NZ_BPQL01000027.1 GCF_022179225.1 Methylobacterium goesingense
GAGCGCGAGCGCGGCGCCGAGGATTAGGTGACGCATAATTGTTTTCCTCCTTATGAGCGGCCGAAGCCACCTTTGGTTATGGCAGAGCTTACGCTTTTAGAACAGATTGAGACTGGAAACGCCCGAACCCGCGCTCCTGTCCTGCGACGAAACGAAGCTTCACGGCATAGGTTTCGTCCGCCCTCCGGTATCCGGAGCGTCCACGGGATGCGGTCGCCGCCGGTTTGGCCTACACTCGGCGGCAATCGCCCCCTGCGCCGCGCCAAGGTCTAGACCGGCGCGCCTGAGCGCAGGCTGAAGGCGAATCGATTGCGAGGAGCGCCCATGTCGATCGCCTTTCCCGTGCCGGATGCCGGTGTCGTCGCCCGCCGCGATGCGATCATTGCCGGCCTCGCCCCCCTGGTCGCCCCCGAGGCCCTGGTGATCACCGAGGACGAGCGCCGCGCCTTCGAGACGGATGGCCTCACGGCCTACCGCAGGATGCCCTTGGCCGTGGTGCTGCCCTCGACCACGGCGGAGGTCTCGGCCGTGATGGCGTTCTGCCACGCCAACGGCGTGCGGGTGGTGCCGCGCGGCGCCGGCACCTCGCTCGCCGGCGGCGCCATCGCGCAGGAGGACGCGGTGATCCTGGGTGTGGCCAAGATGAACCGCATCCTCGCCGTCGATTACGAGAATCGCACCGCGCGGGTCGAGGCCGGCATCACCAACCTCGCCATCTCGGGCGCGGTGAGCCACGAGGGCTTCTTCTACGCGCCCGATCCGTCGAGCCAGCTCGCTTGCACCATCGCGGGCAATATCGCGATGAATTCCGGCGGCGCGCACTGCCTCAAGTACGGGGTGACCACCAACAACCTGCTCGGCGTCACCCTGGTGATGAACGACGGCACCGTGGTGGAGATCGGCGGCGAGCACCTCGACGCGCCCGGCTACGACCTCCTCGGTCTCGTCTGCGGCTCGGAGGGGCAGCTCGGCATCGTCACCGAGGCCACCGTGCGCATCCTGCGGGCGGCGGAGGGCGCGCGCCCGGCGCTGGTGGGCTTCGGCTCGGTGGAGGATGCGGGCGCCTGCACGGCCGCCATCATCGGCGCCGGCATCATCCCGGTGGCGATCGAATACATGGACCGCGAGGCGATCCTCATCACCGAGGATTTCGCCCAGGCCGGCTACCCGCGCGACGCCGAGGCCATGCTGATCATCGAGGTCGAGGGCTCGGACGCCGAATGCACGGCGATGCTCGCCCGCATCGAGGCCATCGCCAGCGACTTCAACCCGACCAGCATCCGGGTCTCGAAATCGGAAGCCGAGAGCGCCGCGATCTGGAAGGGCCGCAAGTCCGCCTTCGGCGCCACTGGCCGGATCTCGGACTACATCTGCATGGACGGCACCATCCCGACCGGTCAGCTGCCCGGGGTGCTGGAGCGCATCGGCGCGATCTGCGCCGAGAAGGGCCTGCGCGTCGCCAACGTGTTCCATGCCGGCGACGGCAATCTGCACCCGCTGATCCTGTTCGACATCAACAAGCCCGGCGAGATGGAGAAGGCGGAAGCCGCTGGGGACGAGATCCTCAAGCTCTGCGTCGAGGTCGGCGGCTGCCTCACGGGCGAGCACGGCGTCGGCATCGAGAAGCGCGAACTCATGCGCTTCCAATACGCCCAGGCCGATCTCGAGCAGCAGATGCGGGTGAAGAACGTGTTCGACCCCGGCTGGCTGATGAATCCCGCCAAGGTGTTCCCCCTGGAGGGGCGGGTCGGGATCTGATCCGGCCCCGGTCGGGCCCGCTCACTGCGGGCTCGACAGCTTCATCAGGACGAGGCCGGACACGATCAGGGCCGCCGCGGTGAGCCGCATCGCGCTCGCCTGTTCCCCCAGCACCGCGATGCCGACGAGGAAGGCGCCGACGGCGCCGATGCCCGTCCAGATGGTGTAGGCAGTGCCGAGCGGCAGGGTGCGCATGGCGAGCGCCAGCAGCCCGACGCTGCCCACCATCGCCACCGCCATGATCGTGGACGGCCAGGGCCGGGTGAAGCCGTCCGACAGCTTCATCGCGTAGGCCCACACGACTTCGAGCACGCCCGCGGCGACGAGATAGATCCAGGCCATGGCAGCCCTCCTGAAAGGGCCGGGCCGTCCCGGACTTCTGCCCCGCGCGTGCGGGGGGAGGACGTGGCCTCGCGAGCGGGGAGGTAGGTTGCGGGGGCGGGCGGGTCAACCGTTCCGCGCGCCGGGCAGGGCGTGCGCCTGCCTCCAAGAGGCCGACTGCCTGGACGAAGCCGACCCCCTCGATTAAGCCTTGCGACGTGAGCCCGACGCTCGAGGATCCGGTCGATCCTGTCCCGCCCGGACCCGTGACGCGTGTCCCGCCCATCCGCGGGACGAGGCCGAGAACATCAGGACCCCATGAAGGCAGTCATCCTCGCGGGCGGTCTCGGCACGCGCCTCTCGGAGGAGACGGTGACGCGCCCGAAGCCCATGCTGGAGATCGGCGGGCGGCCGATCCTCTGGCACATCATGCAGATCTTCGCCGCCCACGGGGTGCGCGAGTTCGTGATCTGCCTCGGCTACAAGGGCTACGTCATCAAGGAGTTCTTCCTGAACTACCGGCTGCACCTGTCCGACGTGACCGTCGACATCGGGCGCGGCCACGTCGATTTCCACCGCAGCACCGCCGAGGATTGGCGCGTCTCGCTGATCGAGACCGGCGAGACCACGATGACGGGCGGGCGCCTGAAGCGGGTGCGCGAGTACCTCGGCGACGACGATTTCTTCATGACCTACGGCGACGGTGTCGCCGACGTCGACCTCACAGCGCTGGCCGCCTTCCACCGGGCGCACGGCAAGCTCGCGACGCTCACGGCGGTGACGCCGCCGGGCCGCTTCGGGGCGCTGGAACTCGAGGGCGGCACGGTCCGGCGCTTCCGCGAGAAGCCCGCCGGGGACGGGGCGACCATCAACGGCGGGTTCTTCGTGCTCTCGCCGCGGGTGCTCGACCGGATCGCGGGCGACGCCACGGTCTGGGAGGCCGAACCGCTGGAGGGCTTGGCCGCCGACGGGCAGCTCGCGGCCTACATCCATGCGGGCTTCTGGCAGGCCATGGACACGTTGCGCGACAAGAATCACCTCGAAGCCCTGTGGGCGGGGGACGCGCCGCCCTGGAAGTGCTGGTAGTCTGACGCGCCAGCGAAAGATCGTTTCCGGAGATCGTTTCACAGCGTGCAGCCCTCGCCCTTCCCCCTGCCGCGCACGCGCGACCCGAATCCCGATCCCGCCTTCTGGGCCGGGCGGCGCGTGCTCGTCACCGGCCATACCGGCTTCAAGGGCGGCTGGCTCTGCCTGTGGCTCGAGCGCCTGGGCGCGCGGGTGAGCGGGCTGGCGCTGGCCCCCGACACCGCGCCGAGCCTGTTCGCGGTCGCCGGCATCGGGGACGGCATCGACTCGCACCTCGCCGACATCCGCGACGCGGCGGCCGTGCGCGCGTGTCTGACGGCCACGGCGCCCGAGATCGTCATCCACATGGCGGCCCAGGCCCTGGTGCGCGCGTCCTACGGCGATCCGCTGGGGACCTACGCCACCAACGTGATGGGCACCGCCCACGTGCTGGAGGCGGTGCGGGCGACGCCCTCCGTTCGGGCCGTCGTGGTGGTGACGAGCGACAAGGCCTACGCGAACCGCGAATGGCCCTGGGGCTACCGCGAGACCGAAGCGCTCGGCGGCCACGACCCCTACAGCAGCTCCAAGGGCTGTGCCGAACTGGTGGCGGCGGCTTACCGGACCTCGTTCCTCGACCAGCAGGGGTGCCAAGTGGCCACCGCCCGGGCGGGCAACGTCATCGGCGGCGGCGACTGGTCGGAGGACCGGCTCGTGCCCGACATCGTCCGCGCCTTCGCGCGGGGCGAATCGGTGGAGATCCGCGCCCCCCACGCCACCCGGCCCTGGCAGCACGTGCTCGAACCCTTGAGCGGCTACCTCCGCCTCGCCGAATGCCTGTCGGGGGAAGGGGGCGCGCGCTACGCCGAGGCCTGGAACTTCGGCCCGGCCGAGGAGGATTGCCGCCCGGTGGCCCACCTCGTCGACGAACTCGCCCAGGCCTGGGGGGCGGACGCCCTGTGGCACCTCTCGCAGGCGATCCACCCGCACGAGGCGACCTTCCTCAAGGTCGACTCGGCCAAGGCTCGCACCCATCTCGGCTGGGACCGGCGCCTGCGCCTCGACGCGGCCCTGGCCTGGACCGCGGCCTGGCACCGGGCGCAGGCCGGCGGGGCTTGCGCCCGCGACCTGACCCTGGCGCAGATCGGCGCCTACGAGGCCCTCGGAGCGTGACCGGCGTGAGTGCACATCGTCCCTGCCGCGTCTGCGGCGCGCATCTCGGCCGGAGCCTGGTCGATCTCGGGCTGTCGCCGCTCGCCAACGCCTACGTGCCGGCGGATCGCGCCAACCGGGGCGAGACCTTCCACCCGCTCCACGCCTTCGTCTGCGATGCCTGCTTCCTGGTGCAGCTCGAGGCCTTCGAGACGCCCGAGGCGATCTTCTCGGACTATGCCTATTTCTCGGGCTTCTCCGCAGGCTGGCTCGCCCATGCGGAGGCCTATGTCGCGGCCATGCAGGCGCGCTTCGGCCTCGGGCCCGAGAGCAAGGTCGTGGAGGTGGCGAGCAACGACGGCTACCTGCTGCAATACGTCGTGGCGCGGGGCATCCCGGCCCTCGGGGTGGAGCCGGCCGCCAACGTCGCTGTGGCGGCCCGCGCGCGGGGCGTGCCGACCGAGGTCGCGTTCTTCGGGGCCGAGACCGCCAGGCGCCTTCACGCGGCCGGTCACGCCGCCGACCTGATGGCGGCCAACAACGTGCTCGCCCACGTGCCCGACCTGCATGACTTCGTGGCGGGCTTTGCCATCCTCCTGAAGCGCGAGGGTGTCGCGACCTTCGAGTTCCCGCATCTCCTGCGCATGATCGAGCAGCGCCAGTTCGATACGATCTACCACGAGCACTTCTCGTACCTCTCCCTCGGGGTGGTGATCGATGTCCTGCGCCAACACGGCCTGCGGGTGTTCGACGTCGAGGAATGGCCGACCCATGGCGGCTCGCTGCGCGTCTTCGCCTGCCGCGAGGACGCCGGCCACGCCCCGACGGAGGCCCTCGAGCGCGTGGTGTTGACCGAGCGGGCGGCCCGCCTGTTCGAGCCCGCCGGCTATGCGGGCTTCGGACGGGCGGTGGCCGACATCAAGTGCGCGGCGCTGCGCTTCCTCATCGCGGAGCGGGAGGCGGGCCGCACGGTCTGCGCCTACGGGGCGGCCGCCAAGGGCAACACCTTCCTCAACTATTGCGGCATCGGCCCCGAACTGGTTCGGGCGGTGGCGGACCGCTCGCCTCACAAGCAGGGCATGCTGCTCCCCGGCAGCCGCATCCCGGTGGTGGCGCCGGAGGCCCTGCTCGCGCTGCGGCCGGACTGCGTTCTGATCCTGCCCTGGAACCTGCGCGACGAGATCGCGGGCGAGATGGCGGCGATCCGCGCCTGGGGCGGGCGCTTCTTCACGGCGATCCCGCATCTGGCCGAGTTCTGAGCCGATGCGCTTCGAGGCCCTGCCGCTCGCCGGCGCGTACCGCATCATCCCCGAACCCCATGCCGACGCGCGCGGCTTCTTCGCCCGCACCGCCTGCGCCGAGGACTTCGCCGCGCGCGGACTGATCGGCGCCTTCGCCCAGTCCAGCATTTCCTACAACGCCCGGCGCGGCACCGTGCGGGGCCTGCATTTCGCGGCCGAGCCTCATGCGGAGACCAAGCTCGTGCGCTGCACGGCCGGCGCGATCCACGACGTCATCGTCGACCTGCGGCCGGATTCCGCCACCTATCTCCAGGCCTACGGGACCGAACTCGACGCCGTGAACCGCCACGCCCTCTACATCCCGGCCGGCTTCGGCCACGGCTTCCAGGCCCTCAGCGACGGCGCGGAAGTGCTCTACATGATCGACCGCCCCTACGTGGCCGGCAGCGCTCGGGGCCTGCGCTGGAACGACCCGAGCCTCGCCGTCGTCTGGCCGGAGCCCGTCACGGTGATCGCCGAGCGCGACCTCGCCTATCCCGACTGGGTGCGGTGAGCGGCCGCGTCCTCGTCACGGGTGCGGCCGGCTTCGTCGGCCGCCACGCCGTGCCGGCCCTGCGGGCACGCGGCTTCGAGGTCCACGGCGTCGGGCGCAGCGCGTCTCCCGGGGCGGACTGGCACGCGGCCGACCTGCTGGTGCCCGATGAGCGGCGCGCGCTGATCGCGAAAATCCGGCCGAGCCATCTCCTCCACCTCGCTTGGGACGCGGAGCCGGGCCGCTACTGGACCTCGGCGCGCAACCTCGACTGGGTCGCGGCCAGCCTCGACCTCGCCCAGGCCTTCGCGGCGGCGGGCGGGCGGCGCTTCGTCGGCGCCGGCACCTGTGCCGAGTACGAATGGGGCGCGGCCCGCTTCGACGAGGCGACGACGCCCTGCCGGCCCGCCACGCTCTACGGCGCTGCCAAGGACGGGACCCGGCGCATCCTAGAGGCCTACGCCGCCACGAACGGACTTGGGCTCGCCTGGGGTCGCCTGTTCTACCTCTACGGACCCGGCGAGCGGCCCGGGCGCCTCGTCCCGGATGCGATCCGGGCCCTGTCGACCCGCACGCCGTTCCCGACGACGGCAGGGCACCAGCGCCGCGACTTCCTGCACGTCGCCGATGCCGCCGAGGCTCTGGCCGCCCTTGTCGCGAGCGACGTGACCGGCCCCGTGAATATCGGCTCGGGCGAGGCGATCCCGGTGCGCGAACTTCTCGACGCGCTCGCCGTCCGGATCGGGGGCGCCGAGCACCTGGATTTCGGAGCCCGGCCCCTGAATCCGGCGGAGCCGGCCGTCATCGAGGCCGGGACACACATCCTCACCGGTGTGGTCGGATTCCGGCCGCGCTACGATCTGGTACGCGGCCTCGACGATACGGTCGCGTGGTGGCGTGCCCAGGGGAGCGCGCCGGACTGAGGACGTCAGGTCTTCAGCAGGGCAGCAGGCCCTTCAGCTGCGAAAGGATGTCTTCGCCGGTGCAGGGCCGCGCGATGAACCGGGCGCCCGCCGGCATGCGCTCGGGATCCGGAGCGGCGCGGCCCGAGACGATGACGATGGGCAGTTTGGGCCGGGCTTCCGAGACCGCCGTGGCGAGTTCGAAGCCGTTGGTCTTGCCGGACAATTCGACGTCGGTGATGAGCCCACAGATGTCGGGGCGGGCCTGGATGATGCCCAGCGCACGCTCGGCGGAGGCGCATTGCACAGTCTCGTAGCCGCCATTCTCGAGGACGTCGCCGAGATCCATGATCGTCAGGGCCTCGTCCTCGACCAGGAGGATCACCGGCCGATCGTCGTTCACGTTCGTCGCCTCATCCACCACGATGCACCCTCCAACCTGTTTGCCGGCAGGCACAGCCCCGGAAGACCTGACCGACGCGTCCGGAGCGCTTGGCTCGCGTGACGCGGTCGCGGGCGCAAGGCTGGTGCCACGTACCCCAACGAGCGAAGGGAGCGCAGGTTGCAAGGCGTGCCGCCCGCCTGCGCAGGTCTCCGGGCACCCTCTCAGGGGGCGGTCTCGGCCACCACGGCGCGCATTGCCTCGAGGAGGTGCGCGAGGTCGTCCGCCCCGATGGTGAGGGCCGGCGTCAGGTAGACGATGTCGCCGAAGGGCCGCACCCAGGTGCCCCGCGCGAGGAAGCGGCGCTTCAGGTCGGCAAGGTCGGGCGGCGCACGGAACTGCACGGCGCCGATCGCCCCCAGGACCCGGATGTCGGCCACCTGCGGCAGGTCCCGCAGGGGTTCGAGGCCGTCGGCGAGGGCCGCCGCGATGGTGGCGGCCTGGCGGAGACGCGGCTCTCCCTCGAACAGGTCGAGGCTGGCATTGGCCGCCGCGCAGGCGAGCGGGTTCGCCATGAAGGTCGGCCCGTGCATGAGGGCGGCGGCGGGATCGTCGGACAGGAAGCACTCGAAGACGGCCCCCGTGGCGACGGTGGCGGCCAGCGCCATCGTCCCCCCGGTGAGCGCCTTCGACAGGCACAGGATGTCCGGCACGATGCCGGCCTGCTCGCAGGCGAACAGGGTGCCGGTGCGCCCGAACCCCGTGAAGATCTCGTCTGCGATGAGGGGCAGCCCGTGGCGCTCGGCCAGCCGCGCCACTGTCGCCAGCACCTCGGGCGGGTGCATCCGCATGCCGCCGGCCCCCTGGACCAGGGGCTCCACGATCACCGCCGCCAGGGTCGCGCGCTCGGCCGCCAGGGTTGCGTCGAGGGCGGCGACCTGCGCCGCCGTCCGGGGCAGATCGCAAAACACCTGGGCCGGCAGGTAGGCGCCGAAGCGCCGGTGCATGCCCTCGTCGGGGTCGCAGACCGACATCGCCCCCAGGGTGTCGCCGTGATAGCCCTCGCGGAACGACAGGATGCGGGTGCGGCCGGAAACGCCCCGGTTGATCCACATCTGCACCGCCATCTTCAGGGCGACCTCGACGGCGACCGAGCCGGAATCCGTGAAGAAGACGTGGTCGAGATCGCCGGGCAGCAGGGCCGCCAGACGCGCGGCCAGGCGCTCCGCCGGGGCGTGGGTGAGCCCGCCGAACATCACGTGCGGCATCGCCTCCAGCTGCGCGGCCACGGCGGCGCGGATGTGGGGATGGTTGTAGCCGTGGGCCGCCGTCCACCACGAGGCGATGCCGTCGATCAGTTCGCGCCCGTCGGCGAGCACGATGCGCGATCCATGGGTGCGCACGGCCTCCAGGGGCGGGGCCGCCGACTTCATCTGCGTGTAGGGCCGCCAGAGGTGGTGTTTCTGGGAGCGGTCGTTGGGGCTGGTCATGGCCGGGCAGGGATGTGAGCGCGACGCCGCCGGGTCAAGGCCGCGCCGCGCGCGGCAGATCGGCGGGTTCGCCGGTGCCGAACATCCCGTCGGCGGCCTGTATTTTAGAATACGTCAAGACTGGCGTCCTTTGCTATGCCGTTGCTTTGATTGGAGCGCTTCTAATCTTTGCATCGCAGGTTGTGAATCTGGGTGCGGCGCACTAAGGCGAAGCTTCCGTTCCCCCCGAGACCCGACATGTCGTGCGCCGCCCCAACACCCCGCCATCCATTCCGGCGCCGCCGGCTGGCCGGGGGCGCGCTCTGGCTTCTCTCCGCCGGCGCGGCCTCGGCGCAGGACGCGCCCTCCGCCGTCACCCTTGAGGAGCTCAGCGTCGCGGGCCTCGGCAACGGGCTCGCCACCATCGGCTACCAGCCCCGGCGCTCAACCTTCGGGGCGGGTGCCGACACCGCGATCCTCGACACGCCGGCCAACATCGCCGTGGTGCCGGCCCAGGTGCTGCGCGATCAGCGGGTGATCTCGCTGGACGAGGCCCTGCGCAACGTCAGCGGCATCGCCCAGACCAACAGCGTCGGCGGCACGCAGGAGGCGGTGGTGCGCCGTGGCTTCGGCACGTTTCGCGACGACTCGATCCTGCGGGACGGGCGCCGCACCGTGCTGCAGCAGAACTTCAGCTACGCCATCGAGCGCGTCGAGGTGCTGAAAGGTCCGGCCTCGCTCCTCTACGGCATCACCGACCCGGGCGGGCTGATCAACCTCGTCTCGAAGCGGCCCGAATTCACGCCCCACGGCTCGCTCAACCTGACGAGCACGAGCTTCGGCGGCGGCCTCGTGCAGGGCGACCTCACCGGCCCCGTGGAGGGCACCAACCTCGCCTACCGGATGGTGGCGGACATCCAAAGCTACGATTACTGGCGCAACTTCGGCCATCTCAGCCGGCAGGTCGTGGCGCCCTCGCTCACCTGGAAGGGCGACGACACCACCGTGACGGTGGGCTACGAGTTCAGTCATTACCGCGTGCCCTACGATCGCGGCACGATCTTCGATCCGCGCACCGGGCGCCCCTTGCGGGTGCCGCGCGATCGCCGCTTCGACGAGCGCTCGAGCCAGCACGAGGCCACGAGCCATCTCGCCAGCCTCGACGTCGACCACCGCTTCGACGACGACTGGAAGCTGCATTTCGGCTACACCTACTCCCATCTCGGCTACGACGAGGACCAGATCCGGCCGGTCAGCTACAACGCGGTCACCGGCCTTCTCACCCGCCGGGCCGACGGCACCCGAAACGCCGACTTCAACGCCCACGTCGCCCGCCTCGACCTGACAGGCCGGTTCGATACCTTCGGCCTGCGCCACGACCTCCTGGCCGGCGTGACCTACGAAAACATCGATTACGGCCGGCCCGACATCATCCGGGGTCCGAACCGGGCGGGCTTCAACCCGTTCCGGCCGGTCTACGGCACCCTCGCCACGGTGCCGGTGATCTCAGCCCCCGACAGCAACCTGCGCGAGCGGCTCTCGAACACCAGCCTCTACCTGCAGGACTCGCTGCACCTCAGCGACCAGTGGATCCTGGTGGCCGGGCTCAGCACCCAGATCTTCGACCAGTTCGGCGCCAAGGGGACGCCGGCGGTGGCCTATACCGACATCGACGGAGTGCGGGTCCTGCCGCGCGTCGGCCTGGTCTACAAGCTAGCCCCCAACCTGTCGCTCTACGGCAGCTATTCGCAGTCCTTCAAACCCAACACCTCGCTGGCCAACATCGTGGGTGCCCTGCCGCCGGAGGAGGGCGAGGCCTTCGAGGTCGGCGTGAAGGCGGACGTCGCCGCCGGGCTCACCGTGACGGGCGCGATGTTCGACATCGAGAAGGCGAACGTGCTGGTGACGCAGGTCGTCAACGGCCTCACCGTGGCGAGCACCGCCGGCAAGGTGCGCTCGCGCGGGTTCGAGATCGACGTGGCCGGGCAGATCCTTCCCGATTGGGCGGTGATCGCGAGCTACGGCTTCACACAAGCCCAGGTCACCGACGATCCGGCGCTGGCGGGCAAACAACTCCTGAACACCCCGCGCGTCACCGCCTCGGCCTTCCTCACGCACCAGTTCGGCGCGATCGCGGAGGCGGCGGAGTTCGGCTCGACGCGGCTCGGTGCGGGCTTCCTTGAGGCGGGCTTCGGCGCACGCTACGTCGGCGCCCGGCCCGGGGACGCCACCAACAGCTTCAAGCTGCCCGAATACGTCGTGTGCGACGCGTTCCTGGCCTACAACACTCAGGTGAACGGCTTGGCCACCACGCTCCAGCTCAACCTCAAGAATCTGTTCGACCGCACCTACTATCCCTCCTCGGGGGGCAGCAACCTGCTGGTGGCGGTCGGCGAGCCCTTCCAGGCCCTCGTGACCGCGCGGGTGGCGTGGTGAGGTACCTGCGCGCGGTCCTGTTCCAGCTGCACTGGCTGCTCGGGCTCGGCGCCGGGCTGGTCCTGGCCGTGGCGGGCGTCACGGGCGCTCTCCTGAGCTACGAGGATGCGATCGGCGAGGCCTTCGACGCCGACCTGATCCGGGTCGCGTCCCATTCGGAAGACCGGCTCGCGCCGGATGCGCTGCTGGCCCGCTTCCTGGCCCAGCGGCCCGACACCGTAGCGAGCCTCACCATCGCCGCCGAGCCCGGGACCGCCGCGATGGTGCGCCTCGGCCGCGATTCCGCCACCGGCCAACGCCCGCCCTCGCTCTACCTCGACCCCCATGACGGCACCGTGCGAGGCGCGGCACGGACGGAAGAGGTCTTCGCCACGATCCGGCGCCTGCACCGCTGGCTGCTCCTGCCCGGTGACGGCAAGGGCTGGGGTCGCACCCTCACCGGCGCGAGCCTCGTCGCGCTCCTCGTGCTTCTCTGCACGGGGCTCTATCTGCGCTGGCCGAAGGTGATGTCCCTGCGCATCTGGCTGAAACCCCATCTGCGCCAATGGGGCCGGCCGACCTACTGGTCGCTGCATTCCGTGGCCGGCACCTGGGTCCTGCCCGTCTATATCGTCATCGCGCTGAGCGGCCTGTGGTGGTCCTACGACGGATATCGCGAGGCGGTCACCGCTTTCCTCACGGGCGGCGAGACCATCACCCGGATGGCGGATGGCAAGCCGCCGGCAGGGCAAGAAATCAAGCCGCCGGCACGGAAGGCGATGCCGGAGGCGGATCGCGGGACCAGGCCGGCCGGCCGCAAGGAAGAGGGGCTGGGCAGCTCCGGCGCACCGTCCCTCGACACGGCCTGGGCGGCCTTCCGGGCGGCGGATGCCGGCCGGTTCACCCGCGCGACCTTGCTGCTGCCGGCGGGTTTCGGCGGGCCGGTGCGCATCCGCTCCGAGAACCGGAACGGCTGGCGCGACGACACCCGGATCGAGGCCGCCACCGGGCGCATCCTCGTGCGTGAGGTCGGCGGGGAGCGGCCGCTCGGCGTGCGCATCGCCGGCAATATGCTCGACGTGCACAGCGGCCGCATCTTCGGCGTGCTGGGGCCGCCGATCTTCCTCGTGGCCGCACTCCTCATGCCGCTCTTCCTGATCACCGGGCTGCTGCTCTATATCGGGCGCCGCGCGGCCAAGGCCCGGCGGCGGGCGGACTCCATCATGCCGGCCGGGCCCGCGACCCCCGCGCTCGGCCGGCGCGCTTGACCCTCCGGACGGTTTTCGACAGGTTCCGCCGCCACAGTTTTCGACCCCGACCGCTGCAACTCCCGAGATCCGATGCCGTCAGGCGACGAACCCGCCGTCCCGCCCGCCGCATCCATGCCGGGCCCGAGTCTTCCCGCGCGCGCCCAAGGCTTCACGATCTGCCGCGCGGACGAACCGGTCCCGCCGGCCATCGCCGGGGCCATCGCGGCGATCGGGAATTTCGACGGGGTGCATCTCGGCCATCGCGCCCTGATCGCCGCCGTGCGCGAGACCGCGCGGGCGGCCGGCCGCCCGGCGGTGGTCCTCACCTTCGAGCCACATCCGCGCGCCTACTTTGCGCCGCATCTTCCCATGTTCCGCCTCACCGACGCGGACGCCAAGGAGATCGTGTTCGCCCATCTTGGCCTCGACGGGCTGATCGTGCGCCGCTTCGACGCCACCCTGGCGGGGACGGGCGCGCGCGACTTCGTCGAGGGGTTGCTGGTGCGGGACCTCGGCGTGGCCGGCGTCGTCATCGGCCACGACTTCCACTTCGGGCGGGGTCGTGAGGGCACGCCCGCCCTGCTCGCCGAGCTTTGCGCGGAAGCCGGCTTGAGCTGCCGCATCATTCCCCCCGTCGCCCTGAACGAGGGCGCCGCGCCGGTCTCGTCGAGCGCGATCCGGGCGGCCTTGGCCGAGGGCGCGGTGGCGCGGGCCAACGCGCTCCTGGGCTATCGCTGGTTCGTCTCCGGCGCGGTGCGACACGGCGACAAGCGCGGGCGCACCCTCGGTTATCCCACTGCCAACATGGCGCTTTCCGATTGCGGGCTCGCGCACGGCATCTACGCGGTGCGGGTGCGCCTGCCCGATGGCGCCGTGAAGGACGGGGTGGCGAGCTACGGCCGGCGCCCGACCTTCGACGACGGCGCGCCCCTTCTCGAAGTCAACCTGTTCGATTTCGCCGGCGACCTCTACGGCCAGGAGATCGCGGTGGAGTTCCTGGACTTCATCCGGGGCGAGGAGCGCTTCGACGGGGCCGAGGCCCTGATCGCCCGCATGCACCTCGACGCGGCCGAGGCCCGCCGGATCATCGCCGGGGATCCGGTGCCCTCGATGTTCGCAGCCTGATAGGACCGCGATGAGCGTGACCGATGGGTCGGGCTCACCGAGACCTGGTGTGAGGCGCGCCTACTCCGCGTCGTCCTCGGTCTCCGGCGTGCGGTTGGGCCAGGTCACGATCCGGTCGAGGAGTTCGTCGGCCGTGAACTCCTCCTCGTTGCCCGAAACCCGTCCGCGCACGGAGATGCCGGCCTCGTGCACGCTGGCGGCGCGGCCCGAGACGAGGGGGTGCCAGTCGTAGAGGTCCCGGCCCTCGCGGACCAGGCGGTAGGCGCAGGTCGGCGGCAGCCACGGAATCGTGCGCACGGCTTCCGGCGTCAGGCGCACGCAGTCGGGCACCCGCTTCTGGCGCCGGGGATAGTCGCGGCAGCGGCAGCCATGCCCGTCGAGCAGGGTGCAGCCCACGTCCGTGTGGTAGACCTCCGCTGTGTCCTCGTCCTCGAGCTTGAGGAGGCAGCAGCGGCCGCATCCGTCGCACAGGCTCTCCCACTCGGCCGGCGACATCGCCTCGAGGTCCTTGGTGCGCCAGAACGGCTCGATGGCCGGGGGGGCGGTGGGGGTGGTTTCGGAGAAGGCCCGCGGCGTCGGGGAACGCGCGGCCGAGCGGTCCCGCATGGGGAACACCTTGGGCTGGAGGCGGCAAAGAAATCCGGGTGGTCCGCCCCTGTGCCGCAACGCGAGGGGCGGGGCAAGCGTTGCGGGCTTCGGGGTGCGTGAAAAGTCAAGGCGATCGCGCCACCCGCCCGCCCCAATCCGGCGTCAAGGTTAACGACAGGTTATGGCCTGCGACGGCAGGCCACTTGGCCTACGACGGGCTTTCCCCGCAACGAAACCTCGCGGCGCGGCGCGGGGCTTGTTAGGATCGTCGGGCCCGCCCACGCGCCGGTGCCGGGTGCTCAAGGACTGGAACACAGGTGCGCCTGCCCAAAGCGACCTCGCTGACGACCCGAATCAAGCACGCCGCCCTGGCCTTCGACGCCTGGGTGAACGCGAGCCTGTACGATGGCGGCCGCACGGCCGGGGAGACCTACGAGCGCTTCCAGGAGCGCATGAACGTCTTCGCGGTCCGCGGCTGGAAGCGGGTCGCCCTCGACCTGACCAGCGAGGGCGTGACGATCGGCACCGCCGGCGCCGTGCTGATGCTGGCGCTCGCCCAATCCGCCTTCAACCAGACCAGCGACAACTGGCTCAAGGCCCAGGACCTGGCCGTGACCTTCCTCGACCGCTACGGCACCGAGGTCGGCCGGCGCGGCATCAAGCACGACGATTCGCTCAAGCTCGACGATTTTCCCGACATCATGATCAAGGCCCTGGTCTCGACGGAAGACAGGCGCTTCTACGAGCACTGGGGCATCGATCCGATCGGCACGGCCCGTGCCCTTGTCTCGAATTCGCGCGGCGGCGGCAACACCCAGGGCGGCTCGTCGATCACCCAGCAGCTCGCCAAGAACCTGTTCCTCACGAACGAGCGCTCCATCGAGCGCAAGATCAACGAGGCCTTCCTGGCGCTCTGGCTGGAGAGCCACCTCACCAAGAACGAGATCCTGAAGCTCTACCTCGACCGGGCCTACATGGGCGGCGGCACCTTCGGCGCCGTGGCGGCGGCGGATTATTATTTCGGCAAGCCGCTCAAGGACATCAGCCTGGCCGAGGCCGCGATGCTGGCCGGTCTGTTCAAGGCGCCGACGAAGTACGCGCCCCACGTGAACCTGCCGGCGGCGCGCGCCCGCGCGGCCGACGTGCTGCACAACATGGTCGAGGCCGGCTTCGTCACGGAAGGGCAGATCCAGACGGCCCTGCGCAATCCGGCGACGCCCGTGACCCGTACCCGCGACATCACGGCGGATTATTACCTCGACTGGGCCTTCGGCGAGATCAAGCAGATGGCCGATGCGGGCCGCTTCCGCAACGACCGGGTGCTCACCGTCAAGACGCCCCTCGACCTCACCATCCAGCGCAAGGCCGACGAGGTGGTGCAGGGCACCCTGCGCCGCTTCGGCGACCAGTACGAGGTGGACGAGGCCGCGATGGTGATCCTCGATCCGGACGGGGCCCTGCGCGCCATGGTGGGCGGCGCCGATTACGGCGAGAGCCAGTTCAACCGCGCCACCGACGCGCTCCGCCAGCCCGGCTCATCGTTCAAGCCCTACGTCTACGCGGCGGGCCTGGCCGCCGGCCTGTACCGGCCCGACACCCGCGTGGTCGACCGCCCGGTCTGCATCGGCAACTGGTGCCCGCAGAACTACGGGCGCTCCTTCTCGGGCGCCACGACCCTCACCGTCGCGGTGGCCAAATCCATCAACACCATCCCGATCCAGGTCTCGATCGCGCTGGGCAAGGCCATGGGCATCTCCCACGAGGCGCGGGCGGCGGCGGCCGGGCGCAAGAAGATCATCGAGACGGCGCACGCCATGGGCATCACCACCCAGCTCACCGATTCCGTCTCGCTGCCCATCGGCTCGGCCGAGGTGAACGTCATCGACCAGGCGGCCGGCTACGCGGTGTTCGCCAATGGCGGACGGAAAGCCAAACCCTACGCGGCGATGGAGGTGAAGAATTCCTCCGGCGAGGTGATCTACCGGCACGCGGATGAGCCGATGCCGCAGGTGCTGTCGACCCAAGTGGTCGGCGACATGAACTTCATGCTCACCAAGGTCGTCGAGGAGGGTACCGGCAAGCGCGCGGCCCTGGAGGGCATCAAGGTGGCGGGCAAGTCCGGCACCACGAACGCCTACCGCGATGCGTGGTTCGTCGGCTACACGGGCAACTTCGTCGGTGCCGTCTGGTTCGGCAACGACGATCACACCTCCACCAACAAGATGACCGGCGGCTCGCTGCCCGCCATGACCTGGCACGACGTGATGGAGGTGGCCCACCAGGGCATCGAACTCAAGCCCATGCCGGGCCTGAAGGATCCCGGGCGCGCGGTCGCCCAGTCGGGTCCGAGTGCGGCGCCCGTCAACGCGGCGGCGAGCGCGGCCGGCAAGCTCTCGCGGCGCTCGTTCGAGGTCATCGGCAGCATGAACGGCCTGTTCCGGCAGGTCGAGAAGACTTCGGAGAAGACCTCCGCCCTGCGTCCCGTGAGTGCGCCGGGCGACCTCGCCGAAGGGGCCCGCACGGTCGGCGGCCGCATCGGCATCCCGTAACCGGCATGCGCATGACATTGGCCGACACGGTCGCGCGCCTGCGCCCGGCCCGACCCGCGTTCCCCGAGCCCCGTTCCGGATCGGGCGGCGCGGACGCCCCGCGCCCCGGGCCCGGCCGGCGCGTAGCCGACCTCCTGCGCGACGGGGGCCGGCGGGCCTCCACCGTCACGCTGGTGCTCTACGCCCTGGCGCTCGGCGCCGGACTCGGGCTCCTCACCGCCGATTACGCCACCCGGGGCGGCTATCCCTTCGGCGGCGTGCGCGTGGGTGCCTGGACCGCCTGGCCGCGGGTCGGCTCCCCGGGGGCGGACCCGTATGCCCGCGCGGTCAACGCCCGGCGCGGTGAGATTCCCTTGACGATCGGCGAGGGCATGCTGCTCACCGCCGACCAGGACGATACCGGCCGCGCCCTCGACGCCGCTTGCACCTACGCGGTGGCGGGGGTGACGCCGCCCGCCCGGGCCTGGACCCTGACGGTGGCCGGTCGCGGCGCACGCGAGCCGGGACCGATACCCATGCGCGAAGGCTTCACCGCCACCGAGATTCTGCGCGAGACCGACGGACGCTTCGTGATCACCCTCTCGCCCGAGGTGCAACCGGGGAACTGGCTGCCGATGCCCCGCCCGCGCGGCCCTGTACGGCTGGCGCTTCGCCTCTACGACACGCCCGTTGCGGCGAGCGCGGGCAACCTCGACCGCTCGGCTGTGCCGGCCATCACCCGGGGAGCCTGCGCCGAATGAGCCCGCGCGGACGCTTTCTGCTGGCGACCCTGGCGGGCCTCGTGCTCGCCGGGCTGGTGCACGGGGTCGTGGTGCTGCTGATCCCGCGCCTGTCGGAGACGGACGCGCTGTCGCGGGCCCGCTCCAGCGAGGCCCTGGACCACCCGATGCCGGTCAACACCGTCTCGGCCGGCGATGCGGCGGGCCAGGCGCCAGGTCAGGCAGCCGGCCAGGCCCCGGGTCGAGCCGAGACCTGGCTCCCGATTCCCGACCCCTCGGTGGCGGTGGGGCTCTGCGCCTACGACCTCGCCGACGGGCCGATGCGGGTCTCGGCCCGCACGGGGCCGCTGATGATGTCGCTCGCGGTGCACGGGCGCCGGGGCGCCTTCTACGCGGTCACCGATCAGGCGGCGGTGCGGGGCGCCCTCGACCTCGTGGTGCTCACCCGCGCCCAGTACGACGAGGCGCTGGCCAATGCGGACGAGGACGAGGTCAGCCACGATGTCCGCATCGTCGCCCCGGAGACCCGGGGCTACGTGGTGGTGCGGGTGATCGCCGCCCTGCCGAGCCAGCGCCCGGCCGCCGACGCGGCTGTCCAGGCCGTCTCCTGCACGGTCGACAGTCCGGCCGAGGATGCCAAGCCGGGCGGTTGAGCGTGGCCCGGGCTCAATACTTGGCGATGACGGGAGCCGCTGCGACGGGCGCTGCCACGAGGTCGGCCTCCGGCAGGAGGCCGCAGCGGATCTCGGCCTCCGGCGGCACCAGGGGGTCGAGGATCGGCCGGCGTCCGTCCAGGGCCGCGAGGGTGCGCTCCACCTGAACCGCTTCCGGCCCCGGCGCCTCGATCAGGAGGTGCTCCAGGGCGTAGCGGTAGCCGGCCGCCCGCAGGCCGGTCTCCAGGCGGACCCAGGCGATCAGACAGCGGTTCTCGGCCACACGCATGGCGGCGTGCCGGACATCGCGGTCGTCGAGCGTCTTCACGAAGGGCAGGCTGCGCAGGCGCAGCGCATCCGCCTCCTTCACCCGTGCGGCCAGGGCGGCGAATTGCGGGATCAGGCGGGCGTCGGTGCCGATATCCTCCGACAGGCGGCGATAACGCGAGACCGGCGAGCGGAAGGCGTCTCCCATCAGGGTGTCGTGGTAGTCGGCCGGGTCGGCCGTGCGCCAGGAGGGGGGCAGCAGGCGGCTGCGTGTGAGGTTGGCCAGCACGTCGGTGAAGGCGTCGCGCCCGGCCGCGGGCATCAGGAAGCGCCAGGCCCGGTCGCGCAAGCTCCGCTCGTCGTCCGTGAAGGGAAAGGCGGATGCCGGCTCCGAGCGCTCCCGCGCGGCCAGGGTGCCGGTGGTCTCGACGAGGCTGTTCCACGCGCTCGGCTTGGAGCGCCCGAAATCTCCCTCCTGCGCGCAGCCGGAGAGGAGCGCGAACAGGGCGAGACCGGCCGGGCCGGGCCGCCACGGCGGACGGGCGCTGGGCCGGCCCGTGTCGAAGTTGGGCGACATGCGGGCCTTGCGTGGGGTGCGATTCAGGAGCGGCGGCGCAGGCGCGGCGCGGGGGCGTCCGCCTCGGGACTCCGCTCGTAGCGCACGCCCGTGAAGAGCAAGATGGCGCCCCGGGGGGCATCCGCATCCGGGCGCCGGAAGCGGCGGCCGGTGGGGGGGAGCGCCACCACGGTGGCCGTGGGACGCTCGGCAAGGCGCTCGGGGCCTCGCGTCGGGTGCAACCTGTCGGAGTTCATCGGCTCTTTTCCGATCCCATTCGTCCTCTGGGCGATCCGTCACCGGGTTTCGCCGCCCCCGCCTCCGGGCGTTCCGGCGTACCGGGGGGGCCGGCAGAGATCAGCATGGGGTGGTTAACGGAATGTTGCCGTGGGCCGCCTCGGCCGAGCTTACCCGGCGCGCCGTCGCACCCAGCGGGCGTGCCCCGCCCGAGTGTGTTTTTTCTGCCACGCTCGCGCTCAATCGAGCTGGCGCGTCATTTGCATGGCGGATGAATGCCCATGGCGGGCATTTCCTCCCTTGCACTCGGCCCCGCTCGCCCGGCGAGCGGGGCTTTTTTGTGCGGGCGGCTCGGATCCGCTTTCCCGCCGGGCAGGGAGCGGCGGGAACACCCGGCGCCCGAGGCGCTTGCTAAGGGCGGGGCAGGCCCGATATTCCGGCAGCTTCCGAGCGAAGGCTCGCGCCACGTCCCGACGCCGTTTCATCCAGATGCCATCTCATTCGCAACGAAGGACGCCGCAGCATGCGCGTGGTTACCGCACGACCCTCGAGTTCGACCGTCTGCCTCGGCAGGGTCCTCAAGATTGCGCCGTTCGCCCTGCTGATGCTGGCGGCCAACCCTGCCCAGGCCCAGCGCGAGGACCAGGGCCTCCAGCTCGGCTGCGCGAACGATTACTTCCGCCTCTGCGCCGGGGTCGATCCCAACAGCACCGATGCGGAGCGCTGCATGGAGCGCAACCGCCCGCGCCTCTCCCCCGAGTGCAAGAACGCCATCGGTGACTACGATCGGCGCACCGGCGGCCGGTCGCAGAAATAGGCGGGGGCCCTCCGGCATCGCGGGCGTCGTGCACGGCCGGGGCAGGTTCCAGGACGGAGATGTGAAACCATGGCCCTGACCGTCGCAGTCCAGATGGACCCGATCCAGGCGATCCGGATCGCCGGAGACACCACTTTCGCCCTGCTGCTGGAGGCGCAGGCCCGCGGGCACCGGCTCCTGCACTACACTCCCGACCGGCTGTCGATGCAGGGCAACACGGTGACGGCGCGGGTCGAGGCCCTGACGGTGCAGGACGTCGAGGGGGCGCACGCCACCCTCGGTGCGCCTGAGCGCATCGACCTGTCGGGTGTCGACGTGGTCCTGATGCGCCAGGATCCGCCCTTCGACATGGCCTACATCACCGCCACCCACATGCTGGAGCGCATCCATCCGCGCACCCTGGTGGTGAACAACCCGTCGGAGGTGCGCAACGCGCCCGAGAAGTTGTTCGTCCTTGATTTCCCCGAACTGATGCCGCCGACGCTGATCACCCGCGACAAGGCGGAGATCGAGGCCTTCCGGGCCGAGCACGGCGCCATCGTGATGAAGCCGCTCCACGGCCATGGCGGTGCGGCGGTGTTCCGGGTGCTGCCGGAGGACGCGAATTTCGGCTCGATGTTCGACCTGTTCTCGGTGACCTTCCGCGAGCAATGGGTGGTGCAGCGCTTCCTGCCGCGCATCACCGAGGGCGACAAGCGCATCATCCTCGTCGACGGCGAGCCGATGGGGGCCATCAACCGGGTGCCGGCCCTCAACGACATCCGCTCCAACATGGTGCGGGGCGGGGCGGCGGCGGCCTCCGACCTCACCGAGCGCGAGCGCGCCATCTGTGCGAGCATCGGTCCCGAACTGCGCCGGCGCGGCCTCATCCTGGTCGGCATCGACGTCATCGACGGAAACCTGACCGAGATCAACGTGACCTCGCCCACCGGCATCCGGGCGATCAAGCGCCTCGGCGGGCCCGACCTCGCGATCTCGGTCTGGGACGCGATCGAGGGGCGGCTCGGCGTGGTGGGCTGAGCGTCGGGCGCGGCGCGCGCCGGCCCCCGCATGCCGATCGGTTGATCTCAAACATCGGGCAAGCGCTGGAACGAGCGCGTGAAGCTTGTCGCGACCCTGTTCAACTCCGTGGCCATCGTCACGCTTGCGGCCGCGCTGATCAATCCCATCGCGAGCAAGCACGACGATGTCCTGGCCGATGGCGGAGGAATTTTGCTTCTCGGCGCGGCGTCCTCACATATTGTCGGACAGATCGTGCTGACGTTCTTTCGAGCCGAGGCGTGAGCGCCATGACATACGGGTATGCGCTTCCGGGTATGCGCTTCAGGTGGCGGGAATCATCGCCGGGATGTCCGTGGCCTGCCTGACCGCCCTGACGATCGCCCCGACGATCTTCGACCGCCATACGCGTGCCGATGCCGCGCGCGCGACGGTGGAGGCCGGCAAGGTGCAGGACCGCCATCGGGCCGTTTAGCGGACCCGCTGCGCCGGGTTAATCCGACCCCTCCGGCTTCGGTGCGTAGATCCAGATGGTGTACTCTCAATTCTCCCCGCGCGGGGTCGCGTTCATCTCGGCCCAGTCGAACTCCTCCTCCAGCACGTAGTAGGCGTCGTCGCCGATGTCGCCGGAGCGGCGCAGGGCCAGCACCCGGTCGCGCGCCGCCTCGATGGCGCGCCGCCGGGCGGCGTCGGCGGGCAGCGCTTCGGAGGCGAAGCCCGTGTCGCGGGCCTCGGCCTGCTCCAGGGCGACGCGGAACTCCTCACGCAGGGCCTCGGACGGGGCGTCCCCGGCATTCGTCAGGGTCTCGAGGGCGGCGCGGTAGGCCTCGGTCCGGCCGTGCCCGATCTCGCGACCGACGGGGTCGTTGTCCTCCAGGCCGAGGCGGCCGAGCAGGAGGCGCAGGGTCAGTCCCTGGATCGTGAGCGTGCCGATGATCACGCAGAAGGCGGTGAGCACGATGAGGTCGCGGTAGGGAAAGCCCGGATCGCCGTCGGGCAGGGCCAGCGCCGTCGCGATGGTGACGATCCCGCGCATGCCCGCCCAGGACACCGCGATGCCGGCCGAGAGGCCACGGTCGCGGGTCGCGGTGCCGTCGGCGCCGAGGCGGGCGAGGTGCGCCGTCGGCAGGACCCAGAGGAAGCGCACCACCACCACGGTGAGAAACACCGCTGCGCCGACCAGGGCGTAGGAGACCTGCTGCGCGTGGGTCAGGCGCTCCAGGATCGGTCCGATCTGCAGGCCGATCAGCACGAAGGCGAGCACGTTGAGCACGAACACCGCCGTGTCCCAGACGGCGTAGGACACGATGCGGGTGCGCGGCGGCGTGTGTCCGGGGGCGATGCGCGCCACCGTGATGGCGAAGGTGACGACGGTGAGCACCCCGGACAGGTGGACGTGCTCGGCGCCGATCCAGATCCCGAAGGCGGCCACGAACTGCAGCACGATGACGCTCGGCGCATCGGCGACCGGGCGCGTGGCGGCGCTGTAGAGCAGGGCGAGGACCGGCCCGGCGATGAGGCTGCCGAGGATGCCGACGACGAAGGTCGGCCCGATCTCGGCGACCGAGAACGTACCGGAGACCGCCGCAGTGACGCCGAGGCGGTAGATCAGCAGCGAGCCGGCATCGTTGAGCAGGCTCTCGCCGCGCAGGATCGTGGTGAGGCGATGGGGCAGGGTGACGTGGCGCAGCACCGAGAGGGCAGCGACCGCGTCAGGGGGCGCCACCACAGCGCCGAGGACGATGCAGGCGGCCCAGGGCATGTCGGGCACGAGCCACTTCACCATCACGGCCACGGCCGCCGTGGTCGCCACCACGGCGCCGAAGGCGAGGCCGGCGATCGGCCGCCAATGGGTGCGCAGGTCCCGCACCGAGGTGTCGTAACCCGCATCCAGCAGGACCGGCGCCAGGAACAGGGCCAGGGCCAGGTCCGGATCGAGGACGAGGTTGGGCACCGCCGGAACGAAGGCGAGGCCGATTCCGCCCAGCGCCAGGAACACCGGATAGGGGGCGCCCAACCGCCGGGCGAGGCCCGCCAGGAGTACGGCGCCGAACAGGACGCCGACGATCCACTCGAAAATCATCATGTCGTCGAAAGCACACCATCGCGGCGCCCGGGCGCGGCGCCGGGCGGGGCACCGGGATCACGGACCCCGATGGAGAAAGCCGCCGGCGCGGATCAGTCCTGCGCGGACCTGGCGTCCCGCGCAGCGGAAGGTCGGGCGAGCGCGACGGCGAGCTCCGGCTTGTGGTTCAGGGTCTGGAACACGACGCAGTAGCGCTCGGTCAGCTTCAGGAGCTGGTCGAGCTGTTCCTGGGGGGCGTCGGTGTCGAGCGCGAAGGCGAGACGGATCGCCTGGAAGCCCACGGGCGCCTGCCGGTCGACCCCCAGGGTGCCGCGGAAATCGAGGTCGCCCTCCGCGCTCACCGTACCGGAGCGCAGGTCGACGCCGATCGCGGTCGCGACCGCCTTCAGGGTCACGCCCGCGCAGGCCACCAGTGCCTCGAGCAGCATGTCGCCCGAGCAAAGTTCGGCGCCGGAGCCGCCGGTGGCCGGGTGCAGGCCCGCCACCGCGAGGGCGCGGCCCGTCTCGACCTTGCAGGCGATGGAGGTGTCGTCGAGGCTCCCCCGGGCTCGCAGAGTCACCACGGCCGAGTCCGGGGCGGTCCGGTAGCGGTCCTTGATCGGGGCCTGGAGCGAGCGCAGGGTATCGGCATCCATCGGCATATCCTTCCCGTCGATTGATCTTGCCGTCGATTGGTCTTGGTTCCGGCACGGGGAAATCTAGGGCGCGTCGCGCGGCCGGCGAACCTCGCTTGACCCGGCCCCATGCCCTATCTGAGGGGGGGCCGGCGGATGTCCGCACCCGCCGGGCCGGTTCTGTCAGGAGAGTCCATGCATCGTTCAAGCGTGCTTGCCCGTGCGGCGAAGGCATCGATCGCCGTCCGGAGCACCGTGTGTCCGGGCGTCGCCGGCATCCTGCTCTGCGCGAGCGCGGCGGGCGCCGCTGCCCCGATCTCACTGGCCAACCACCGGGCGGTGTACGATCTCTCCCTGGCCGAGAGCAGCGGCACGCGTGCCGTGGAGAGCGCGCGCGGGCGCATCGTCATCGATTTCACGGGGGATGCCTGCAAGGGCTACACGATGCAGACCCGGCAGGTGACGGTGCTGGAGAGCGGAGAGACGGGGAGCCGGACCTCCGACCTGCGCAACACCACCTTCGAGAGTGGCGACGGGCGCAGCTACCGCTTCAAAACCAGCACGGTCCTCAACGGTACGCCGGGCCAGTCCGTGGACGGCACGGCCGAGGCGGCGCCCGATCTCCTGAAGGTCAAGCTGAAGGAGCCCAAGCGCGACCAGTTCCAGGACACGGGCGAGATCCTGTTCCCCACCGTCCACATGCGGCGGCTGATCCAAGCGGCGCGCGAGGGCCTGAGCACGGTCTCGGTCAAGGTCTTCGACGGCTCGGACGACGGACGCAAGGTCTACGACACCCTGGCGGTCATCGGGCGCCAAGCCCCGGCCCCCGGAAGCAGCCCGGCGCCCGGAGACAAGGGCGGCGATCGGGACAAGCCGCTCCGGGACGGCGCGATGGCCGCCCTGCCGCGCTGGCCCGTGACCTTGAGCTACTACATCCCCGGCCAAGGCGAGCGCACACCGGTCTACGTGCTCAGTTTCGATCTCTATGAGAACGGTGTCAGCGGTGCGCTGCGGCTCAATTACGGCGAGTTTGCCGTGGTCGGCGATCTGACCCGGCTCGAGACGATGCCGACGGCGAGCGATTGCCAGCCCTGAGGCTCGGTCCAAAGCCTCGTCCGAGTGGCTGATCCAAGTGGCCGGCGCCGGTCCGGCGACACCGGGCGGGTTTCCGCGCCATCCGCGATCGCATCATCGCCCTTCGAGCGTGGCGACGGATCGTCATAGCGCTTGCCCGCGTGGCTCCCGCTCGCGGCGGCGCTACCGGTGCGTCCGATGCATAGGATGCCGGCGATCACTCAAATTCTTCGCACTTCCATAAAGAAATCTCCGAGGAGAACGATCTTAGGTCAGTCTGCAACTCCAGGCGGCACATGGACGATCCTCTGAACGGAAATCACACGCGGCTGATCCTGCCGGCACTCTGCTGGAGCCGGTACAGACCAGACTTCTATGCGGTGACGACGGACCTGTCCGTCGCCGGCCTGCGTTTCCGTGCTGCTTCGATCCCCGGCCTCGGTGAGACGCTGACCTGTAGCCTTCGCCATGCGGGCACGCTGGAAGTGCTCGTCGTCCATTGCAACAAGGCGGCGTTCGTCGCCCGTGTCACGCGTGCCGACGTCGCGATCCCCGTAATGGTTCGGCGCCTGTTGGACCTCGCCGAGGACCAAGACAGTGATCCGACGCCGCGCCGCGTTCATCCGCGCTTCGTGCCGGACCGCCCCGACATTCTCGTGACGACGGCCTCGGGTGTTCAGGTCCCGGGCCGGCTCATCAATGTCTCCGCCTCCGGCGCCGCCCTGCAAGTGGATATCCGGCTGGAACCCGGCATGCAGATCACCCTCGGCCGCACCCCCGCCACGGTCGCGCGTCGCTTTGAGGACGGCATCGGCGCCGCCTTCCTGGAGCCCCTGGCGCGCGAGAATATCGGCCCGCATGTCAGCCTGTAGGGGGCTGGGAACCCGGGTCGAACGGGAGGGTGCCCGGTCGGGCCGCCGTGCGTCTTCAGCCGCCGGGGACCCAACTTTCAAGGGCCAGGATTTCGAGAATCCAACTTCTAGGCTGGCGGATGGGCGTACGATTAAGACTCTATCAAAAGGCAGTCTCTAGCCTGCTGACCGGACCATTAGCCGGTGACCTTTACGATGCGGCGCTCGGACGACACGAACACCACGATTAGGGCGCACGAATCCGCGCCCTCGGATTGCGCCAAGGGCGGTCCGACAAGCCGTGCCGCTTGAGGCGATGGCATCGATGTCGTCCCTTCCCACTTCGCCCGTGGCGGCGGTTCCTGCGGCGCTGACGCCCGCGCTGCTGCGCATGCCCGAGCCAGCCTGGAGCCGCCGGGCCGACAATCCGGTGCGCGAGCCGGTTTCCGCGCCGCCCGCGAGCACAGATCCGGATTCGGGCGGGGATTCGATATCCGACCGCTACGAACTGGAAGTCCGGGCCGCACATCTCGACGACGCGCTGGACCTCGCGCCCTCCATCGCCCTGCTCCACACGATGATGGCCGCCACGGTGTTCTTCCTGTTCGCGGATCAGGCGAGCCCGGTCTACCTGGCGGTCCTGTTCCTCGCGGTCGCCCTGCCGTCCGCGATCGCCACCATCGGGGCACGGAGGTATCGCCGTCGGCGTCCGGGAAAGGCGGAGATCGCCACCGGCCGGCGCGTGGCCGCCCTGATCGCCCTGAGTCTGGGCTGTGCCTGGAGCACCATGCCGCCGGTGCTCTTCGCCTCCTCGGATACCACCCACAAGATGTACGTGGTGGGTCTCTGCGCCAGTCTCATTGCCACGACCTATACGTTCGGAGCTTTCCGCGGCCTCGGCCTGCTGTTCTCCGTGCCGATCGCCTTGGCGAGCTTCGCTGCCCTGTTCGGCGCAGGTGGCCTCGCGGCCCAGACAGTCGCCGTCATGCTGCTGATCTCCGCTCTGTTCGTCATCGTCACCGCCGGGCGTCTCTCGCGCCTGTCGCGGGAGCGGATCCTGGACCGGATCCGGGTGGGCGAGCAGAACGAGACCATCAGCCTGCTGCTTCATGATTTCGAGGAGAATACGAGCGACTGGCTCTGGGAGACCGACGCGAAGGAGCGCCTCCAGCACGTCTCCGAGCGCATCGCGCAGGTTGCGGGCGAGTCCGTGGCGGCGCTGCGAAACGCCCCCTTCGAGGCCCTGTTCGTCGGCACCCGCCGGCCTCGCCCGATGGGCGACGACATCGCGGAGATTCTCTCCCTCATGGCGGAACGCAAGGCGTTCCGCGAGCGGGTGGTCGAAGTCACGATGCGCGGCACGACGCGGTGGTGGCGTCTCAGCGGCAGGCCGATCATCGACCGGGACGGCCACTTCCTCGGTTTTCGCGGCGTCGGCTCCGACATCAGCGAGACCCGCCAGTCGGAGGCGCGGATCGCCTACCTGGCGAGCTACGATTCCCTGACCGGGCTCGCCAACCGTGCTCGGTTCCACGATGCGGCGACTCAGGCCTGTGCCCCCGCCGCGCTGCGGGAGCGCCCCTCCGCCCTGCTCTACCTCGACCTCGACGGCTTCAAGTTCGTCAACGACACCTTCGGCCACGCCCTCGGCGACGTGCTGCTGACCCGCGTGGCCCAGCGGCTGACCCGGGCGGTGCCCCCGGACGCCCTGGTTTCGCGCCTGGGCGGCGACGAGTTCGCCATCCTGATCGCCTCCAGGAGCGAGCCGGAGGTGGTCGCCCTCGGCGAACGCCTGATCGAAATCCTGAGCGCGCCCTACACCCTCGGCGGGGTCCAGGTGGAGATCGGCGCCAGTGTCGGCGTCGCGCGGGCTCCTGAAGATGCCCAGAGCCCGGAGGCGCTTCTCTGCAAGGCCGATCTCGCACTCTACCGGGCCAAGGCCAACGGCCGTGGCAAGGTCAGCCTGTTCGCGCCGGACCTCGAAATCTCGGTCCGCCTGCGGCGCGACCTGGAGGCCGACCTCAAGCGCGCCCTCGTACAGGGCGAGTTCAGCCTCCACTACCAGCCCCTGATCGGCCTGTCGGACGGCCGGGTCCGTACCTTCGAGGCCCTGTTGCGCTGGACCCGCCAGTCGGGCGCCGCCGTCTCGCCGGCCGATTTCGTGCCCGTGGCCGAAGCCTCGGGCCTGATCACCGAGATCGGCCGCTGGGTGCTGATCCAGGCCTGCCGCGAGGCGGCGCGCTGGCCGGCGGACATTCGGCTCGCCGTGAACATCTCGCCGATCCAGTTCCGGAACACCGACCTCCTGACCGACGTGACGGATGCGCTGCGCGCGAGCGGCCTGGCGCCCCACCGCCTGGAGATCGAGGTCACCGAATCCGTGTTCTTCGAAATGAACGCGACGACCATCGGCAACCTGAACGAATTGCGGGCCCTCGGCATTCGCGTGGCGCTCGACGATTTCGGCACAGGCTACTCGTCGCTGAGCTACCTGATCCGGTTCCCCGTGGACAAGATCAAGATCGACCGCTCCTTCATCAAGGAGATGGGCAGCCGGCCCGAGTGCCTGGCGATCATCGAGGCGATCCTGACCCTGGCGCACAAGCTGGCGATCACCGTCACCGCCGAGGGCGTCGAGACGGTCGAGCAGGCGCAGATGCTCAAGGCGAGCCGCTGCGACGACATCCAGGGCTTCCTGTTCAGCCCCGGGAGGCCGGCCGACGCGATCCCGCACCTGATCGCGCACCTGCCGGTCCGGTTCGCGGAGATCTTCCCGATCCTGCCGGTCACCTTCCGGAAGGTTGTGGCCTGAGGGCGCGACGGCCGGCGGGCCGATCCGTGCCCTCCCGGCGCCGTCGACGTTCCGGGCACCGACAGCCTGAGAGGCTGTCGGCCACGGCCTCGCCCGCCCGCTGGCCCTCCTCGTAGGCGCCCCCCGCGGTGCCCCATTGCAGGCGCGACAGTGCCTCGCCGGCGAACCAGACCCGGTCCGCCACGGGGGCCTGGAGTGCGGCGCGCGCGCCCGCATGGCCGGGCGGCACCACCGCCCAGGACCCGCGCGCGAACGGGTCGTGGCGCCAATCGCTCACCGCCGGAATGCTCAGGTCGTGCAGGGCGCGGGCGCCGAAATGCGCGGCGAGCGTCGTCCGCACGAGGCGGCGGACCCCGTCCGGCCCGGCCCGGCGGGCGTCGAGGGCGGCGGCCATGGGCGCGTCGAGTTCGAAGAAGTGGAACGGCGTGCCGTCGATCCGGGTCAGGAGGCCGGGGCTCGCGTCCCGCCCGCCCACGAGGCTCGCGAGCCTGTCCGCCCCCCGGAACGGGCAGGAGGGCCAGTGCAGCACCGCGTGCTCGTAGATGCCGGTCGTGAATCCCCTGATCGCTCCCTCGACCTCCGGGGGGAGGGCGGGGGTGAAGAGGGGGGTGGCCCGCAGCACCATGGTGGGAACCGTGACGATGACGGCCCGGGCCGCGAAGCTGCGGGAGCCCGCGCACACCCGCACGCCCGGGCCCCCCCAGTCGATGCCGGTGACCGGCGTCCCAAGGGCGACCGGCAGGCCCTGCGCGAGGCGCGCGAGGTAGCCGCCATAGCCGCCGGCGATGAAGCAGTTGTCGCCGTATTCCATGCTGGGGAAATCCTGCAGGGAGACCCGGTCGAGGCCCT
Source organism: Methylobacterium goesingense (assembly GCF_022179225.1). GTDB lineage: Bacteria > Pseudomonadota > Alphaproteobacteria > Rhizobiales > Beijerinckiaceae > Methylobacterium > Methylobacterium goesingense. The sequence goes on from NZ_BPQL01000027.1 coordinate 29,284, forward strand.
GCCCGGAGACGAGGCCGTGGACGCGCTCCACCCGGCGGCCCCAGGGGCCGAGGCCCGGCGGCAGGGCGGTGGCGGCCGCCCGGTCCGGCCCTGGCCAGGTCGCCTGGGTGCTCATGGCCCGGTCGGCGATCGCGAAGGCACGGCCGAGGGCCGCCGCCTCCGCCGGACGGCCGTGCCGGCGCCCGACCCAGAGGTGGCTGTCCTGCGCCGCCACCCGCAGGGGCTCGCCCCGCGCGGTGCCGAGCCGCACCAGCGGGTTGATCGGTCCCGCATGCAGCCAGTGCCCGCCGAGATCGACGGCGTGACCCCGCAGGGACACGGTCACGAGCCGTCCGCCGACCCGGTCGCGCGCCTCCAGCACCGCCACCCGGACCCCGCGCGCCGTCAGTGCGCGCGCCGCCGCGATGCCGGCGGCGCCCGCCCCGACGACGATCACCTCGGGATCGTCGGGCAGGGGCGCCAACCGCGGCGCGATGCTCGGACGCCAGCGTTCGTGCTCGGGGCGGGACGTCCTCATGGATGACGGTCTCGTTCCTGTCTGAAAGGTGGTGACGGGCCTAGCAGAGGGCGGTGGCCGGCGACACCGCGCCGCCGGTCGCAATCCCGTCACACGACAGAAAACTCAAGCGTCCAGGGTTGCCGCGAATCATCGTCCCGCGCCTGCGGGACGGCCGGGGAAGAGATGGCCCGCACTTGCGCCCGCGCACGGCCATAGCCAGAACCTTTGGCCAGAACCTCGGGACACGGTGCGTGCGGGGGCGACGCAGGCCGGGCCCTCACGACCGGACCGACTTCGAGACGACGGGATTCTCAGGTATGCTCATCCAGGCCGCCTTCGCCGCCGCCCGGCAGGTGTTCTCCGCCCCCTTGCGCGCGATCCTGTGGAAGTCCCTCGGGCTCACGGCGGGCATCCTCGTCCTCGTCTGGTTCGGGCTGACGCGGGCGATCAACTGGTTCCTGTCCCAGCACCACCTCTCGGTGGATTATCCCTTCCTCGACACCCTGGCGGTGTTCTTCGCCGGCGCCGGCCTGTTCGTGGGGCTGGCCTACATCATGCCGGCGGTGTCGATCCTGGTGGCGGGCTACTTCCTCGACGATGCGGCCGAGATCGTCGAGCGGACGGATTTCCCCGGCGATCCGCCGGGCCTTGCCCTGCCCCTCGGCACCGCGATGTTCTACGCGGTGCGCTTCGCCGGCCTCGCCCTGCTGGTGAACCTCGTGGCGCTGATCCTGTTCTTCGTGCCGGGGGTCAATCTCGTGGCGTTCTTCGGCGCCAACGCCTACCTGCTGTCGCGCGAGTATTTCGAACTCGCCGCCGGGCGCTTCCGGCCGATGGCGGAGGCCGGCGCCATGCGGCGCCACTACAGCGGCACCACCCTCCTCGCCGGCGTGCTGCTCGCCGGCCTCATGGTGGTGCCGGTGCTCAACCTCGTCACCCCGCTCTTCGGCATCGCCCTGATGGTGCACGTCCACAAGGGCCTGAGCCGGCGCACCCCAGTCGCGGGCCCGCAGGCCCAGGCGCGCCTGCGCTGAGGGCCGCCTTCGCCCCCGGAACAGCCGGGTCCGAATTTCACCGCGCGGCCTCCCGTCTTGCCGGGAAGTGGTCTAGATACGGTGCATCAGGCTACGGACCGGCGTCGATCCGCGCTTCCCTCGGGGTGCCGGATGATGCACGGGGGCCGCATTTCGAGACGTAACGCGCGATGACCGGCTTCGAGACCCTTCCGCTGACCCGCCCCGCCGCGCAGCTCGTCACCGTGTTCGGCGGGTCCGGCTTCCTTGGGCGCCACGTCGTCCGGGCGCTCGCCAAGCGCGGCTACCGCATCCGGGTTGCTGTGCGCCGGCCGGACCTCGCGCTGTTCCTGCAGCCGCTGGGCAAGGTCGGCCAGATCGTGGCCGTGCAGGCCAACCTGCGTTACCCCGACTCGATCGCCCAGGCGGTCCACGGGGCCGACATCGTCGTCAACCTCGTGGGCATCCTGCAGGAGACCGGCAAGCAGCGCTTCGCGCAGCTGCAGGCCGAGGGCGCGGGCGCCATCGCCCGAGCGGCGGCGGCCGTCGGCGCGCCGGTGGTCCACGTCTCGGCCATCGGGGCGGATGCGGATTCCACTTCGCAGTACGCCCGCACCAAGGCGCTGGGCGAGGCCAAGGTGGCCGAGGCCGGCGGCGCCCACGTGATCCTGCGCCCCTCCCTGGTGTTCGGGCCAGGCGACAGCTTCTTCAACCGCTTCGCGTCGCTGGCCCGGGCCCTGCCGGTGCTGCCGCTCGCGGGCGCCGAGACGCGCTTCCAGCCGGTCTACGTCGCCGACGTGGCGGAGGCCGTGACGCGCGCCGTGGAGGGCCACGTTCCGGCGGGCCGGGTCTATGAGCTCGGCGGCCCCGAGGTCGAGACCCTGGACGCCCTGGTGCGCTACATGCTCAAGGTGACGCTGCGCAAGCGCGCGGTGGTGGCCCTGCCGCTGCCGGCGGCCCTGCTCCAGGCCCGCGCCCTGGAGGTGGTCGACACCCTGACCCTCGGCCTCTTGCCGGACGCCCTCAAGCTCACCCGCGATCAGGTCACCCTGCTCCAGACCGACAACGTCGTGTCCGAGGCCGCCAAGGCCGAGGGCCGCACCCTGGAGGGCATCGGCCTCCAGCCCACCGCCATGGAGGCGGTGGTGCCGGGCTACCTCTGGCGCTTCCGCAAGGCGGGCCAGTTCGCCAAGGTGCAGGACTTCGAGAGCGCCATCCCCGAGACCCTGGCGCCGAAGCCCTTCGTGCCGCGCAGCGGCAGTGGCCCCGCCCTGGGCCCGGATTCGAATGCCCCGAGCCGGATGGGGGTTCGCTGGGGCACGCGGGGGTAAGGGGGCGGATCGGCCCCGGCCTCGCGCCGCCCGACCCGTCGTGCCCTACAGCAGGGTGTCGAGGCGGGCGACGATGACCGCGAGTTCGCTCTGCCGGCCGATGCCGAGTTTGGCGTAAACGGCCTTGAGTTGGCTGCGCACGGTGTGCTCGCTGACCTCGATCTGCCGCGCGGCGTCCCGGGGGCTGTGCCCGCGCCCGACCAGCATGGCGACCTGCGCCTCGGCCTGGGTCAGGCCGAGCTGGACGAGCTTGGGGGCGATGGAGGCGATGATGGCCGCGAACGGGCTCTGGATCAGCAGCAGCAGGCCCTGATCGACGCCGAGGACCTCCGCGCCCCGGAGGGGCAGGCCGCTCACCAGGATGGGCCGGGTGCGCTCCGCGCCCTGAATGAAGCAGGCGCGCGGGCCGTCCCCGGGCGGCACGCCGAGGAAGGCGGCCAGGAGGGCGGCGAGCTTGGGGCGCTCCTTCGGGTTCAGGGGCTCCGGGGGGCGTCCGATCCGGACGCGCAGGTGCCGGCCGATCAGCCCTTCGGCGGCGGCGGAAACGGCGCGGACCTGTCCGCCCGCATCGAGCTCGATCAGGCCGATCCCCGCCCCGTCGATCAGCGTGTCGAGGGTGTGGGCGCGGGCGCACGTGGCCGTGAAGGCCGCTGTCATCCGGAAGGCGCGCGTGACGTGGGGGCCGAGGACGCGGAGCCGCTCGAGTTCGGCCCCGTCGAAGGCGCCCCGATTCAGGGCGCGCGGCACGCTCAGGGCCAGGCTGTGCGGGCTGCGGAAGTCGGAGGCGATGTAGCCGCCGAGATTTCCGAGGCCGTGCCGGGCGAAGAAATCCTGGAAGAACGGGTCGGACCTCGTCTCGCCCGGCGCGAACAGGTGTTCGTCGACGACGATCGAGCCGGGCCCCAACCGCAGCGTCCGCGCGCGGGCGATGCGCGTGTCCCGCTGCCACCAGGTCCGGCCATACTCCGCACCGACGGCGTCGAGGGCCTGCGAGTGGGTGGTCCGCGCCGTCCGTGCCGGATCGTGGGACACGAGGACGGCGCCCCGCCCGCCGACCGCGCGCGCGACCCGGTCGAGCACGTCGGGCCACAGGTCCGGATCGAGGACCGCATCGTAGGACAAGTCGATGATGGATTGGAGCTCAGTGCTCACCGCGCCGGATCTCCAGTGTCCAAATCCCCGATCCGTGGAAATCGGACACCATGCGGTTTTTCAAGTCAATCGACGTTCCGTAAACTGGCGCGCATTGCGTTTCACCTGTGTCGTTCGGGACGAAACCGGAGCCACCCAAAGCGACATGTAGAATTTCGCCACGCCGCGCCGCGCCAGTAGGCACGGCGTCCGACTCGAAACCCGCGCCGAACGAAACCTCGTGATGCCGGGGCCCGGACCCTCGGCCTCCAGCCCACCGCCAGGGAGGCGGTGTGCCGGGCGATCTCCGGCGCTTCCGCAAGGCGGGTCCGTCCGCCAAGGGGCAGGCGTTCGAGGGCGCCATCCCCGAGACCCTGGCGCTGAGCCCCTTCGTGGGGCGCAGCGGCAGCGGCCCTGCCCTGGGGCCGGATTCGAGTGTCCCGAGCTGGATGGGGGTGCGGTGGGGGACGCGGGGGTGAGAACTGCTTTGAGCGCCGGCAACCCGCGAGCGGGCGCCTAAGCTAAACTGTCGTTTTTCGAAGTCGATGTCAGCCGGAGGTGGATGACCGCTTGCTAAGCGGGGCCGGCGATGGTCACAGTCGATGTCGCTGGCAGTCAGAGTCGGTGTCAGCAGGTCGCACTTCTTTCGAAGTGGATGTCGGCAGATGGCGGAGCGGGCACCTGACTTGAGCCTTATCCCCGGACCGCGCTGGCAGGAAACGGAGCGGCGCACGGCGGTGCTTCGCCCTCCGGCCGCCCTACCGGTCTGTTCCCGCGCGCAGGCCCGCGCAGCAGCAGCCACGTTGGGCGTGACCGAACGGCAAGTGTAACGCTTGCTTCGCAGATCCTCGCTGCTCTATCGGAGCGATACGGTTTCCCGGACCCGCATCTATGATCCCCCAAGTCGGAAACGGCGATTTGCAGCGAGCCGCGATCGAGCCGGCCAAGGTGCTGGTGAGCGCCTGCCTGATGGGTAGGCCCGTTCGCTACAACGGCTCTGCCAAAGCCCTCTCGCATCCGCTGTTGGAAAGACTGGCGGCGGAGGGAAGGTTGGTCGTCGTCTGCCCCGAATTATCTGCCGGCTTCAGCGTCCCGCGTCCTGCTGCCGAGATCGCGGACGGATGCGATGGCGATGCAGTCTTGACCGGCACGGCGAAGGTGATCGAGGCGACGGGCGGTGACGTTACGGGCCTCTATATCGCGGGGGCTCACGCCGCGCTGAAACTTGCCGTCGAGAACGGGTGCCGGTTCGCGCTCTTGATCGATGGAAGCCCCTCGTGCGGCAGCGGGTTCATCTACGACGGCAGCTTCGGCGCGACGAAGCACGCGGGATCCGGAGTCACTGCCGCGCTTTTGCGCCAGCACGGCATCGAAGTATTTGCGGATTGTCAGATCGAGGCGCTCGAACATCGGCTGACATCGGCTCCGACACCCCGCTGACATCGACTTCGAAAACGACATAAACCTACAGTTTCTATATATAGTAGTCGTGGAAAACGATCGTTTCCCGGACATCTCGGCATGATCGGTTGCCAGCGTCGCGGAACGGCGCTCCCGATGTCGGAAAAATATGTCAGGTTTCCAAATGTCGGGTAATCGCTGCCGTAGGGCGACGAGGTCGGAAAACACTTCGGCGCCTGTTGGCACCGTTCAGCGTCAAAGTCTGCCTTCCAGACAGCCCTGCGGAGTGCGCCTACCCAGGGACTAGCCCACCCCCCACGCCCCACCCTAAAAGACCCCCATGACCACTGCCCCCCTCGTGCGCTTCGCGCCGTCCCCCACCGGCTACCTGCATATCGGCAATGCCCGGCCCGCCCTGCTGAACGCGCTGTTCGCCCGCGCCCGGGGTGGGCGCTTCCTGCTGCGGCTCGACGACACCGACCGGGAGCGCTCGACGCAAGCCTTCGCGGACGCGGTGTCCGAGGATCTGGCCTGGCTCGGGATCGTGCCCGACCTGTTCGCGCGGCAATCCGACCGGGTGGCGCGCCACGACGCGGCCGCCGAACGGCTCAAGGCCCTGGGCCGGCTCTACCCCTGCTACGAGACGCAAGAGGAACTGGAGCGGCGGCGCCGGCGCCAGCTCGGGCGCGGCCAGCCGCCGATCTACGACCGGGCGGCCCTGAGCCTCACGGAGGCCGAGCGCGCCGCGCTCGAAGCGGAGGGCCGCCACCCCCACTGGCGCTTCAAGCTCGACGTGCGCACCGTGGCCTGGACCGACCTCGTGCGGGGCGAGGCCCATGTGGATTGCGCCTCGCTCTCCGACCCCGTCCTCATCCGCGCCGACGGCAGCTACCTCTACACCCTGCCCTCCGTGGTGGACGACGCCGAGATGGGCATCACCCACGTCATCCGGGGCGAGGACCACGTCACCAACACCGGCGTGCAGGTGCAGATCTTCGAGGCCCTGGACGCTCCGGTCCCGGTCTTCGGCCACCACAACCTCCTGACCACGGCGGACGGGGAGGGGCTCTCGAAGCGCCTCGGCCACCTCTCGCTGCGGGGCCTGCGCGAGGCCGGCTACGAGCCGGGCGCCGTGCGCTCCCTCGCGGTGCTCACGGGCTCGGCGGAATCGGTGCGCGCCGTGGCGGGGCTCGACGAACTGGCCGCCCTCGTCGATCTGGCGCAGATCTCGCGGGCGCCGGCGAAGTTCGACCCGCACGAGCTCGACGGGCTCAACGCCCGCCTCGTCCATGCCATGCCCTACGCCGAGGTGGCCGAGCGGCTGACGGCCCTCGGCGTGCCGCCGGAGCGCGCCGAGTCGTTCTGGGCGACGGTGCGGCCCAACCTCGCCAAGGTCTCGGAGGCCGGCGACTGGTGGCGCGTCGTCGCCGGGCCCGTGACCCCGGTCCTGCCCGATCCGACCTTCATCGGGGCCGCCGCCGCCCTCCTGCCGGCCGAGCCCTGGGACGGCGAGACCTGGAAAGCCTGGACGAACGCCGTGAAGGCCGCCACGGGGGCCAAGGGCAAGGCGCTGTTCATGCCGCTGCGCCTCGCGATCACCGGCCTGGAGCACGGGCCGGACCTCGCCGGCTTGCTGCCGCTGATCGGCCGGGACGCGGTGCTCCGCCGGCTGGCCGGGGCGGCCTGACGCGCAGGCGCCCCTTGCGGTCCACGCGCACCCGCCCCGCCGACACGGGTGGCTGTCGCCGGCGGGCCGGCGCGCCTATATGCGGATCCAACGCATTTTAATCCCGAGCCCTGGACCCGAATGAACATCGACCCCGCCCCGGCGGCACCGGTCGCGGCCGCGCCGCCCGCGCGGCCCGGCCTGGTGGCCACCTATCGCCGCCTCTGGCCCTATCTCTGGCCCCATGGCCGGCCCGACCTGCAGCGGCGCGTCTTCCTGGCCTTCGGCCTGCTGATCGTCGCCAAGTTCGTCACCATGGTGACGCCCTTCACCTTCAAGTGGGCCACCGACGCCCTGGTGGCGATGACGGACGCAAAACCGGGGGCCGCCATACCCACCGGCCTGCTCGCCGCGCCGATGCTGCTCATCGGCCTCTACGGCCTCTCGCGCATCCTGATGGCGGGGCTGACCCAGGTGCGCGACGGCCTGTTCGCCAAGGTGGCGATGCACGCCGTGCGGCGCCTCGCGCTCCAGACCTTCGAGCACATGCACCGGCTCTCCTTGCGCTTCCACCTGGAGCGCAAGACCGGCGGCCTGACCCGCGTTTTGGAGCGTGGGCGCGGCGGCATCGAGGAATTGTCGCGCCTGATGGTGCTGACGCTGGTGCCCACCATCGTGGAGTTCCTGCTCGTTATCGGCGTGCTCGCCTACGAGTTCGACTGGATCTACTCCGTCGTCGTCTTCGTGATGGTGGCCGCCTACCTCGCCTTCACCTGGAAGGCGACGCAGTGGCGCATCGAGATCCGCCGCCGGATGAACAACTCCGACACCGACGCCAACACCAAAGCGGTCGACTCGCTGCTCAACTTCGAGACCGTGAAGTACTTCGGCGCGGAACTCCGCGAGGCCGAGCGCTACGACGTCTCGATGGCGAAATACGAAAAGGCCTCGACGCAGACCTACGTCTCGCTGGCGGTGCTCAACGCGGGCCAAGCTGTGATCTTCACCATCGGCATGACCATCGTGATGTGGCTGGCCGCAACCGACATCATGGCCGGGCGCACCACGCTCGGTGGCTTCGTGCTGGTCAACACCATGCTGGTGCAGCTCTCGATGCCGCTCAACTTCATGGGCATGATCTACCGCGAGATCAAACAGGCGCTGATCGACATCGACGATATGTTCCAGATCCTGCACCGCAACCCGGAGATCGCGGACAGGCCGGACGCCCTCCCGCTCGCCGTGTCGGACGGCGTGGTGCGCTTCGAGAACGTGCGCTTCGCCTACGATCCGGCCCGGCCGATCCTGCGGGGCGTCAGCTTCGACGTGCCGGCGGGGCGTACGGTGGCCATCGTGGGCCCCTCGGGGGCGGGAAAATCCACCCTGTCGCGCCTGCTGTTCCGGTTCTACGAGCCGCAGGCGGGCCGCATCCTCGTCGACGGACAGGATATCGCCGGCGTGCGGCAGGCGTCCTTACGCGCCGCCATCGGCATGGTGCCGCAGGACACGGTGCTGTTCAACGACACCATCGGCTACAACATCCGCTACGGCCGCTGGGACGCCACCCCGGCGGAGGTGCGCGCCGCCGCGTCGCTCGCCCAGATCGACCGCTTCATCTCTGCCCTGCCGGAGGGCTACGACACGCCGGTGGGCGAGCGCGGCCTGAAGCTCTCGGGGGGCGAGAAGCAGCGCGTGGCCATCGCCCGCACCATCCTGAAGGGGCCGCCGATCCTCGTCCTCGACGAGGCGACCTCGGCCCTCGACTCGTTCACCGAGCGCGAGATCCAGGACGCCCTGGACACGGTGAGCCAGGGCCGCACCACGCTCGTCATCGCCCACCGCCTCTCCACGGTGGTGAACGCCGACGAGATCATCGTCCTCGACAAGGGTGTCATCGTCGAGCGCGGCGACCACGCGACCCTGCTGGAGCAGGACGGCGTCTACGCCGCGATGTGGAGCCGCCAGCGCGAGGCCGACGCCGCCTTGGAGATCCTCCAGCGCAACGAGGACGTGGTGCCGGCCGCCAAGCGCCCGACCACCGTGCCGGCGGAATAATCGGGGGCGCCGGGCCGCTAGGCCCGGTGCGCCGCGCGGGGTCATCCGGTTATTCGATGGCCTTAACCGGCTCTTTCCGAGCGGACGCTCACGGAAGTTGCCGCGTATCTACGTCATCTCGCTGAACGTGCGGCCGAAACACACCGCGGTTCTGGATGTCCCTGAGGGGCGTTCGAGTATCCGAGATCGGATCAGGCGGCCCACCTAACCGTGTTGCGGCCTGCCTCTTTCGCGTCGTAGAGCGCTCGATCCGCTCTGCGGGCTATTGCCTGGTAAGTTTCGCCCGGTCTCGACGCGGCAATCCCCATACTCAAAGTGATCATGGTTACGACGTCGTCGTCGATCTCGAGGGGGGATGTCCGAACGGCATTGCGAATGCGCTCGCTGACGGTCTTGGCAAGTTCGAGGTTACTGTTTGGCAGCAAGATCATAAATTCATCACCGCCAATGCGACCGATGAGGTCCAATGCGCGGACATGGCTGGCAATGATGGAATTGAGATGCTTGAGCGCCTGATCGCCCGCGTGATGACCCCAGCGATCGTTGATCTGCTTGAAATGATCAAGGTCTATTGCAATCAAGCTGAAAGGAATATTATTGTAATGTGACGCGAACTTATGTATTTCTGCTTCGAAGCCTCCTCGGTTCAAGGCTCCCGTAAGAGGATCGGTGATTGCGCTGAGCGTCATCCGTTGACCATGCGCAGCGAGAGCCGCTGTAAGGCGGGACCTGGCACTGACTTCAGCGGCGACCGGCAGACATATCAGGAGCGTCACGGCAAGGAACGCCTGAAAGGCCTGAGCCTGCATCGCGGGGCCCGGAAATGCCCGCGCGATGGGTCCATACCCATGCATTGTCGCAATACCACCAATGATGGCGATCAGCATCACCGCCGCCTCTGCCCCGAGGCGGCCCACTCTGAAAGTGATCAGCATCAGCGGCAAAAATATCACAAATACTGTAGGGTATGGCGAAACATAGAAAATCCAATGCGCCGTTGCTCCGACAAATATGAGTAGAGCGAGGCTTTCGGCTCTCTGCAGCCATGACTTCCGTCGAAAGCACATAATGAAGTCGCCGCGAAATGCGGCGTGGAAAAACGGCGTGAAGACGACGAGGCCGAGTCCATCACTGGCAAGCCAAGTCGTGAACGATTTTAGGAATGGCTCCCCATACACGTAGAACGCGGTGGTACCACCCAACAAACCACTGCATGCGGGAGCCAAGAGTCCTGCGAAAACGATGAACCGAGCGACGGCAGGCGTGGATTGTAGAATGCCATCATAGCCCTTTTCTCTCCGTAGACAGGATGTGGCGATCCATATCTCGACTGCATTGGCCAACCCGTAGGCAATGGGTCCGAGTAGCGTCCCCCGCATGACAAGATTGGCTGCGACGCCTCCTGTGAACCCTGCTGTGAGGACGGTTGCCCAGCGGGGGCGGATATCGGCCAACAGAAGGGCAACAAGAATGGCATTCGCTGGCCAAATGGTGGCTATATCTTTCCCGTTGCTTGAAAGATGAATCGTGAGAGCGGCAGCCGAAAAATATGCCAGAAAGGCCATGAGCCAAATCTGACTGCTTTCCTTTGCTAGCTTCATGATTTTCTTTCTTATGGATTTACCATCCTATGTTATCTATTGATGTTTAAAGAACATTTCTTCTTCCCGCTCCAAGCGGTCATTTTTGCACGATGTTTCGTCAGAAATGAAATTTTTCGGTTCATTTCAAACATCGGTGGGTGGCGGACGAGCGAGATAAACTAGCTTTTGGTTCTGTAACCTCCCGCTCACCCTTGGCGGGTCCGCGCGGTCGATCCCTGCGTCGGCACTGCCTGTCCGTCGGGCTCCGGCGAACGCCGGACCTCGTCGTCGCGGATGAACCACAATGGGCACCGTTTCACCCTCGTCTCCTGAAGGAACGGTGAGACCGGGTGCCGCGACTGTCACCGACCGGTCGCGCGCGAAGCAACGCCCGACCAACGTTGCGTCGGGTCTTGTGCCGTCCTCATGACGACCTTCGGGATGCTGCGCTGGAAGGACTTCCGCACCGCGACCCGATCCAGGCGCGGGCGGGAGAATCTTCCTGCTCGCCGATTCTCGAAAGAGAACGACAACGGCGATGAAGGTCGTGGTGGTGTCCGCCATCGCGGTTCGCATGCTCAAGACCGGCTTGGCCGCAACCACCTCCTCGCATGCCTTCGCCCGCCCAACGGCCTCCTTCCGCGCGGAGGCCGTGTTCGCCGCCTTCAGCCGCGCGTGTCGTCCTGGGTTCCCACCGCCGTGCCGTCGCTCGGCAGGACGAAGATCTGGCCCGGATAGATCAGGTCGGGATTGCGGATCTGGGGCTGGTTGGCGTCGAAGATCACCGTGTAGCGGGTGCCCTTGCCGTAGATGCGCCGGCTGATCTGCCAGAGGCTGTCACCCCGGACGATTCGCGCGGTACCGATCTCCGGCACGTAGACCGTCGGGGTTCCGGTCGATGGGCCCGCCTCGGGCGCCGGCCGCGCCGCGCCCGCCGCCGGACCTCCGATGGAGGGGGGCTCGGCCGGATGTGATGCACGGTTCGGTGGCACCGCCTGATTCGGCGACACCGCCGGGTTAGTTGGCGCTGCCGGGTTTGGGGGCCGCGCTGGAATCGGCGGCACCGCCGGAATCGGCGGCGCTATCGCCGCGAGGGCGCCGGGCGCCCCGGCCGGTGGAGCAGGGGGCTCCGTCCGCGCGGGCACGCCGGCCGGCGAGGCGGGGCGGCCCTCGGGCGCCTGGGCCTGAGCCTGATGCTCGGCCCGGTCCCTGATCCGAGCCTGGGCCTGAGCATTGGCCTGAGCCTGGGCGGGCGGCGGGGTCGCGCCCGTCGCGGCGTCCGGCCGCGCCACACTCGCCGGTACCGCGAAGGCGACCTCGGAGCGGGTCTTCACCGTGCCGGTGACGGGATCGACCTGGTCGACCCGGATCCGGTAATCGCCCGGACGCACGCCTCGCCCGATGGTGAAGCTGACGCGGCCGTCGGCGCCCGCGCTGCCGGGGGCCACCAGGGTGTCGTTGAGATAGAGCCGCACCGTGGCGCCGGGCCGGGCTTGGCTCGTCACATAGAGCCGGCCGCCCTCTTCCGCCTCGACGCTGACGATCTTGACCGGCGCGGACTTGTCCGCCTCGGGCTTCCCTCCGGCCGCTCCGGGCACGTTCGTTGCGAGCCGGTCGGCATCGGGCGTCGTTCCGGCCGTGCTGCCCGGCGCTTTGCCCGGCGTCTTGCCTGTCCCGGCCATGCCGGCGCCCGGTTTCTCGCTCCCGGGCTTCGCCGTCGCGGCCTGCCCTGTCCCGGCCTGCGCGGGTGGGGCGGCCACGGGATCGGGCTGGGAGAGCACGATGGTGGGCTTGTCGGGGGAGGTCAGGGCGATGAGGGGCTTGGCGGTGCGGTTCGCGGCGACCACCACCGACACGCTGTCGCGCGAGACGCGCGCCCGGCCGTCGGCTCCGGTCACCCGCAGGGTGATCTCACTGGTGCCGGGGGGCAGGGCGGGCGGCACGATGGCGAATTGGCCGGACGGGTCGACCAGCGCACGGGCAATCGGCCCGTTGTCGCGCAACAGTTCGACGGTGGTGTTGGGCGGCGCCCGGCCCGCGATCACGGCCTCGCCACTGGGCTCGATCCGGATGATGTCGAAGCTCGGCGCCTCGCCCTGCGGCGAGGCCGGGCCTCGATCCGGTCCCGGCTGCCCCTCCAGGGCCGCCCGGGGCTTTCCCGGCTGGGACGTGCCTCCCTCCCCGGAGGGGGCAGGCGCGGGGGCGGGAATCGGGGCCGGAACGGGAGACGGCGCGGCCGACCCGGGCCCCGCGGCCCCGTCGCCGAGCGGCGCGGCCAGGGGAACGGCCTGGTCCTCGGGCGCGCCGCGTCCGGCAAGACCCTGCTTGAACATCGTGCCCGCGCCGTAGAGGGTGACCACGAGGGCGAAGCCCGCCAAAAGCCCCACGCAGGCGAGAAAGATGCTCCGTCGCAACTCCGCCCTCATGACACTCCACTCCTTCGTCCACCGGCGCGGCGGCCGAATTCCGCCGGCGCGGCGGCCGAATTCCGCCGTGCGGGGATCAGGCCCGTCGACAAACCGGCGATTGATGGCGACATATTAACGAACATGACCGGAACACCAAATCGAGCCCGCCCCCCCAAGGCCGGATCTCCCGTAAAATCAGCACTTTGGCGCGTGGACAGCACGCGCGCCCTGGTCGCTTCCCGCAGGGGAGGTCCGTCATGGCGCCGTTGAGGACCGTTTGCGTCTATTGCGGCTCGGGCTTCGGCGGCGACCCGGCCTTCACGGCGGCGGCCGTGACCCTCGGCAAGGCCCTGGCGGAGGCCGGGATCGGCCTCGTCTACGGCGGCGGCAATGTCGGGCTGATGGGCACCGTGGCCCGCGCGGTCATCGAGAACGGCGGCCACGTCACCGGCATCATCCCCGACTTCCTGAAATCGCGCGAGCGGATGCTCGACGAGATCCAGGAGACGATCGTCGTGGAGGACATGCACACCCGCAAGCGGCTGATGTTCGAGCGCTCCGACGCCTTCGTGGCCCTGCCGGGTGGCATCGGCACCCTGGAGGAGCTGGTGGAGCAGCTGACCTGGGCGCAGCTCGGCCAGCACAACAAGCCGATCCTGTTGCTCTCGGTGGCGGATTTCTGGACGCCCCTGCTGACGCTCCTCGACCACATGCGGGCGCAGGGGTTCATCCGCGCGGGGCTCGACCTGAGCTACCTCGTGACCGCCGAGGCGTCGGACGTGGTCGGTCTCCTGCGCGATGCCGCCGGGGCCACCGAGCCTGCGCCCGCCGCCGAGGCCCTCGTGGCCGAGCGCTTCTGACGGTCGCGCCTCACCGCAGGGCGCCGGTCTCCCGGAGGTAGGCGGCGCTCTCGGGGTGGAGCCACGCCGCCGGCACTGCCGCGACGAGGTTGCGCGGCGCGGCATCCCCGCCCGCCGGATAGGCGCGCGCCAGGGCCGCGTTGCCGCGGTCCATCGCCCGCACGAGGCGCGCGACCGCACCGGCCTCGATGCCGGCCCGCGCCAGCACGAAGCTCCACGAGCCCACCGTCTCCACCGGCGTCTCCTGTCCCCTGAGGGCGCCGGCCGGCACGCTCACCCGCCGGAGCGACGGGTGCAACGCCAGGATGGGCTCGATCGCCTCGGGCGCCGGCCCGAAGAAGCGCGCGCCCCCCGGCGCGTCGGCGAGGACCCGGAAGCCCGGCCAGCCGGTGCCCGCGCCCCAGAGGGCGTCGGCCCGCCCGTCCAACACCATGGCGGCCCCGTCGCCCGCCCGGTCCAGCAGGATCGGGGTGATCGCGCCGTCTGGGTCGATCCCGGACCCGCGCAGGACACTCCGGCCCATGACCGTGAGGCCGGACGCGTGCGTGCCGAGGGCGACGCGCCGGCCGCGCAGATCCGCGACGGCGCGGATCGGACTGTCGGCCCGCACCACGAAGAGGCCCGGCGAGGTGCTCACGGGCGCCACGACGCTGAGGCCCGTCTCGGAGCCATTTTGCGCGCCCCTGTCCGCTGCTGACGCTCGCGCGCCCAGGGCATCGTAGGCGTACTCCCCCTGCACCAGGGCGAGGTCGACGCTGCCGGCCCGCAGCAGCACGAGGTTCTCCTGCGAGCCCTTGCTCGGCCTCAGGGTGAGCTCCAGCCCGGGATCGGCCTCCCGCACCGCCTCGGCGAGGGCCTGCCCGAAGGCCGGGAACGAGCCGCCCGGCGTCGCCGTGGCCAGGACGAGCCGCGTACCCGGGTCGACCTGCGCCCGGGCCGGACGCGCCAGCGCCGCCAGTGCGGCGCCGAGGACGAGGGTGCGTCTGCGCATGAAGGATCTCCGGTCGGCGCACGCGCCCCGTGCGGACCGCGATGGTTGCGGCGCATGGGGCGGTTTGGCAACCGGCGCCGCGGCGGGTCCTGGCCGGCCGTACCGGTTCCGGTCAGGCGCAGTGCCGGAGGTCCGCCGGCTCGGGCGCAGGCGCCGCGTCCGGGCCGACCCAGCGCGGCACCCCGGTCCCGGCCAAGGTCACCTGCAGGTGGACCGGTTCCGGGCAGTCCGCCCACAGGCTGGCCGGGAGCAGGGCCGCGCCATCGGTCCAGCGCCAGATCACGGCGCCCTCGCCCTCGACCGGGTGGAAGCCCGCGTCCAGGCGGGCATCGTCCAGGGCGATGTCCCTGGCGCCGCCGAGGGGGTCCAGCACCGCGAGCCCGGTGAGCACCAGGCCCAGGCGGCGACGGTCGGTCGACGCGGCATCGACATGGACCGGCACGCCGGTGGGTGAGACCAGGCACGCATCCCCCGCGCCGGCCGGCAGGACGAAACGGGCGGTGAGGCCGTCCATGTCGGGCCGGATCGTCACGCCGTCGGCCACGAGGTGGAGGTCGCCCGGTCTGGCCTCGATCAGGGCCCAGCCGGCGGCCTCGGCGCGTTCCCGAAGACGGCGGCGCACGAAGTCGACCAGGGGGCCGTCCACGTGGCGGGGCCGGCAGGAGGCGCGGTTGCCGACCTCGAAGCCGCTCTCGGCGGGTAGGTTCTCGGCCAGCAGGATGTCGTGATCCTCAAGTTCGACGCGCCAGTAGGTGACGCGCTCGACCGGGTCCTGGGTCAGGGTGGTGCCGTTGACGAGGCTGCCGGCGGGGATGAGCAATTCGCCGACGAGGTCGAAGCGGAGGGCGTGACTGGGCGAGACGCGCAGGTCGCGCACGGGCCTGTCCGGCCCGAAGGCATGGGCGGCGATGCGTACGGGCAGGCAATCGACCCGGCCCTGGCACGGGATCGTGCGCTGGCCGAGCCAGCGGATGGGACGGGGCTCCCCCGAGGCGGTGACGGCGATGTCGCCCACCACCAGATCCTCGACGGCGATGTCGCTCCGCACCGTCCGGATGCGGGTGCCGACGACGTAGCAGGCCGTGTCGGCCGCGAAGACCTCGGGCGTCCCGGTCGTGTCGCCCGCCACGAGGTTGGCGGCGCTGTCCGAGATGGTGACGAAGGGGCCGTCGGCCGCGATCGCGGCATTGTCGATGAGGTCGGAGCCGCCGCTGGTGTCGGTGGCCTCCGCCTCGCCGGCATCC
The DNA here is from genome assembly GCF_022179225.1 of Methylobacterium goesingense. Lineage (GTDB taxonomy): Bacteria > Pseudomonadota > Alphaproteobacteria > Rhizobiales > Beijerinckiaceae > Methylobacterium > Methylobacterium goesingense. Next base: position 45,466 of record NZ_BPQL01000027.1, read on the forward strand.
GTGCTGACGCGCGCGAGGGTGCCGGTGCCGAGGTTCCTGACGAAGACGTCCTCCCGGCCGTTCGCGTCGTCGGCGACGAGATTGGTGGCGGCGCTGGAGAAGACGATGTGGCTACCGTCCGCCGAAATGACGGCGTTGAGGGCGGAATCGTTGCCGGGCGTGACTCCGTCGGGAGCGGTGTTGACCCGGACGATGGCCTGGGTGCTCAGATCCTTGACGTAGACGTCGGTCTGTCCCGCCCGGCCGCCCGGCACGAGGTTGCCGGCATCGCTCAGGAACGCGACGTATCGGCCGTCCGCCGAGATCGTGGCGCCGCTGCTGGTGCCGTCGGCCTGCGTCCCGTCGGCGGCCGTGCTGACGCAGGTGATCGCGCCCGTGCTCAAATCCTGGAGGAAGATGTCCTGCCGACCACTCGTGTCGCCGTCCGTGAGGTCGCCGGAGGCCCACTCGAAGACGACGTAGCGGCCGTCGGCGGATATCCGGCCGCCGCCGCCGAGCGTTCCACCAACCTCGTCGTCCTGTTGTCCGGTCGCATTCGTCGAGGCGTCCGTGATCGCCATGGGTCTGTCCTGATGCTCGCGCGCCGACCTGACGCTTCGTCGGATCTCTACCAGTGCAGCACGAGAAAGGCTGCATCGTCGACCTTGAAACGACAGTCTTCTGTGCCGGATAATCGACTTAGTATATAAATATCATAGGCGAGTGATAAATTATTCCTGTCTCTGCATTGGCGTCGCGACGGATGGTCGTCGAAAATCCCCGAAAAGACGTGCTCACTCTTCGTGCGGCGGGGCGAGCTTCCGACGCCGGTCCTGATCGGCGATCGACTTCGCTTGTGCTTGGCGATCCGCCGGCCGCGGACGACGGTTGACACGGAGCCGAACCTGCCACCTCTGGCAGGCCTCAGGTGGACATCGGGAGCAGCGTCATGAAGGTCGTCGCGGATCTGTGCATCGTTCCGATGGGCGTCGGCCCCTCGGTCTCGCCCTACGTGCGGGAGATCAAGGCGATCCTCGATGCCAGTCCCCTGACGGCGGAGATGCACGCCAACGGGACCAACATCGAGGGCGAGCTGAGCGAGATCTGCGCCCTGGTGGAAGCCTGCGAGGCCCGCCTCAGCGAGCTCGGCGTCCAGCGCGTCTTCTTCACGATGGCTTTCTCGTCGCGCCGCGACAAGGACCAGGCCATGGCCGACAAGCTGAAGGCCGTGCTGTAGGGCCGAAGCTCCGCGTCCAGGAAGTCCGATCGCCGGGGATCTCCGACCGGAATGGGTGATTTGGCGACTGTCCATGTCCGAACTGTCCATGTCCGAGCAGGGAAGAGCGGAAGCGGACGACGTGTCCGGTGCCTTTGCGCCGGTCTCTCAAGGGCCGATTTCGAGGACGATCCGATCGAGGCGCATCCGCGTGATCGCCGCGATTTCGGCGAGCGTCGCTTCCGCCTCGGTCGCCGCATCACGGCTCAGTCGCTGCTCGAACAGCGCCAGGATCTCGTCCCGGCTGCGGCCGCGCACCGCGACGATGAATGGGAAACCGAACTTCGTCCGGTAGGCGGCGTTCAGCCGGTCGAACCGATCGAGATCGGCCGCGCTCAGCCGGTCGAGCCCGGCGCTGCCCTGCTCGCTCACCGAATCCGCCGTCATGCTGCGCGCCCGCGCCTCAGGGCCCGCGAGCTCGGGGTGTCCGTTGAGGAAGGCCAGCCGCTCCGCTTGCGCCGCATCCCGCACCACGCGCATCATCGCCGCGTGCAGGTCGGCGACATCCGTGAACGGGCTGGCGCCGAAAGCACGCTCCGCCACCCATGGTGCATGCTCGAAGGTTTGCCCGAGGAGGGCGACGAAGCCGTCGCGATCGAGGGCATTGACGGCGGTGATGTCCGGCATCGGCGTCCTCTTCAGCTGCCGCGATAGGTCGTGCAGCTGCCGGGCGTGCACAGCAGGGGCACGTGGTAGTGCTGCTTCACGTCGAAGATCGAGAAGCGGACGACGGCGTTGTCCACGAATGGCTCCTCCCCGCCGGCATCGGGAAGCCCCTTGAAGTAGGCGTCGGTGTGAAACTCCAACTGGTACTCGCCGACCCGCGCGTCTGCGGCGGCGACGACCGGCCCGTCGGTGCGGCCGTCGGCGTTGGTGATCATCGTTTTCACCATGCGCCAGGTGTCGCCCTCCCTGACCGAGAGTTCGATCTTCACGCCCGCCGCGGGCCTTCCCCGATCCGTGTCGAGGACGTGGGTGCTGATCCCGGCCATCTTCGGCCTCCTTGTTGCGATGATCGGTTTGACGAGAGCCGTGCAGCCGGTGCGCTAGCTGCCGCGATAGTAGGAATAGCCCCAGGGGGAGAACAGGATCGGCAGGTGATGCCGCTGGCCGACGTCGCGGATGACGAAGCGCACTGGCACGAGACCGAGGAAGTTCGGGCTCGGGAGCTTGACGTCGAGCGCGCGAAAATAGGCCTCGAAATGCATCAGCAACTCGTAGCGGCCGGCCTTGAAGGCGTCGTCGACCAGCAGCGGTTCCGCGGTCCGGCCGGTCGGCGCGGTCGTCACCGTCTTGATCAGCCGATAGGTGTCGCCCTCCCGGATCGAGAGATCGCAGACCATGCCAGCGCCGGGCGTGCCGTGGAAGTTGTCGATGGCATGCATCGTCAGGCGCGGAGACAGGCCCATCTGCGAGGACGGCGCAGTGGTGAGCGTCCCGGGCTTGGGCGGGGCACCAGGTGCCGGGCTCGTCTGCGCGAGGGCACCCGGCGCCGTGCCGGCCATCACGGCGCCGCCGAGGCCGGCGCCGACGAGGCTGCGGCGTGTCAAGGCATGTCGATCCAAAGCTAACTCCTGCAACGTTCCGGTGTTTTGGCTCGGTATCTTGTCCCGGTGTTTTGGCCCGGTATCTTGGCCGATAGCGTCTCGTGCGTGGTCCGCCTCAGGCCTGTTCGTGGGCCGCGCGCGCCTCGGCCCGGTGCTTCAGCGCCGGCGTGGCTGGGGGAATGAAGCGGAGGATCAGCAGAAGCGTGGCCGCCTCGAAGGCCGCCACCAAGTAGAGGCCGGTGGAGGCCGAGCCGGTGTGCTCGCGCAGGTAGCCCATCGCGGACGGCGCTCCGAAGCCCGCGAGGTTGGCAACCGAGTTGATCAACGCGATGCCGGCCGCCGCCGCCGAGCCGGCGAGGAACCGGCCCGGAATCTGCCAGAACACCGGGATCGCGCTCATCGTGCCGACGATCGCTACGGTGAGGGCCAGCATGGCGAGGACCGGACTCGACGGGATCAGGACGCCGACGGCCGCGATGGCCAGCGCGCCGATCGAGGCCGGGATGCCGCAATGCAGCCGTGCCTCCCCGGTGCGATCGGAATGACGGCCGTTGAGGATCATGCCCGCGCCGCCGCAGAGATAGGCCGCCGACATGATCCACCCGACCGTGAGCGGATCGGTGTAGCCGGCCTCCCGCACCACGCTCGGCCCGAAGAAGGTGAGGGCTGAATTGGCGGTGATGATGCAGAAGAAGATGGCGATGCACTGCCAGACGCGCGCGTCCTTCAGGGACGCCAGGATCCCGTGCTCGCGGGGCCCCAGGGCCGCCGCGTCGCGGGCGAGGTCCGCCTCGACCAGGGCCTTCTCCGCGGGCGTGAGCCAGCTGGCCTTGGCTGGGCGATCGGTCAGGTAGAACAACGTGACGACGCCCGCGAGGATCGACGGGATGCCCTCCAGCAGGAAGACCCACTGCCAGCCGGCCCAGCCGTTGACGCCGTTCATGCCGTTGAGAATGGCGCCCGCCAGCGGGCCGCCGATGACGCCCGCCAGGGCGGACGCCGACATGAACAGGCCGAACACCTTGGCGCGCCGCTCGGTGGGGTACCAATAGGTGAGGAACAGGATCACGCCGGGATAGAACCCGGCCTCGAAGACCCCGAGAAAGAAACGCAGCACGTAGAAGAACGCGGGCGTCGTGACGAACATCATCGCCACGCAGCAGATCCCCCACAGGAAGGTGATCCGCGCGATGGTCTTACGGGCGCCGATATATTCGAGCAGCAGATTGCTCGGAACTTCGCAAATGAAATAGCCGAGAAAGAAAATCCCCGCACCGATGCCGTAGACGGTCTCGCTGAACTTGAGATCGCTCAGCATTTGCAGTTTGGCGAAGCCGATATTGACGCGGTCGATCCATGACAGGATCCACAGGACCATCAAGAACGGCAGGAGCCGCAGGGTGATGCGGCGATACGCATTATCGAGGGTTGCCGGCGGCCCGAAGGAATTATCGATGGGGTCCGCCTGCGCTTGGATCGTCATTGGTCACTTTGTAGACAGGTCAGAACGATCGAGACGCTGTCGAGGACGTCCGCTGCCGAAGTTCGCAAAAATCAGACCAGCACCGGAAACGCGCCGCGCACCCCCGCACGCAGGAATTCTGCATCGATCAGGGCTGTCGGTCTACTGTATTCTCCCTGTGGTTCGGTGAGCCGCCCAAAAGCGAACGACCGCTTTCACAGACCGCAAGGATGGCTTGCACAAACCGCAAGGATGGCTTGCTCCGACAAATCTGGGCCGAATGTGGGAGGTCTCTGCTTCCGGGAGCAAGGTTCCGGAAGCAAGGCCAAGGTTCGCTCCCCATCGAGGCCGTGCTCGCCTGGAGAACCTGCCTCTGCTCGCGCAAACCCGCGATCTTCTCCTCGAGCCGCGTCGCGCGCGCCTCGGCGATGTCGCTCGGCCCACGGTCGGCCCGGTCCGGCGCCGCGCGATAAAGACCGATGCTCGCCTCGATCTGCGCGCCTCACCAGATCAGCACGTTTTCACACAGCCTGCACCCAACCACGACGCAGCTCGAGTCTCGGTCGCCGCTTAAAAGTAGACGTCTCCCGCACGGCACGACGGGTGAGCTTTATCGCAACTCACGAGACTGGGCAGATTAGAGAGCTTGGCAGGGTAGGGCAGGCTCGAAATGTGTCCGCGCCCCTATTTGCGACCCGCCGCGCCCGCCACATAGGCGGCAAGCGACTCGATGTCTTCGGGCGAGAGGTCCTCGAACGCCGGCATCACGCCGATGCCGTTGCTGACGGCGGCCTTAACCCGCTCGGCCTCGGGCTTCAGCAGGTCGAGGTTCGGCCCGACCTCCCCGGTCGTACCCGCATCGGCCAGCGTATGGCAGACGCCGCAGCGCGGCTCGGCCCGTTCGAGGAAAATTTGGCGGCCCACCGCGACATCTGGCGCGGCGCCAGCAGGGCACGAGAAGAGGACCAAGGCAAGTCCGGCCACAGGCAAGCGCATGATCCTCACCGTCAAGCTAGGTTCAGTGTCACGGCCGGGCCGCGCCAACCGTTGTGGCTGTAGCCGCCGCCGTTGACCGGGACGTCCTCGGGCTGGATATTCCCGGCGGTGTCGCGGGCGCGGCTGACGAGGACGTGCGTCCCCTCGGGCAATTCGATCGGTAGGGCGAAGAGCCGCCAGGCGAAGCGACCCAGGTCCGGCCCGACGAAGTCGGCCTTGTGCCAGGTCGCTCCTCCATCGGCGGAGACCTCGACGCCCGCGACAGCGTTGACCCCGCCGAAGGCGACGCCCGCGATCACCATCGGCCCGGCCCTTCCGTCCTTCAGCGGCGCGGTGATCCAAGAGCGTACTGGCTGCTCCCAGACCGGGGGCTGGTTCGGTGCCGCCTTCTCGCCGAGCTTGTGAATTCGGTAGCTCGCGGCCTGGATCTTGGCGTCGGTCTCCGTGGCCGTGAGTGCCACCGTCTTCACGTACTTGATGTTGTTCACGCCCGAGTAGCCCGGTACGATCATGCGGAGCGGGCCGCCATGTGCGAGCGAGATCGGCTTGCCATTGAGCGCCCAGGCGAGGATCACCGTATCGAGGGTCGCAAGCGGCACGGAACGCTCGACCATGATGTCCTTCGGCTTGAGGCCTTGGGGAATCTCCTCGCCGCCCGTGCCGGTGATGAACTTGGCGTCGGCGACGGGGCCGCCCATCGCCTCGATCACGGTCCGAAGGGGGACGCCCGTCCAGAGCACGCAACCCGCCGCGCCGACCGTCCAGGCCGTGCCGCTCATCTTCTGGCCAGGCTCCAACGTGTCCTGGAAGTACTTGCGTCCGTTGCCGGAGCATTGCAGCACGGTCGCCACCGTGACGAGGCCGAGTCGCTTCAACGCGCCGACCGTGATCGTTCCGGGGCGCGTCACGCCCTTGATCTCAACCGCCCACGCATCGCGGTCGGCGACGATCGATTCTGGGGGCGGGCTCACGTTGTTTCGGACGTAGAGAACGGACTCGTCAGTGATCAAGCCCGTGCCGAAGGCGGCGCGGCGCGTCTCGATGGTCTGATTTGAGTGGACGATCAGGGCCTCGGCGTCCTTCCAAGAGACGTAGCCCGGAAGAGGATTCCCGGCCGGGGCAGGGGCAGGGGAAGATGCCGCGCCCTGCGCCACTGGCTGGGTCTCGGCCCGCGCCTGCGCCACACCGAGACTCGTGACGGCGGCCCCCGCGAGGAAGCCGCGCCGATGGAGGGGAAGGTCCCGCGTCTCACTCATCGCTTCTCTCCCTTATGAGGGGCTTCTCGCCCGTCTTCTTCTGATCCGATTGTCTTGGCATGTATCATATATCAAGTGTTTGGACAGTCGAATTTTAGACGCCTATGGTACGGCCGCTCATCGTAGACGACATCCGGACTTGCAGTGCTCATAGTTCGATGCAGTATTGATCTGAATTTTTATCAAAAGCGATCGTTTTCGGGCTGTAATTAGCCTGATCCGATGCGGGTGCTAAAAGTTATAAATCAGCAGGGTGTTAAATTGGCGTTGAGCTCGTTTGTGCTCTGCGGCCTATGCAAGGTCGCGGTCTATGACAGCTTGGTTGACGAAGGCTCGGGGCGTCGAACCGCCCAGGGCCATGTGGGGCCGATCATCGTTCTAGTGGCGCCTCCGGTCCTCGATGCGCTCGTGGGCATCGGCAGCGACAGGAACCACGAGGCGTTCAGGCATCCGCACGCAGGCGACCGTCGAACGACGCGATGTGAGCGTTTGCCGTTCGGCTCGCCCGGGCGGGAGAAGTCGAACGCGACCCCGTTCAGGTGGGCCGGTTGACCGCGCGCATGCGCTCCGCGAACTCCGGTCCATTAGAACATCAGGAAGATGGCTCGACGGCTCCGGGGCGGCGCCCCGTCCCGGGCATCGACGCGGACTTGTCCCAGGGCGACGGCGCTCCCCTTCCGCATCACCGCGCCCGGCCCGTCGCTATCCATCGGAGACACCGTGCGTTGCGGAGCATGGTTCGCAAGCACACCCGTAATTGCGTGTCACGGTGCGACAAATAAAAAGGGGGCGCGTGTCGCGAAAATGCTCTATATGCAGAGCGTCGCGGCCGTGTTTTCGGCATTCCGCGCTTGAGAGACGGATGTGCTCCCGCCTTCTATGTGTGGAGAACACTGTGCCGCGCTATTTTTTCGACATTCACGACGGCGCCGAAGTCCAACGTGACGCCCAGGGCGTCGACTGTGCCAGTGCGGCCGCCGCGACCGTCGAAGCCAAGCGCGCGCTGCCGGCCATCGCCGCCGACGAGGTCCCCCGCGACGGGGACCATCGCAATTACACCGTCGTCGTCAGGGACACGCTGGGTGCGCCCCTCTACACGGCGTCCCTGTCGTTCGTCGGAACATGGCTGAACTGACGGTCCTCGTTTTGCCGTGCCTGTTCGCGACGAGATGGCTTCCGCTTTGTCGGAACGCGCCCTAAGCAGGTTCGCCTTGGCAAGACAACGCTTCACCCTGTTTTGGCTCTTTGATAGGGCGCAGGTTTTAGTCGCAAAACCGGCGACCACTTTTGCGAAACCTGCTTAGGCCCGCGGCATGGTGAGGACCAGCGGGCCGTTGCGCGTGGCGATCACGGTGTGCTCGTACTGCACCGTGAGGGCCCTGGGCCGGCTGTAGAGGGTCCAGGGATCGTCGCCGTCCTCGGCGAAGTCGGCCCCCAGGGACAGGAACGGCTCGACGGTGAAGACCAGCCCCTCCGTCATGATCCGGCGCTCGGAGGCGTCGGGCCAGGTCGCGATGGCGGTCGGCTCCTCGTGCAGCGACAGGCCGACTCCGTGGCTGGCGAGGTTGCGCACCAGCGTGTAGCCGTTCTTGCGGGCGAAGCTGCCCACCGCCTGGCCGATACCCGCGAGCGACCGGCCGGTGCCGACCGCGCGCAGGCCCGCCCAGAGCGCCCGGCGCCCGTCCTTGCAGAGCCGTTCGACCGCCCGCGTCACCGGCGGCACCGCGAAGGACGCGCCCGTGTCGGAGAAATAGCCGTCCTTCTCGGCGGAGACGTCGATGTTGACGAGGTCGCCCGGGCCGATCCGACGCTCGCCCGGGATGCCGTGCGCGATCTCCTCGTTGACGCTGATGCAGGTCGCGCCGGGAAAGCCGTAGGCCAGCTCCGGGGCCGGCCGGGCGCCGGCGGATTCCAGGAGGGCACGGCCGATCCCGTCGAGCTCCCGCGTGGTCATGCCGGGCTCGATGGCGCGGCCCATCGCCTCCAGCGTGTCGGCGACGATGCGCCCGATCCGCGTCAGCCCCGCCACGTCCTCTTCGCTCGACGCCGTCATGGGGTCTCCTCGCTCAAGCCCGCGACGCGTCTCAGGACACCACGCTCCAGGTCGTGCCTGCCTTACCGTCCTTCACGGCGATGCCCATCGCCAGGAGTTCGTCGCGGACCCGGTCGGAGGCGGCCCAGTCCTTGGCGGCGCGGGCCGCGCGGCGGGCCTCGATCAGGGCTTCCACGCGGGCGACGTCGATGCCGGCCGCCTGGATCGAGCCCTGCTCGCGGGCCGAGCGGGTCTGGCCGAGGAGGCCGAGCAGGTTCGCCCCCGCCTTCAGGGCCGCCGGATCGTCCAGCCGGTGGAGTTCGGCCAGCGCCGCGGCCGTGTTGAGGTCGTCGAGCAGCGGCTCCAGCACGGTCTCGGGGAGCGTCGGCGCGGGGGGCGTGTCGCCCACGAGCCCGTACCAGCGCTCGATCATCCGGGCGGCCTCCTCGAGGCCGCGCAGGGTCCAGTCGATAGGCTGCCGGTAATGGGTCTTGAGCATGGCGAGCCGCGCGACCTCGCCCGGCCAGTCCTTCAGCACGTCCCGAATGGTGATGAAGTTGCCGAGCGACTTCGACATCTTCTCCCCCTCCACCTGGAGGAAGCCGTTGTGCAGCCAGACATTGGCCATCACGTCGGTCCCGAAGCAGCAACGCGACTGCGCCACCTCGTTCTCGTGGTGGGGAAAGATGAGGTCGATGCCGCCGGCATGGATGTCGAAGCGCTCACCGAGATGCTTCCAGGACATCGCCGAGCACTCGATGTGCCAGCCCGGGCGCCCCGGCTCGGCGATGCCGCAGGGCGAGGGCCAAGCGGGCTCGCCGGGCTTGGAGGGCTTCCAGAGCACGAAGTCGAGGGGCGAGCGCTTGTAGGGCGCGACCTCGACGCGGGCGCCGGCCTCCATCTCGTCCAGCGGCCGCTTCGAGAGAGCGCCGTAATCGGGCATCGAGGGGACGTCGAACAGCACGTGCCCGGCCGCCACGTAGGCGTGGCCGGCCGCCACCAGCCCGTCGATGATCGTGTGCATCTCGCCGATATGGTCGGTGGCGCGGGGCTCGACGAAGCGCGGGCGCTCGCCCGCCACGTTCACGTCCCCGGGCATCAGCACGCCGAGCGCGCGGATGTCGGCGTGAAAGGCCTCGAGCGTTCCGTCGGTGAGTTCACGGATGGTGATCCCGCGCTCGGCCGCGCGCGCGTTGATCTTGTCGTCCACGTCGGTGACGTTGCGCGCATAGGTGACGTGGGCCTCGCCGTAGAGGTGGCGCAGCAGGCGGAACAGGAGGTCGAAGACGATGATCGGCCGGGCGTTGCCGATATGGGCCGCGTCGTAGACCGTCGGACCGCAGGCATACATCCGCACATGGGTCGGATCGATGGGCGCGAAAGCGGCCTTCTCGCGGGTCAGTGTGTTGTAGAGCCGCAACATCGGGGCCATCAAACTTCCCTCAACCGACGCGGGCATCCGCCTGCCCGCGCGTTCCTGGATCACCGCAGCGCCTTGGTTTCGCGCGGCTTTCGCGGCGGTGCACCGAACCGTCCGCCACATCGCCGCCGCGTTCCGCCCCGCACCCTGTTGCGCGGAGGCGACGGCCCGGCGGTGGTTCCTGGGCTACTCCAAAACCATGAGCAATTCGAGAACGACGCCGGACCGGCTTTCCTCGAAAACGATCCTCGGGCGAAAGGGTTTGTTAACCCGACCCTCCGAGATTTTCGCCACCCATGCCCCCGTCATCAGCAAGGTTCTGCCCATGCGCCGCGCGACCGCCAATTTCGGCGCTCTCCTCGCCCTCGCCCTGACCGCCCAGGTTTCCCTTGCTCCGGCCTTCGCGGCCGGCGACGGCGAGAGCCCCGCCAAGGCGCCCGCCGCGATCGAGAAGACGTTCCTCATCCCTTCGAGCGAGGGCTACGGCGTCGGCGACTGCCTCACCAACGGCGAGAGCGCCTGCGGCCAGGTGGTGGCCAACGCCTGGTGCGAGGCGCAGGGCTTCGCTTCGGCCGGCTCCTTCGGCGTCGCAGCCCAGGACGAGTATACCGGTGCGATTCCCGCGCCCCCGGTGGTCAAGCCCGCCGAGCGCCCGATCCGGATCACCTGCCAGGATTGACCGGTTCCGAGCCGTCCGAGGGACGGCCCGGATCCCCGAGTCGACTACTTCTCCATGAAGGCATCGCAGCGCGGCGGCGGCTCGGTGCCCCAGGGCATCAGGGGCACGGCCGAGGTGGAGTTCTTGGGCGAGCCCTGGATCACCTTGTCCGAATAGACCATGTAGATCAGCGTGTTACGCTTCGCGTCGCAGCCGCGCACGATCTGCATGGACTTGAAGATCAGCGAGCGGCGCTCGCTGAACACCACTTCGCCCTGCTTGAACTTGCCCTTGAACTGCACGGGGCCGACCTGGCGGCAGGCCAGCGAGATGTCGGAAACGTCCTCGGCGAGGCCGAGGGTGCCCTTGATGCCGCCCTTCTCGGGCTGCGTGTACCAGCAGGCGACCCCCGCCACGGACGGGTCGTCAATACCGTAGACCACCAGCTTGTCGTTGGGCGTCAGCGGGCGCCAGACCGTCGACTTGTCGAAGATGCGGTCCGCGTCGTCCGCCCGCGCCGCCGGTGCGGCGAATCCCATTCCCAGAGCCAGCGCGCCGGCTGTGAGACCCCGAAGCCACATCATCGTATCATTCCCCTCGCGTTTGTCCGGGGCGCATGTGGGAAGGGTGTCGCCGCCGCGCGAGGGCCGCTAATAAACTTCTGTTGACCCGCTTCGCCGCGCCGCTCACGGTTCGCCGCGCGGTGCGCCCCGTCCGTCCCGTTCCCACCCCGCGCAATCAGGCCATGCCGCTGATCCCCGTTCCGATCCGCACGCTCGTCCGGGTGCTTGCCGGCTCCCTCGCAGGCCCCCTCGCCGCGCTGGCGATGCTGGGCGCCGCCGAGGCGCAGACCTCCGCCTGCCTGCGCTACCGCTCCGAGCTCGCCGGCCTCAGCGACGGCGCCAGCACCGCGCGGGCCCTGCAGAACGAGATCGGGCGCCTCAATGCCTATTACCGTACCCTGAACTGCGAGGGCGGGCGGTTTCTGTTCTTCGATTCGCGGCCCCCGCAATGCGGCGCCGTGGAGCAGCGCATTCGCGCGCTCAACGCGGGCTACGGGGCCGAGAACGGCGAGGTCACGGCCGCGCGCCGCCGGCAGCTGACGGAGGCGATCGCCGCCGCCTGCACCGATCCGGCGAGCCGCAGCGTTATCCAGGCCGCGGACGGCGCTCCCGGCGAGCGGCGGGCGCGGGGCGGCGCGCAGGTGATCTGCGTACGCAGCTGCGACGGCGCCTACTTCCCGATGACGAATCTGCCCGATGGCCGCGAGGGCGCCGACGAACTCTGTCAGGCTCTCTGCCCCGGCACCGAGGCCGCGGCCTATTCGATGCCCTTCGGCGACGAGGCCCTGAAGCACGCTGCCACCCTGAAGGGCAGCCGCGCCTACACGGCCCTGCCGAACGCCTTCAAGTTTCGCACGAGCTTCACCCCGAACTGCTCCTGCAAGCGCGAGGGCCAAACCTGGGCGCAGTCGCTGGTCAAGGCCGAGAGCATGCTGGTCCGGCACAAGGGCGACATCTTCGTGACGCCGATGCAGGCCGAGGCCCTGTCGCGTCCGCCCAAGGTGCGCCTCACCCTCGTGGGCCGCGCGGACAAGACCGCCGCCGGAATCGCCGCCGACGCGGCCTCGCGCAGTGGCGCAATCGCCTCGGACGCGATCCCCGCGCCGGAGCCGGCCGCCGCCGGCCCGGAGGAACGGCAGCCCGTGCGGATCATCGCGCCGAACCTGTTCTCGACCGGGCCTCGCCAAGGGACCCCGTGACAAGGGACTCCAGGACGGGGGGACTCCGTGACGGCGCCCCCGGCCGCCGGACACGAAACGGCGGAAACGGGAACCATTATGCCCGCATTCTGTTCCGAAGGCCTCATCAACGACCGTGAGTGACCTTCCATGCGGAGCATCCGCCTCCTCCTCCTAACCGGCACGATCCTGCCCGGCCTCGTCCTGTCCGGCCCCACATCGGCCCGCCCGGATGCAGGCGCGGGGGGTACGATCGTGCTCGCGCAGGGGGGACCGGGCGAGGGCCCGCGCGGTGGCGAAGGCCCTCGCGGCGGCGGTGAAGGCCCGCGCGGAGGTGGTGAAGGACCTCGCGGCGGCGGTGGTGGTGGCCGCGAGCGCCCCGAGCCCCGCCCGGAGCGGCCGGAGCCGCGTCAGGAGCGTCCGGAACCCCGCCAGGAACGCCCGGCTCCGCGCCAGGAACGGCCTGAGCCCC
>NZ_BPQL01000028.1 GCF_022179225.1 Methylobacterium goesingense
CTTCGTTGTTGTTGCGGTTGTTGAACACGGCAGCGCCGACGGCGCCGGGGGCGAAGACGGGCGCGGTGGCCAGCACGGTGGTCGTGCGGTTGTTGTCGTTGCCCGTGCCGAAGCCGTAGCCGGCGTTGATACCGGCGTAGAAGCCGGTCCAGGTGAACACCGGCACCGGCACGAACACCGGGGGAGCCGCGCGGCGCGGAAGGTCGGCGGCGAAGGCGGAGCCGGCGAGGGCGATGCCAGCGAGCGCGGTGGCGCTGCGAAGGAAGGATTTCATGATCTGGTCCTCTGACTGTCAGGCAACGTCCGACCTATTGCTGGTCGCGTCCGCTGCAGTTCCCCGTCTTTAAGTGAGCCGCCAGCAAGAAGCTGTTGCTCTGCGATCACGCCAGCCGCATGGAACACGGCCCCTTTGTGGCGATACGCGCAGCGCCTTTTCGGCTACTTGCGGTCAAAACGCGGTCGAATGGCCAAGGTTCACGCCATGGCCACGCTTTTTACTGACAAATTGTCGCAGGGGGCTGGACGCGTCAGCCGACGAGGCTGATCGCCGAGATAAGTCGGCCGTAATCGGCTTCCGCGCGGTGTGTCGTCCGGCGATAGCTGTGGAATAGGTCCGGGTCCGAATAGGTACAGCGTCCGAGCGCGGTTCCGCTCGCGACGCCGGCCTCCTCGAGGCGCGCCAGGATGAAGCCGGGCAAGTCGAACTGGGCGTGTCCGTCGCGTGCGCCCGGGCCGAGGAAGCGCTCGAAGCCCACCGCCTCGGCGTGGAAGCGGGCGATGAAATCCGGCCCGACCTCGTAAGCCGGCTGGGCGATCGTCGGGCCCAAGACCGCGACGATGTCGGCGCGCCTGGCGCCCAGCCCTTCCATCGCCGAGACGGTCGCTTCGATCACACCGGTGAGGGCGCCCTTCCAGCCCGCATGAGCCGCGCCGACGACGCCGTTGCGTGCATCCGCGAACAGGATCGGGCCGCAATCGGCGGTGGCGATGCCGAGCGCCAGTCCGGGAACCCGGGTCACCATGCCGTCCGCCTTGGGACGCTCCGCGAGGGGGATGGGGCCGTCGAGCACCACCACCTCGGACGAGTGGATTTGGTAGAGGCTCACGAGACGATCGTCCCCGACGGCGAGGTATGCCGCCATGCGCCGTCTGTTCTCCGCCACGTGCGCGGGCGTGTCGCTCGAGCCGAGCCCTCCGTTGAGGGAGCCGTAGATCCCCTCGGACACTCCGCCGCGACGGGTGAAGTAGGCGTGCCGAATACCGGGTAGCCCGGACAGGGAGGGGGCCTCGATGACCTCGGGAGCGTCGGGCGTCATGACTGAACTCTGGTGAGGGAAGGGGGAACGGCAGAGACGGAGCGGCCCGCTATCACCGTGGCAAGGGCTCGGTCCGTAAGCCGGGGAAGCGCCTGGGGCGCACCTTCGAATCGGCTTCCTTTACGGTTCGTTAAGTATGTTTTGATCCTCTGCTCTCAGAGCCGAGGACCAACCGATGTCGGAAACAGCCCGTCAATACGCGCAACAGGATCAGGCCACCAGACCGCAGCCGGGTCCGCTGCGCGACTGGCTGGCGGCGATGAAGGCGGTCACCGCGCCGACCGGATCCGAGGCGCATTCAACGGCCGCTTCGCCGCCCCGTGACGCCGCACGGTCCACCGAATCGACCGGTGCCGAAGCCGCCGGCGCATGGGTTCCGCGGGTGGTCGTGGCGACTCCGGCCGCCGCGGAATCGGCCTCCTCCGATGTCTCGGATCTGATGGCCGAGAACATCATGCTCAAGGCCAAGCTCAAGGTTGAGAACGACCGCTACGACGCCCTCCAGGGCGTCATCGCCCGCGAGCTGCGCGGCCTGCGCGCCCATGTCGAGGACGAACTCAAGGACCTCGAGGACATGCGCGCCGAGCGCGACGGCCTCCTGACGCGGCAGGCTGCATTCGAGCAGGAGATCCGGGACCTGCGTGTCCAGGTCGCGGGCGAGGCCGCGAAGCTCGACGAGGTCCGGAGCGAGCGCGATCTCTGGGCGGCCCGAGCCGAGGCCCTCGCTCAGCCGATCTTTCAGAAGCGCAGCACGGTCTGACGCTGACGGAACGGACGGCCTGAAACATCGAAAGGCCGCCCCGTGAGGGGCGGCCTTTCCATTGCCGAACCGCTTGTTGTCCGGCCGAAACTGATACGATCGCGTCGAGCGCTAGAAGGCTGCGCCGGAGGCGACGGTCCAGGTCCGGGAGGACGGGGTGAGCGGCTGATGACAATGAGACACTGGATCACCTCCTTTCGTTCGTTGCGGGTGAGCAGAAGCTAGTCAGCCGCATCCGGTTTGAAAAGGCCCGCGCCCGCGCCCATCCGCCGCTCCCCTCCGGCAGGGTGGGGTGGGCCAGGGGGCCGGCTGGCCTCGGCCCCGCCGGAGGTCTAAAGCTTCGGGCCTTCCCCCAAGGGGCGCCGCGACGCGATCGCGCGTTCCGCCCAAAGGCCACGGACCCGTCCTTCCCCATGTCCACAGCCCTGCGGATGCCGGCGCCCGACGAGGCGGCGCTCGACCCGGACGCCATGCGCCAGCCGCTCGCGGACGCCTGGTACTGCGTCGGTCGTTCCGACGCCCTGAAGGCGGGCGCCCTGCGCGCCGTCGAGCTGAACGGCGAGCAGATCGTCCTCGGCCGCGAGGCCTCCGGCGCGCCCTTCGCTTTGCGCGACCGCTGCCCGCATCGCGGCATGGCCCTGTCGAAGGGTCGCTTCGACGGCGGCGCACTGACCTGCCCGTTCCACGGCTGGCGCTTTGGAACCGACGGACGCTGCCGCGACGTGCCGACCCTGTCGGCCTCCGACACGGCCGACTTCTCGCGCATCGTCGTGCAGCGCTTCCCCATTCGCGAGAGCGCGGGTTTCGCCTGGGTCAACCCTTATCTCGGCGCGGAGACCGGCTCGCCCCCGGCGGCGCTGCCGGAACTCGGCTTCAAGGCGGCCGGATCCCTCGTGGTCGAACTCGTGGTCGAGGCGTCCTTCGACCTGACGACCTTGAGCCTAGTCGATCCCGGCCACGTCGCCTTCGTGCACGATTCCTGGTGGTTCCGGCCCTCGAAGGAGCTGCGCGAGAAGGTGAAGACCTTCACGCCGACCCCGCACGGCTTCACCATGACGAGCCACGCCACCACCACGAGTTCGCCGGTCTACCGGCTGCTGGGCGGCGTGCCCGCGGTGGAGATCGAGTTCCGCCTGCCCGGCGTGCGCCTTGAACGGATCGAGGCCGGGACGAAGCGGGTGGCGAACTACACCTTCGCGACGCCGCTGACCCAGAACCGGACGATGCTCACCAACGCGCTCTACTGGAACATGCCGGCGCTCAACCTCCTCAAGCCGCTGGCCCGGCCGCTGATGCGCCAGTTCCTTACCCAGGACCAGCAGGTGCTCCAGCACGCTCAGGCGGGTCTCGACCGCAAGCCCACCATGGTGCTGTTCGGCCAGGGCGACCTGCCCTCGCAATGGTATTTTCGCCTCAAGCGCGAGGCGCTGCAGGCCGCTCGCGAGGGGCGACCCTTCGCCAACCCCCTGGCGACGCAGGAACTGCGCTGGCGCTCCTGACCCGTCCGTTTCTGCGCGGCGGCGCAAAGCGCCTTCGGGCCGCGTCGCGTCTTCTTGGCGCGATGCGTGGCCGTGCCGCTTGATCGGCGCGCCGCAGCCGCCATTTCGGGTCCATGAAACGGCAAAGTCTGATCAAGGCGTTGAGCGCCGCCACCGTTATGACGCTCGGCGGGGTCGGCTATGCCGCCCACAAGCGCGGGCGCAATCCCTATTACCGCGGTCCGCGGAGCGACCATTTCGACGGAGTCCGCTTCCACAGCCCGGACCAGCCGGCGGACAAGACGCTCGGCGACATCGCGCGCTGGCGATCCCGGCGCGGGGTCGACAGCCCCCTACGCCAGACCTGGCCAGCCTTCCACCCGAGCCCCTACGCCGCCGACCGGCCGCCGGAGCGCGTCGCGGGCCTGCGCGTCACGTTGATCGGGCATGCGAGCTACCTGTTCCAGGTCGCCGGCCGCAACATCCTGGTCGATCCCGTCTATGCCCGCCGGGCGAGCCCGGTGCGTTTCGCGGGGCCCAAGCGCGTGAACCCGCCGGGGATCGCTTTTTCCGACCTGCCCCCCATCGACGCGGTGCTGATCACCCACAACCACTACGACCATCTCGACGGGCCGGCGGTGGCGCGGATCTGGCAGGCGCACCAGCCTCTGATCCTGGCGCCCCTTGGGAACGAGGCGATCCTGCGCGCCTACGACGACACCATGCACGTGGAGACCCGCGACTGGGGCGAGGCGGTGGATCTCGGCGGCGGCCTCACCGTCCACGTCACCCCCGCCCATCACTGGTCGGCCCGTGGCCTGAACGACCGGCGCATGGCCCTGTGGTGCTCCTTCGTGCTCACCACGCCCGTGGGGGTCCATTATCACTCGGGCGATACCGGCCTGCGCGACGGCGCGACCTTCCGCGAGGCCCGCGCCCGCTTCGGGCCGCCGCGCCTCGCGACCCTGCCGATCGGCGCCTACGAGCCGCGCTGGTTCATGAAGGATCAGCACATGAACCCTGCCGAGGCGGTGGAGGCCGGCCTGCTTCTCGGGGCCGACCAGATGCTCGGCCACCACTGGGGCACCTTCCAACTCACCGACGAGGGCGTCGAGGAACCGGTGGAGGCCCTGTCGCAGGCCTGCACCGAACAGAGCCTCGCGCCGGAACGGTTCGTGGCGATGCGGCCCGGGCAGGTCTGGGAGGGATAGGAGCCTGCAGGACCAGGATCGACTGGGAGTTTCGGTTTCGCTTCGCGAGCCCTAGTGCGGCGCCCGTGCGGGGTTTTCTGGCCAGACCACGTGCCGATCGACCGCATAGGGCCGACAATCGCCGTTCTGTTTCCGGCAATTCGCCAGGGTCGTGCCGGTCGGGTCGAGGGAGCCGGATGTCGCCGCCCACTGACCTGTCGGCGTGATCACGAAGGCTTTGGGCGACCGGGCCTTGAGGAACTTCCGATAACCCTCTCGCCCTGCATCATCGAGATAGGGGACCGCCGCCGCGTCACCGATCGCGGCAAAGCGGGTCGCAGCCGGCTGCGCATTCGGGTACGTCCAAACCACGTCGGTGTTGAAGGCATAAGGTCTGCAGACAAGACCTTCCTTTTCGCAATTGGCGAGAGCGATCGCCATGGGATCATACCCGCCGGCTGAGACGAAAACCGAGCGCCACTCCGCAATCAGGAAGACTTTGGGTGCAGGCTTCTTGAGGAACTCACGGTAAGCCTGGCGCTGTTGCTCGTTCAGGAACGGAACTGCATCGACATCGTCGATCGCGGCATACCCGGATGCTGGCGGAGGCGTTATCGGGACGAATTCCTGATGGGTGATGCGCGTCGGGAAACCCAGCCGTTTCAGGAAAGCTTCGAGCTTCACCTCGAATACCCCGATCGCATAGGGCTGGCCCAACAGGGTGTGGGCGTCCGTTCCGTATTTTCCATAGCCGAAGAGTTCCGTTTCACTCCCACCCGCAGCATAGGCGCGATACATCGCTTCCCATAAAGCTCGGCTGAAGAATCGGTCATTGTCGCCGTAGAGCCAGAGCGATGGCAGGCGGTGGCCGTTGCCAAGGGATTTGGCTCCATCGACCAAGGCTCGGTCGCCAGCCTTGCATGCCGTCGACCGAATTCCCCCATAGAAATTGATGACCGCCTTCACGCGTGGATCGCCTTCACCCGCAATCGCGAGCGCGTTCCAACCGCCGAGACTTTCCCCAATGACGATGATGCGTGTCGCATCGATCTTTGGGTCGGTGGTGACCTCGCTCAAGGCGGCGAGGATATCCTTCGCGTTGGCGCGACCCAGTGCAGCGAGGGCGCAGCCCGTATCGGGGAGCGTTCCACCGGAGCCCCCATATCCGCGCAAGCGTGGCAGCGCGACGGCATAGCCGCGCGAGAGGAAGTAATAAACGCCCATATTGAAATCGGCGCCCACGTCATTGGGCGACTTCATCGAAGCTTCCGCCCAGTTGGCACCGTGGTTAAAGACCACGAGTGGGAAGGGGCCGGACCCGAAAGGTTTGACGATTTCGACTCTCAGCCTGACCGGGCGAACCGGGTCGCCCGATGCGTCAATGATCCGTCGATCAAGATGTTTGTCGGGGGAGAAACTGGCCGGCTCGGCCGCGAACGATTCTGGGTCGAAGACTATAAGGCTGAATATCGAAGCGAGGAGAAAGACCCAAAAGTGCACGATCTAGCCTCGCCGTGAACACCTCGACCGACCTCGATGTCAGGAGGTGCGGCGGCCTTATCAGTCTTGTGAGCGTTGCGCAGTCGAAAAGAGTCGAGGCGGACATGCGGTGCCGCCGCCTCGATCGCATGGTGGTTCGGTTCACGTCCGGTCGCCGCCCGTCACAGGATGAAGCGACTCAGATCCGCGTTGGCCGCCAGGCTCTCGACGCGAGAGCGCACATAGGCGGCGTCGATCGGCACCGTCTCGCCCGAGCGGTCGGTGGCCGTGAAGGAGATGTCGTCGATGACGCGCTCCAGCACGGTCTGGAGCCGGCGGGCGCCGATGTTCTCCACCGAGTTGTTCACGTCGACGGCGACGCGGGCGAGGGCGTCCACCGCATCCTCGCTGAATTCGAGGGTGACGCCCTCGGTCTGCATCAGCGCCACGGTCTGCTTCAGTAGGCTCGCCTCCGTCGAGGTCAGGATCTGGCGGAAATCCTCGACGGTGAGCGGCTGCAGTTCGACGCGGATCGGCAGGCGGCCCTGGAGTTCCGGCAGCAGGTCGGAGGGCTTCGAGACGTGGAAGGCGCCGCTGGCGATGAACAGGACGTGGTCGGTCTTCACCGGCCCGTGCTTCGTCGCCACCGTGGTGCCCTCGATGAGGGGCAGGAGGTCGCGCTGCACGCCCTCGCGGGAGACGTCCGCCGAGGAACGGCCCTCGCGGGCGCAGATCTTGTCGATCTCGTCGAGGAAGACGATGCCGTTGTCCTCGACCTCGCGGATCGCCTCCTGGGTCAGGGATTCGGTATCGACGAGCTTGTCGGATTCCTCTGCCAGGAGCGGCGCGTAAGCGTCCTTCACGGTCATCCGGCGCGGCTTGCCCTTCTGACCGCCGAGCGCCTTGCCGAGCATGTCGCCGAGGTTGACCGCGCCCATGGAGGCGCCGGGCATGCCCGGAATCTCGAACATCGGCAGTCCGCCCGGAGGGCCGCCCGCGAGTTCGATCTCGACCTCCTTGTCGTCGAGTTCGCTCGCCCGCAGCTTCCGGCGGAAGCTGTCGCGGGTGGCTTGGCTCGCGGTCGGGCCCACGAGGGCGTCGAGGATGCGGGCCTCCGCCGCCGCCTCGGCCTTGGCCTTCACCGAGCGGCGCTTCTCGTCGCGCTTGAGGCCGATGCCGACCTCCACCAGGTCGCGCACGATCTGCTCCACGTCGCGGCCCACATACCCGACCTCAGTGAACTTCGTGGCCTCGATCTTGAGGAAAGGCGCGCCGGCGAGGCGCGCGAGGCGGCGGGCGATCTCGGTCTTTCCGCAGCCCGTCGGGCCGATCATCAGGATGTTCTTCGGGGCGACCTCCTCGCGCAAGGGGCCGGTGAGCTGCTGCCGGCGCCAGCGGTTGCGCAACGCGATGGCGACGGCGCGCTTGGCGTCGGCCTGCCCGACGATGAAGCGGTCGAGTTCCGAGACGATCTCGCGAGGGGAGAAGGTGGTCATCACGCTCCGATCGGATGCGGCAGCCGGGCTGCCAGGGGGCGGGGAAGGGCACACAGGACGCGTGCGTGCGAGGGGGCGGCAGGCGCCGAGCGCCACGCGGAAATCCCCTGATACTGGTACCCGTTGATGGCTTTGGCCTGCTCGCGCGCACCGTGTCCCCTCACTTGGAAGGAGAGGGGGCCCGTTCCGGCTAAGTCGACCGAGGCGATCAAGCGGAAGCAAGAAGAGGTGGTCGAAATCGCCGAAGCGGCGCCGTCACGCCCGCGCGCGGCACTCGGCCCCGCCGGGTGGTCGGCGGGGATCACGACGGGACCTGTTGGCAAGTCGCTCCCGTCCGTTCAGGAGCGAGGTCGTGTCGGGCGGGGCGGGGGGCTGACTGGCGCACGCCCCCGACTTAAGCGCGCCGCGCCGCCCTTTCCAGTCTTCCCGGCGCCTCAGGCGGCCCGGATCGAGCCCACGAACTGCGTGACCTCGCCGTCGAGGGCACTGGAGCGCCGGGCGAGTTCCGCCGCCGAGGTCAGGACCTGTGCGGCCCCGGCCCCGACTTCCACCGCCGCGTCCTGGACCTCCGCCATGGTCTCGGTCACGTCGTGGGTGCCGCGAGCGGCGTCGCTGACGCTGCGGGCGATCTCCTGAGTGGCGACCTGCTGCTGCTCCACCGCCGCCGCGACCCCCAGGGCGATGCTGTGCACGCTGCCGATGGTGGTGCCGATCTCGCGGATCGCATCCACGGTCTCCCGGGTGGCGGCCTGAATCATGCCGATCTGCGTCGTGATTTCGTCCGTGGCCTTGGCGGTCTGGGCCGCCAGGGTCTTCACCTCGGAGGCGACCACGGCGAAACCGCGGCCCGCCTCGCCGGCGCGTGCCGCCTCGATGGTGGCGTTGAGCGCGAGCAGGTTGGTCTGGCCGGCAATGTTCGAGATGAGGGCGACGACGTCGCCGATGCGGGCGGCGCCCGCCGCCAGGGCCTCGACGCGGGCATTGGTCTGCCGGCTGCTCTCGACGGCCTCGGCCGCAGCGGCCGAGGTCTGGCCGACCTGCTGGCCGATCTCGTTGGCGGTGGCGGCGAGTTCCTCCGTGGCGGCGGCGACCGCCTGGACGTTCTGGGCCGTCTCCTGGGCGGCGCGCATCACCGCGGCCGATTGCCGGTTGGTGCGCTCGGCTTGGGATGACATCGCCCTGGCGGTCTCCTCCATGGCGGAGGCGGCGTCCGAAAGGTCGCCCACGAGGGCGCCGACACTGCCCTGGAAGCGATCGGCCAGTTCCGTCCGCTCGGTGCGACGGCGGCTGGAGGCGAGGCCGGCGGCCTCGTCCTGGTTCGCCCGCAGGGTCGCGCTATCTCGCATCGAGTGGGCGAAGACCCGCATGCTGGCCCAGATCGCGCCGACCTCGTCCCGGCCGGGCTTCACGGCCGGCAGGTCGAGCTGCCCCTCGGACAGGCGCCGGATCGCGGCGGTGACGCGGGCGAGCGGCGCGGCGATCTGGCGGTGGCCGACGAAGAGGCCGAGCCCAAGGGCCGCGAGGGTGCCGCCGAGGGCCAGGACGACCAACAGGGTGCGGCGGCTGCCGTAGAGGGCGTCGTTGGCCGCGTCGATGGCGGCGACCTGCGCCTGCCCGCTGGCGACCAGGGCGTCGATGGAATCCTGAAAGGCTTGCCGGTTCGCCCGGTTGGCCTCGTTGAAACCGAGATCCGCCGCGGCCTTCGGGGCGACGGTGGTTCCGGCCCGGGCGATCTCCTGGCGCAGGGTGGTGAAAGTGGCTGCCCCCTGGGTGACGCGTGCGAACTGGGCTCGCTCGGCCTCCGGCACGCGTGAACCCCAGGCGGCGAGGAGCTCGTTCATCGCCGTGAGGTTCTGGCGCATCCGGTCAGCGTATTTCTGCGCGTCGGCCGTGTCCTTGGCTGCGTAGACGCCGCGGGATTCCAGCACGACGTTGCTCACGAGGCGATTGACGTTGGCGGCGTCGAGGGCCCGGCGGGCCGCCTGCCGGGACTCGACCATCGCGTCGTTGAACGCCGAGAGGGTGCCGATCCCGACTCCGGCCACCAGCAGGGTGATCGCCCCGCAGGCCAGGACGAACATCAGTATCTTCGCCTTGATCGTCATGTTCGAGACCCTGCCCGGAGCGTGCAGTCAAACCCCTAATCAGTGCCTCGGAAACTTCCGTTAACGGCTGTGCTTCTCCTCAGATTTTTGACGTTTCCAATGTCTCGATCACCAGGCTGTCGTTGGTGTAGACGCAAATCTCGGCCGCGATCCGCATGGCCCGGCGGACGATCTCCTCCGCGTCGTGACTGCTGTCCTCCAGTGCGCGGGCCGCAGCCAGGGCGTAGTTCCCGCCGGAGCCGATCGCCATGACGCCGCTCTCCGGCTCCAGCACGTCGCCCGCCCCCGAGAGCAGCAGGCTGACCTCCTTGTCGGCCACAAGCATCATCGCCTCCAGGCGGCGCAGGTAGCGGTCCGTGCGCCAGTCCTTGGTCAGCTCGACGCAGGCCCGGGTCAGCTGTCCCGGATATTGCTCAAGCTTGGCCTCCAGCCGCTCGAACAGCGTGAAGGCATCCGCCGTGGCGCCAGCGAAGCCGCCGATCACCGAGCCCTTGGCGAGGCGCCGGACCTTGCGGGCATTGCCCTTGACGATGGTCTGGCCGAGGCTGACCTGCCCGTCCCCGCCGATCACGACCCGTTCGCCCTTGCGGACCATGAGGATGGTGGTGGCGTGCATCTGCGGCGGACCGTTCGCTTCGGAATGGGACAAGTCAGGCTCCGGTTCGGTTGGGAATCCTGCTCACGTAGTCGCTCGCTGGGTCCGCTCCAAGCACTGCAGGACAAGCACCGCGGGAGTCGCCCCTATCCGGGATAGCGCGGAAAGGCTGGAAGCGCGTCGAATCGGCCGAACCATTCGGGGGCGTCCGCGACTTGGATGCGGATCGACGGGGGCAGGGCATCGGGGTCGTCCAGGGTCGCCGTGTGGAGGTCGAGCTGGCCTGGAAAGATGGCCTCGTTGCGGTAGAACAGGTTGGTGCCGCAGGTCCCGCAGAATTCGCGGATGACGCCGGGCGAGGATTCATAGGCAGTCGGGGTGCCGGTGATGGTGATCCGGTCGTCCGGGAACAGCGCGAACCCCACCGCGGGCGCGCCCGAGGACCGCCGGCAATCGGTGCAGTGGCACAAGGCGCTGTGGCTCGGCTCGCCCTCTGCCACGTAGTGGATGCCGCCGCAGCGGCAACGTCCAGTCAAGGCCATGCGAATCTCCCCTCGTTCGCAAGCGTTGTCCCCGAGCTGCCGAGATTTCACAAGCCGCCCTACACCACCACGGTGATGCGCTTGGCCGCCCGGGTCAGGCCCGTATAGAGCCAGCGCGCCCGGTGCTCGCGGAAGGCGAAGGATTCGTCGAACAGCACGACGTCGTCCCATTGCGAGCCCTGCGCCTTGTGGACGGTCAGCGCGTAGCCGTAGGTGAACTCGTCGGTCTCGCGCTTGAGGAAGGCCGGGATCTCCTCTTCGGAGCCCGACATCACCGCCTTGAGCACCTTGATGTCCACAGGACGGCGACGCAGGGCCGGGTCGTCCTCCGGCACCACGTCGAGGCGCACCGTGTCGGATCGCGGCGAGGAGCGCTGGGCGTGTACGGTCCAGGTCGAGCCGTTGAGCAGGCCCTTGGTTCGGTCGTTGCGCAGGCAGACCAGCTTCTCGCCCACCGCCGGCATCGGATCGGTGTGGCCGGCCAACTCGCGCAGGCGGTTGTTGTAGAGCCGCCGGGTCTTGTTCATGCCCACCAGCACCTGATCGGCCTGGAGCACCGTTGCCGGGTCGATGGCGCGTCGCGAGACGATGCGGCTCTCGCCGTACTCGCCGATGCTGAGGCGCCCGCCCTCGCGCACCGTCATCGCCATCCGGACGATGGGATCATCGGCGGCCTGCCGATGGACGTCTGTGAGCATCACGTCGGGCTCGGCCTCGGTGAAGAAGCCGCCCCCGCGTACCGGCGGCAGCTGCGCCGGGTCGCCGAGCACCAGCACCGGCCGGTCGAAGGACAGGAGGTCGTTGCCCAGATCCGAATCGACCATCGAGCACTCGTCGATGACGATGAGTTCGGCCTTCGAGACCGGCCCGGTCCGGTTCAGGGTGAAGGCCGGGCCGCCATCCTCGGTCTCCTTGGTGCGGTAGATCAGGCTGTGGATCGTCGCGGCGTCGTGGCAGCCCTTCTGGCGCATCACCGAGGCGGCCTTGCCCGTGAAGGCACCGAACACCACCGTGCCCTCGACGTCGTCGGCAATGCGGCGGGCGAGGGTGGTCTTGCCGGTACCGGCATAGCCGAAGAGGCGGAAGACCTGGGCGCCACCGGACTTGCGCCAGTCGGAAATCGCCTTCAGGGCCGCGTCCTGCTGGGGCGCGAAGCGGGTCGGCAGATCGGTCTCGGCCATCAGAGCACCGAGGGGCGCTGGAGGTCGAAAAGGTCGGTGCCGCGCGTCGCGAACAAGTCCTCAAGGGTGTCGCCGCCGGACTCTTCCGCGAAGGCGTACTCGGCCTGCGAGATCGGCACGGCCTGGAGGAAGGCCAGGGCCGCGTCGGGCGTGGGCAGCGTCTGAAGGCGCGCCTCCAACAGGACCGGCGGCACGAACAGGACGTGGGCGAGGCTCGCCGACAGGCCGGTGAGCAGCCCGGGAAAGACGATGCCGGGGGCGAGGAACCAGCGCCCGTCGATGACCTGGAAGGCGCAAGCCGCCAGCATGCGCGCCACATCCCGGTCGGTGCCGACGCCCAGGATCTCGCAGCGCCCGGGGAACTCGACGCCGTCCTGGTAGAGCGGGTGGTTGGCCAGCGTCACCGTCGCACAGGCGGTGAGGCCGGGGCGCGGCGCGTCGCGGCAGGTCAGGATGTCGACGTGGCTGCGCCCGGTCTCGTCGGCATGCCGGGCGACGGAGGGGCGGCCGCCGAGGGCGCCCGCCAGCATCCGCGCCACGGCGCGGTTGGTCTCTGTGATGTCCGCCGGCGGGGCGGCCGGGGCGTTCACGGCCAGCGCACCGTCGGGGGCAGCGACGAGAGAATCGAGGCGACGTTGCCGCCAGTCTTCAGGCCGAAGATCGTGCCGCGGTCGTAGAGCAGATTGAACTCGACGTAGCGCCCGCGCCGGACCTGCTGCTCCAGCCGGTCCTCCTCGGTCCAGGGCGTCGCCAGGTTGGCGCGCACGATGGCCGGATAGGCCTTGAGGAAGGTGCCGCCGACGTCGCGGGTGAAGGCGAGGTCGGCCTGAGGGTCGCCGGTCCAGTGGTAGTCGTAGAAGATCCCGCCGATGCCGCGCGGCTCGTTGCGGTGCTTGAGGTGGAAGTACTCCTCGCACCAGGCCTTGTAGCGGGTGTAATCGGCGGCCGGGGCGTGGGCGTCACAGGCCTCCCGCATCGCCGCGTGGAAGGCGAGCGAATCCGGGTCGTCCTGCGTCCGGCGCCGGTCGAGCACCGGGGTCAGGTCGGCGCCACCGCCGAACCAGGTCTTCGTGGTCACCACGAAGCGGGTGTTCATGTGCACGGTCGGCACGTTGGGATTCCAGGGATGCGCGATCAGCGAGATCCCGGTAGCGAAGAAGCGCGGGTCCTCGGCGGCGCCCGGCATCTGGGCACGGAACTCCGGGGCGAACTCGCCGTGCACGGCCGAAACGTGGACGCCGGCCTTCTCGAAGACCCGGCCCTTGATCATCGCCATGGTGCCGCCGCCGCCAGGGGCACCGGTGTGGTCGGTGCGCTGCCAGGGCGTCTTCACGAAAGTGCCGGGCTCGGCCGGCGCGTCCGGGTGGAACGGCCCCGTGGCCTCCGCCTCCAGGGTCTCGAAGGCGGCGACGATCCGGTCGCGCAAGGTGGTGAACCACGCCGTCGCTGCGGCCTTCACGGCGTCGCGCTCGGCCTCGGGTAGCGGGGGGGCGGAGGATTCGGGCATGGTCATGCCGGGGGATGTCCCATCCCGCCGCCCGGCCGTCAATTCGCCGGAGCGCCCTCAATCCTTCACGGACATCAGCAACCGCTCGGTCTTGGCATCCTCGATCCGGTTGACCATGCGCCGGCCCTCGTGGACGTCACGGATCGTCTTGGTGGCGGTGATGCAGGACTGCACGAGCATGATCGTGCCCATGGCCAGGTATCCTTTGATCCAGATGTCGATGGGCATGAACAGGATGCCGAGGCCTACCATGGCGGCGGAGCCGAGAAACGAGGCGTAGGTGAAGGCGACCCAGGCGCCGGAATGCTGCGTGGTCTCGTTGGTCATGGTCGTGCTCCTTGGATGAGGGGTGATGCGGGACGGTCAGGCGATCGGCTGGCCGGGCGCCTCAGCCCGGGCGCGCAGGCGGTCGAGGATCGCTGAGGAAGCCGGGCGGGTGCTCGGTCCGAAGCCGGCGCATTCCATCTGCTCGGCGATGTCGGCGCCGGGCTCGGCCTCCCGCAGGGCCGCCTCGGTATCGTCGGCAGCGGCCTGGAGGTTGCGCAGGCGGGCCAGCGTCGCCTCGGCCTCCTTCAGGGTCGCACGGTCCTGCGGGTCCGCGCTCACCCGCAGACGCCGGGCGGTCTCGGCCGCGGCGGCGAGGCGGCGGCCCCGCTCCAATTCCGCCTGACGTCGGGTGGCGTCGGCGACCTTGGCGCGGATGCGGGTCAGCTCGGTGGCGAATCGGCTCCGCGCGGTGCGGATGGCGTCGCGCTCGGCCTCGAGTTCGGCGATCGCCTCGGCTGCCTGCGCTGCGAGGTCGTCGCGTCCGGCCTGAAGCGCCGCCACGGCGCGGGTCTCGAGGTCGGCGGCGCGGGCCTCGACTTCGGCGAGACGACGCTCCTCGGCGCGGTCGCCCGCCACGGAGGCGGCCAGCGCCTGGCGGCTGCGCTCCAGGGCGGCGCGGGTCTCGCGGATCTGCTGGTCGAGGATCAGGAGGGCGTTGCGGTCGAAGAGATCTTCTTCGGCGCGGGCGGCGGCGCCGCGGGCGAGGGTGCGAAACAGTCTGAGCATGATGGGCTCCGGGTCGGTGGCTGTCGTCCACCGCCCGGTTGTCGCATAATTTGAACGGTGTTCAAGTGCGATTTTGCACGACGTTCAATCTGGAGACGGGAAGCCCTCGGTCTGGCGCAGGGCCTCACCCAGGATCATGGCGGCACAGACCGCGACGTTGAGCGAGCGCAGGTCGGGCCGGATCGGCACCACCACCCGGGCATCCGCCGCGGCGTGGACCGCATCGGGCACGCCGGCCGATTCCCGGCCCATCAGCAGGCAGTCGCCGTCGCGATAGGCGAACGCGGTGTAGGGCAGGGCGCCCCGCGTGGTGGCGAGGACGAGTCGGATGTTGTGCGCCTGCCGCCAGGCCGCGAAGGCGTCCCACGAGCGGTGACGGGTGACGGCGACCCGGTCGAGGTAGTCGAGCCCGGAGCGGCGCAGATGCCGGTCCGAGACGTCGAAGCCCGCTGGCTCGATGATCTCGACGGCGGCCCCGAGGCAGGCGGCCATGCGCAGCAGGGTGCCGGTGTTCTGCGGAATATCGGGCTGGTAGAGGGCGAGGCGGAGCATCGGCGGCGTCTCAGGACGGGGGGCGGTTCCGTGCGGCATCGCCCCCCG
>NZ_BPQL01000029.1 GCF_022179225.1 Methylobacterium goesingense
GCTACGCGGCGGCATTCCTCGGCGTGGGCGCCAAGGAATGCCGCCGCGTAGCTGTCCTGGCCGTCGACCGCGTGAACGGCGCGCCCGGCCTGGGTCCGGACGAAGGCGTAGACCTCGGCGGTGAAGCCGCTGGAATCCACGCCCCAATCGCGAACGCGCATGTCGGCGCCGCTCTCGTGCTCCCATGTCTCGTCGAACATGGCCTCGAGGTCTTTCCAGACCTGGGCCCGAACCGTGTCACCGGGGAGCACCCGGTGCTCGACCAGCCAACGCTCCCGGTTGCGCCCGAAGGCCCAGACGCTCGCCTCGAGGCGGTCTTTCTGGACGTCGACGCCGCCGAAGAGGATGAGGCCGCTTGCCGGCACGGTGCCGCTGCGATACCGATCCTTCCGCGCGTAGACGTCCTGCCACTCCGGCGCGTCGGCCCCCTCTTTCCATGTCCGCGCCAGCTGGGTGTTGAAGAACGTCCTCAACGCCTCCGGACCTCGTCTCAGCGCGCGGGCGAACTTCGCCACCGTCTCGCGGATGGTCTGCTTCGGGGCGTAGAGCTTGGACGCCTGGAAGCCCGCATGGTCGTTCGGCACCGCCTCCGCGCCGCAGTGGATGCACAGGGCCAGGGCGACGCCGTGCGCCTCTGGCGCCCAGCGTTCCGGAGTCTGATTTTCGCCGCAGCAGGTAAACGGCCGGGTCTGGCGCCACTCCACCTTGCGCAGCGCGACGAGCCGCTGGGGCTCCGTCATCGGGTGCTCGCAGGCCACGCATTCGTAGCGCGCGGTCTCGGGCCGGATCTTGCCGGCCTCATCCTTGTCGAAGCGAACCTGCTCCCATTCGAGCGGGTGCCAGCCGTGGCAGCCCTGGCACTCGACGAAGGCCTTTCGCTGGTCGCTCTCCTCGTAGGAGGCCTCGATGGCGCTGCGGCCTGCGATCGTCGGGGAGCAGGCCCGCACCGAAAGGCTGTTCGCCTTGAACTCGGCCTGCCGCTCCTCGGCGAGGTCGATGGGCGAGCCTTCACCGCCGGCCGAGAGCGGGTATTTGTCGATCTCGTCGCAGCAGAGCAGCCGGATCGGCCGCATCGCGAGGTTGGTCGGGCTGTTCGAGCCCACGAGGGTGATGTGCCCGCCGGGGAACTGCTTGTGCGTCAGCGTAGCGCCGGCGTCCCGGGACTTCAGGTCGCCGAAGATGTCCCGAAGGGCCTTCGAGTCCCGGATCATCGGGGCCAGCCGGTCCTTCGAGAACGTCTCGGCTGCGTCGTCCTTCGGCTGCACCACGAGGATGGGGCACGGGTCGATGTGGATGAACCGCCCGAGGATGTTCTCGATGACGGTCGTCTTCAGCAGCTGCGTGCAGGCCATCAGGGTGATGGTGGCCACCCCCGGCTCCGTCGCCGCCAGCATCGGGCCGCGGGCGACCTCGACCCGGGAGGTGACGAAGCGTCCTCCGTTCGAGGATTCCTTGCTGAGGCGCCGGAACTCCTCTGCCCACTCGACCACGTTGAAGTCTCGGGTCGGGGTCATCCCCTTCCGCCAGGACCGGAGCAGGCTCCCCGTGTCAGCCGAAGTCGGCTTCAGGATCGCCGAGCTCGGAGAGGTGCTGTTTGACATAGGCGTTCAGGATCGCCGTCAGCGCGCGGGGGTCGACCTTCAACTCATCGGCCATCGGGATGGCGACCCGGGCGGGCCAGGACAGCCACGCGTCGCGGACATCGCGCGCCTGGTCGAAGAACAGTTTCTCGGCGGCCTCGCGGTCGACCAGCTTGCCCTCGTTCTTCTCGACCTCCTGCTTGCGCTGCAGGCCGAGGAAGTTCTCCTTCCGGCGGATGGCCAGCGGGAGGGGCAGGTTCGTCGGGTCGAGGCCCGCCCCGTCGTCCTCACCCTCGACCGGCACCGCGCCGGGCCTGGGCATCGCCTCGCTGATCGTCTGCCAGGTGTCCGGCTTCGGCTTGGCGGGCGCCTTTGGCTCTGGCGCTGGCCTGTTACCCGGTACGGCTCGTACCGGGCGATGGGTAACACCGCCCCGATAGTTCGCCGGGCGCTGGTCGAGGGCCCATTCGGTGGCCTCGACGTCGATCCGGCCAGCCTCGTCGGTGACGAGAATACCCTTTTGCTTCCAGCCAGTTACCGTCTTCCGGGACACTCCGCGACGGCGGGCGAAGTCGGCTTGGCTTAGGAATTTAGCCCCGGTCGTTTCGGCCATAGGCGCTGTTACCTGTTACCCTGTTACCGGGTTTTGGGGCCCTGGCGCTAGGAACATTGGGGGCCCCGACCACCCGTATAGGGTTCGAAGGCCTAGGGTCCCTGCCGGTCAGCTGATCAAAACAAAATCTGGATCGATAAGTAGGATGTCGACATCTGGACTCAGACCGAAGATAGCCGAGCCCCTTACCTGACAGCGTAGGATACCTGATGCGAGCGACTGTATGGATCTCCGGATGTTTTGCCGCCCTTACCCCAGTCTCGGTTTTCTCACTGGACGCGACGAACCCTCCGGTGCGCGGCGGGCCAATCACTCTTGAGACGTTGACGATTACGCAGCCCGGCTCGACCGGCGACGCTTCGCTGCTAAGCGTCAAGCGAGGAGACGGCGCAACGGAAACCCTACGGGCTCTTGCGGACGGTGTGGCGGCTAAGGCCGACAAAGCGGACTTGGGCAGTAGCATCCCAGGGGTTGCGTGGAGGCCCTTTCAAACCCGGATACTCATCACGAAAGATCACCAGCCGGGCGAGGCGCAAGGGCTTCTTGATGTTCAGGTCAACACCCGTCCGGGTACGATCAATGGCGGCAGCGGTGTGGGAAACGGTGTCTCGGTGACGTCCCGAGTGCTTGCTGGAACGAAGTACGGGCACTTCAGCTTTGTCGCACTCACCGAAAATTACTCTGAGATGAAACCCGGCGATCCGTTCTTCGGCCACACCGGGGCGTCGCTTTACATAAATCAGAACAAAATCAACAGCGCACCAGGTTGGGGCTATGCGGCCGAGGTGAAGGAGACGCACGGCCTGTCAAACCCGATGCACGGGTCACTGGCGGGCGAGAACGCCATTATCGCAACAGGTACAGACGTTCACAGGAAGCGAGCAGGCCTTTTTATTCCGCTCAACATTCTGCCTGGCAACGAGAAGACCCCAACTGAGGCTGCGCAGGGTTGGTACGTTAAAACTGCCCCAAACGCCCGCTTCTACGACGGTGGTCTCTTCGAAGGCGACTACGGCAATGTCATTAATGCAAGCAGTGTCAACGCTCGCTCTTTCATCGTTGGGACGGGTAAGTTCTCATCACCTGTTATCGACCTCCATGCCGTTCAGGCGGCAGGTAATGGCGCGGCGATCGCGCTGAACGCGACCCACTCCTTGCAATGGCAAACGGCAGAAGGCGTGAGCTTGGGAGGCATAGGGTATGATACGTCAGTACCTGCGGCTCAGACGATTCAAATCACAGGTGTGCGCGTGCAAGAAGCACCGGGAGGAGAAATGGAAGCAGTCATCAACATCAACGGCAAGCGTTACGGTATCCGCCTACGTCCGCTTCCTTAGATTAGCTTCCGATCGGCTCCGCTCAGAATTGCAGATCATGTTGCGCGAATGAAGCCCACAAGCGGGTGGATCTGCTGAACTCCTGCGGGATCGTCCGGTACAAGGCGGTGGCGATGTGAAGGGAGGGACTTTGGCCCCGAACCTTTGCCTGATCGCTTTGCAATGCAAAGTGCGGCTTATGCAGCCGAAGAGGTATATAGCGCGGCGATTATATAGGACTGTGCTAGCGTCGCATTCAGCTCCGCATCTGCTGCCAAGCTGATCAGGGCCACCCTATGCGTCTAGAGCGAACCAAGAATGGCGACTGGATGATTGATCCAGAGCAACTCCACTCCAGGCTCATGATCAATCCTGGCGTCATGCGCCAAAAAATGCGCCTAGGGCTCGTGACTAGCCGCATCGAACGAGGCTCCGATAAGGATCTCGGCTCATCCCGGGTGACGATACGTGTCGCCGGGTCATCCTGGGAGGGCATCTTCGATGATGCCGGAGCCCTGATTAGCGAGAAGATGCTGTAACCCCGCGCGAGCGATCTCGCGTTCGAGGCACGGGCCTCCATCGTGGAGAAGCGATCTGACCCGTCTTTGCCAAGGGCTGACCGGCGCGCACGTACTGACGCGGGCGCCGTTCAGACTGTGGCTTCTAGAGTGCATGGGCGGACTGCCTGAACGGGTAGGTCTGCGAGGAGCAACCCTATGTTCAAGACACTCACGCTCGGTGCTGGCCTGTTGGCTGCCGGTTTGTTCATGGCACCGGCACCGTCGTCAGCAGCACCGCTCGGTGCTGTGACGATGCCTGAAGCCACGAGCACAGTAGAGAACGTCCAGTACGGCTACGGCGGATATGGTGGCGGTGGATACGGGCGCCGCGGTTATGGCGGTGGATACGGACGTCGTGGCTACGGTGGCGGTCGTCACTTCGGACCGCGCTTTGGTGGCCGTGAGTTCGGCTTCGGTCGGGGACGCGGTCATGGTTATGGACACGACCGTGGATACGGCCGGCGCAGCTACTACTAGAACATAGAGGCGTCCCTCAAGTTTGAGGGGCGCCATCAATGGTATCAAGAGATACGCTGGCTCAAGCAGTGCCCTCTTGGGGTACAACTTACTGAACCAGCCTTCAAAGTGGAGAGGCGGTTTCACCCGTCTCCGTAGAGGCTTAACCTCAATCCCGCTAGGGGAGAGTACAGCGCCTACAGGGTCACTGAACAACTACAATACTCGGTCGACATGCGCAACGCCTTTGAGCCGTTCAGAGCGTCGTTATTGACATCCTGCAGATTTGGCTATTGCGGCGAGTGCCCTATCAGGGCACCTTTCTGACCTGTGGCGTCGGGGAGCAGGGCACCGGGTATGGCTGACGATCACAGCTCCGAGCAGGAGCAGTTCTTCGCCCTGGAGGCAGCCGAGCAGGTCGAGTTCGACGGCGAAGGCCCCTTCATGTTCCCCCTGTGCGAAGCTAAAGCCGGCATTCTCATGGGGGAGGATGTGGGAATCCTGATCCTGAAAACCGTCGAAGGTGATCGCTTTGGCGTGCCGCTGGGGCACGAGGCGCTGTCGACCCTCTACCAAGTACTGGGCGAAGCGCTGCGTGGGCTGAAGCCTGCTGATGAGATCATACAGTGACCCCCGGGCTCGACGACGCGAAAGTCGCGCGCGTCCACTGCGTCATTCCCTATCCCGAACTCATAGGCATCTGAAATGGCGGATCAGAAGCCCTACCAGCCGTCAGAGGCTGAGGATCTGTTCCCCGAGCCGGAGAAAGGCGACTTTCTCGCACCGATGGCCATGCCATCCCCCGGACTGATGATGGGTGAGAGCATGGCCATCATCGTTTTTACGACCGTCGAGGATCAGCGCATTGGCGTTCCAATGAGCCACCAGGCCCTATCCGACCTGCATCAAACGGTTGGAGAAGCCCTCCGCATGCTCCAGGCCCCTGAGGGTGGATCGGTGCAGTGACAGGAGGCCCGCTCGGCTATCCATTGAATGAGTGGGCGTCCCTGTTGAACGAATCGAAGGGCGTCTTCAACTGGCCGGACTGGCAAACGCCGCGCGTCTTTGTCGAGGGCAAACGGGCCGCTGCCAAGGCTGGACGATCAAGGTTCGTCTCGCACGAGACTGAGCGGTGCCGCCTGCACGTTCAGCTAATGGACAAGTCCGGCGCTTCCATAGAAGGGGCCGAGGTCTGCCTCATGATGTGGCGCTACCGTCCCATGGAGGATATGTCAGCCATCCTAAGCGTCGCTTACGAGGGAAAATCGGTCTGCATCTGCCGGGTCGACGTCCGCCCTGCGGCACCTCATATCAACAAGCACTGGCGGCGCTTCGGCGGCCCCTCGGAGATCAACGGATCGCACGTCCATCAATTTTCCGATAACGCCACGCTGGGCCGGAAAGCGTTCGATCCTTTCGGCAATCTCCCGCAAGCCGTGCCACTGCACACCGAGCCGGACCATTTGCGGGATTTCTTGCAAGTCGTAGAGCGCGCGTTCAATGTCGATGGGCTAACGACCCTTCACCCACCGCCAACCCAGGAGAGCCTATTATGACTTCGCTTCTCGGGTTGGCCGTCAACCCGACCATTGTGACGCCGAGGAGCATCAGCGCCATCGCTGACGAGGTTGCTCGTTCGCTTGCATATTCGCGAGAGTCGGCCGAGGCACCTGCTATCGTTACGCCGCTGCTCTATCCAGGCGGCTCAAGGGTTGTTCTCACCTTGCGGGAAGATAGCGGCAGCTTCTTCGTGACAGATGGCGGGCATGGCGCGCGCGAGGCCGACATGATGGGCGGTTCCCGCGTTTTTCAGCGTGTCGCTCGCGACCTCGCAGAGGCCAACGACATCCGCTTCGACAGCGACCTCATTTTCGACATCGAGGTTCCTCGCGATGCGCTGCTGACGGCGGCCATCGTGGTGGCAAACGCCTCAAAGACCGCCGTCGAGACCACAGCGCTCCGACTGGCGAACCGCAAAATTGAAGGGCGGCTGGACGAGCTGCTTGTGCGGTTTGACCGCCAGTTCGGCGTTGAGAAAGTGATTCGCGCGCCGAGCATTCGGGGCGCCACCGAAGAGTGGGAGGTCGATGCAATGATCATCACCTCTGGACGCTCGGCGCTCGTTGATCTTGTTGCTGCCAATGCAAATTCGGCAAACTCAGTCCTTGCTAAGTACTTTGATATCAGTCGACTTCCAGAAGATGAGGGCTTCCGTAGGTTCGCGGTTTTGCTTGATCGCGAAAAAACCCCGAACCTGAGTGTGCTCGGCGCAACCTCTCGCTTGGTAGAATACGATCAGGCGGTTCAGGCCATAGCCGCCTGATCTATCGGGCGCCTAGAACGGCAGCGCATCCTCCACCCCTGGCGGGACATTCTCGAAGCTGCCAGGGTGGCGCGCCCTCGCGATGGACGTTCCGAAGGCAAGCGGGGATCACGTGAAGCTCACCCTATACATCGCCGGCGCGCTGCACATCGCGTTCGGCATTTTCTTCTTCCTCGCGTCATCCGGTGCACCCGCAACGGAAGGCGGCGTCTACTTGGGGCCAGCGCTTGGCGGCACGATCGGTGGGTTCGTGATGCTCGCCCTTGGCCGTGCCATCCAGCTGCTAAAGCGGATCGAGCGGAGCGTTCGCCAACCGGTGTCGGACGAGACGCAGTCCAACCGCCTCTCGTAGCTCCCTAGAACGGTAGAGCATCCTCGATACCCGGCGAGACAGGTCCATAGACCGCCAGGGTGTTGGGCTCGCTCGTGCCGGAAAATCGGCAGCTGGCATCCGCCTGCCACTATCTACTTTTGGCTTACGGCCCATGCGGTTATTGGCTGAACACTAATTTGGCCATTGTGGCACCATCTCACCGACATCCACCGATAAGTTCTATCGTCGCCAAATTTTAACTCTACCCTTGGCGGCATCTTATCTGGAAGCTTTGAAGCGACTTTCACTAGTGTTTTGCTGCTAATTTCGCCGACAACTTCGCAGTCAAGTATATTTCGCCCCACCCTTAGCTTTGATGCGTGTGAGCGAACGGACGAAGGCGGCTTTTTGTTTTTACCGACATGAAGGGTGAATCGCTTAAATCTTGAAGGAACCCAAGCAAACATGTTGTATACCAAATATCAGATTTGTCTAAGATAGCATCCAAGGCCTTACATGTCGGAGCATTAATACTTCTTTTCTTGCATCCCAACTGTACGAATTGTGATGAGGGTGGTGCCACATGGCGTTTCCCAAGAGGCCCACTCCTGAGAACGGTGCCTCCGACCTCCCTCGTTCGGAATGGTGCGAGGCGCTTCGCTGATCGCGTCGCCTACAGCATCTGCACATCGGCCATCCCCATCTCAACCGGCGAGGGACGCCCGAACAGGCTGACGGCGACCCGCAGACGGTCGTTCGGCAGGATCGCTTCGACCACGGCTGGGAAGCTCGCGAATGGGCCCTCCCGCACGACGACGCTCTGACCGACCTTGATGCCGACTGGCTCGACGATCTCGCCGCGTGCCAGGACGTCGACGAACTGCTGCAAGCCCTCGGCGTCGAGGCGGGCCGGCTTGAGGACGGGACCCGCGATGTTGCCCTCCGTGCTGGCGTCCTCGACCGGGTAGCAGACGAGATCGGCGACGCCGGGAGCAGCCTTGGCTTCGTCGAGGTGGTCGGCATCAGCGACACCGATGAAGACGATGCGGAGGAGCATGGCTGTCCGGCGGATCACGCGGCGGCCGCGGCGCACGACCACCTCCGAGGTGCGGGGCTGATAGGTGACGACCTGGGCGGCCTGGAGGGCCTGGAGGGCCCGCTCGCCCATCCGTGGCTTCGTCCGGGCAATGTACCAGAGCAGGCTCGGATCGATCGTCAGGGAGGCCACGCCGCAGACCGGGTCCGCAGCGCTCTTGGCACTTGTAGCGACGTTCGGCGAGGCATTGGCACTCAGGCCGGCTGGAAGCCCCCGACGCTCCGACCTGCGCTGTTCCCGACGCTGCCTCCGCTCTCTATCGCGTTGACGCTTGCCCTTGGCTCGGCTGCTCATCGGTGATCCTCGGCTGGCGACTGGATGAGGGTGGAGGGCAGGGTCACGGCACGAAGGCCAGCAGCTCGTCGTCGAACATCAGCGAGACGTCGCCGATCTTGCCAGTCTCGTGGAATTTGACCTTCCGGATGCCGACGTTGGCGATGCGGTCGTGCGGCGAGGCGCGGTGAATCACGACGCCGATCTCGGCCTTGTTGGCCCATGTGGCGCCGTCGGCGATGTCGTAGAGGGACATCGGCTCGCCGGCCTTGACCGAGAGGCCGGCCGCCTTCGTGGGATGAGCCACGACGATCGTGCAGACGTCGTAGGAGTGGGCGAAGCGCTTCAGCAGGCGGATGGCCCGATTGGTGTAGTCGGCCACGTTCTCGCCAGGCCGGCGTTTGTGCTCGACCTCGTTCCAGGGATCGAGGAGCAGCATCGAGATGCCCTCGCGCACCACGGCGTCGGCTGCCCTATCAATGACCCACTGCACGTCGGCCTCGGTCTCGTCGTCCTCCGGGGCCAGGGCGATGAAGACGAAGTGCTCGTCAATGAAGCGCCGGCAGCCGTCGCATTCCGGCTTGGTCCAGAGGGACCGGGGCTTCTGCAGGAGGAAGCCGATCAGCATGTTTTCCAGGATCGGCCGGACGTGCATCTCGAAGGAGGCGATGGCGATGCGCCAACCGTGGCCACGAGCCATGTTCATGGCGATTTGGGTCATGAGGGCGGTCTTGCCCCCGCCGGGCAGGCCGCTGACGACGACGAAGGCGCCTCGATAGAGCCGCATGTGCAGGTCGAGCGGCGGAAAGCCGGTGGTGAGTGCCTGGAGCGGTGGTCGCTCCGGGAAGTCCGAGAGCTTGTAGAGACCCTTCACGGGGAAAGGCTTGGCATCCCGGATGCAGGCGAGGACGGCGTCGGCTCCGAAGTAGTGGAGCACCTCGTTCAGATCCTTGGCCGGCCTCAGGACCCCGTCCGCGTCGGGCACGCACGGTTCGGGCGGGTAGCTCACCATGGCGCAGCGGGAGCGACCAAGGCGACGGGCGAGCTCCAAGCTGAGGCGGCTGCCGGGCTCGTCACCATCGGTCGCCAGGACGAACCGGCGAATCCGCTTCAGGCGCTCCCAGTTGTTCGAAACGTAGCGGTACTTGTCGTCGTGCTCGGGCACCACGTCGTCGGCGTTGTCCGGCACGGCGACGAGATTGCCGGCCTCGTCACGGGCCGGCGGCGCACCGTCAGGGACCGAGACAGCGAACGGAAAACCGGCCTGGATGGCCGCGATCGTGTCCAATTCGCCTTCGGTGATCACGGCTGGAGCCTGCCCGGAGTGCAAGGCCGGATCGTCGAGAACGTCGGCGTTGAAGAACGTCTTGCGAGCCCCGGCCCGCTGCCAGAACCGCTTGCCGCCCTTCGCGTCGCGAACCCGGTACTTGGCGTTCACCTCCTCGCCGCCGTCGATGTACGGGAACACCAGGATCGTGCCGGCGATGTCAGGAGCCGGGTCGCCACCCTGGACGTGCTTGGCGCTGTAGATCCCCAAACGTGATGCGGTCTCGCTCTCGATGGACCGGCTTTCCAGCCACGCCACGGCCTTGGGATTGAGGTGCATTGTCGAAGAACTTTCCGCCGCTCAGGTCGCAGTTGAGGCATCGAAACCCGACGCCACCGGCGTCGATCGTGACGCCCAGGGAACGGCGTCGGCGGTTGGCGGCGTGCTTGGCGTGGACCGCGCAGTTCGGGCAGATCGCGTAGTGCCGGCCGGGCGAGGTGGATCGCAGGACGATCCCGAGTTCGCGCAGGATCTCATCGACCGATCTCACGGCACGTAGCCGCAGGCCTTCGGCTTGGGCGCGTTGGCATTGGCGATGGCCTCGGCCTTGATGCGCTCGACCGCGAGCCGCGCCTCCCGATCCCGCTTGGCCAGGGCGCCGGGTACGGCGAAGAACCAGTTCGGCTGATCGGCCGCCCAGCCGGCAAGCCCGGTCAACTCGGCTCGCAGGCTGACGCTCGGGAACGCCGTCTCCCACTTCCGGAAATCGACCTCGTTCAGCCGAATGACGCCAGCCTCGAAAAAATACCGGCTCGTCTCGGGCACCGATCGCGAAGCGGCGGTGCGAGTTACGGGCTCAGTTTTTTCAGGAAGAGGCTCAGGTATCTGCTCTCCACCCTTCCCCTTCATCCTACATCCTACATCCTCCATCTGAGAGCCGCATTCAGAACCAGTTCCGAACTCAGCCGGAACTGGTTCGGAACTCGATGCGAACCGCTTCCTCCCAGTGGTGGCGTCAGGACGCGATCCGTCGCCGTTAAAGCCGGCGTAGTTCCGGTGGGATTCCGGCAGAGGGTGGACGACCTTCGGCGACTTCGGACGCTGGTGCTTCACGAAGTTGCGGACGACGCCGTAGGGCCTGCCCTCCTCGAAGCGACAGATGCAGCCGGCATCCAGAAGCTCCTGAAGCAGGGGCTCGACGCTCTCGGTTGAGGCCGGCATGAGGCGCATCTTCAGCGTGAGCGGCTTCCATTCGAAGACGCCCTGATCGTCAGCCTCGCACCAAAGGCCGATCCACAGGACCTGTGCCGGCGCCGATAGCGAGACGAACGCCTCATCGGTGAAGAGACCGGGATGAATTGATCGTATGCGGCTCATGCCGGTCCTCCTCCACGTACGCGGGCCTTGAGACGGCTGTTCTCGACAGTCAGCCGGGCGATCTCGTCCTCGAGGTCGAGGTGGGTGCGCTCGTCCGAGGCCAAGTGGGCCCGCATGAAGGCCGTGTAGGCATCCACCGCGGCCTGATGGTCGGCGAGGTCGTCGCTGGTCTGGGCGAAGCGCTTGGCCTCCACCCACCGGTCGAACAAGCAGGACCGGTACGCCTTCACCCGCTCGACGATGGGCGGGGACGTCGAGGAATTGGAGACAGTAAGGGGCATCGGCCAAAGCTCCGGGGTTCGGGAGCGCCGTGTTCAGGCGGGGATGTCGGATGGCGGTGGAGCGCTAGGGCCGGATCAGGGCGGCGGCTGCGCGTGGGTCAGCGGGATCACTCGTCACTCTCCCTGAGCCAGACGCCGAGAGCGGCTAGCGAGAGCCCGAAGCGCATCAGCATCCGGCCCACCGGGTCGCGCAGCCAGACGGGACACGCGTTCCGCAAGCGCTTCGAAATCTGCCGCGAGGCACGCCAACTCATCTGAACTCTCCCGGCTGCGGGCTGCGCGTGCCGCGCGGATAGCTTCTATCTCAATGGCCTCGACACGCCGGGCCTTGCGGTACCAGAGGTCAAAGGCGCGCCAGTAGGACAGACCGGCCCGGCGGGCGGCACGCCCGATCTGGGTCTTGACGCGGTCGTCCGCCCCGACCGGCCGGGCAAGCTCGCGCAGCCCTTCGGCTGCCTCAAGAAACAGAGCGGTCAACGACCTCTCCCAAGACTTTTGGGACATCTCCCAACGCTCCCTCGCCACAGTGATGGGCGTGACGAGGAGGTTGAGTGTGCAGTCCCTGAACGGTGGAACGGACAAGGTCGGACCTGACGTGCGCGGTGCTCTGGCGGGCGAGCGCGTACGGCAGGGCCGAGCCCTGGAAAAAAGGATCGGAGGCGATCACGAAGACGCCTCCGCGACGGCGCGGGCCGGCTTCACCGGCTCGAGGTCCGGGGCGCGGACCATACCGCCGGAGATCTCCTCGATCCGGGCGGCGACCCGGATAGACGGGCCCCTCTGGCGGAACCGGAGCTTGCGGACGCCGAACACGGAGATGTCGCCGATGCGCTCGGCCAGGCCGGCATCGTCGATCTCGCTCGTGCGCATCCAGTCCTTGAGCAGCATGGGCGGGCTACCTCCGGCCGGCGGAAATGAAGACGGCGGCGCGGCCGCGCTGCCGACCTTGGGCGACGCTCTGGCGGTGCTGTGCGTCGACCTGATCGCGGTGCTGCCGGCGCAGGATCGCGCGGCCGCGCGGGAGCGGCTGGCGAACCGCCTCTACGAGCAGGCCCGTACGCCCCGGAGCGGGCCGGCGGCCGCCCTGCTTGGCGCCATCGCGAACGCGATGATGCGCCTGGAAGGCTGAAGGGTCCCGGCTATGCCCATCTGAAGATTTCGACATCCCGACGAGGAGACGATGATGGCCGACGCGCCGGACGAGGACCTGTTCGAGATCGAGTTGGATGGCATCGAGCGGACGATCTGCCCGTCCATCGGCGACAAACTCTACGACATCGCGTTCGACTGCACCCGGGGCAGCTGTATCGTGAACATCACCGTCACGATCGACGCGGAGGTGGTGACGACCCTGGAGATCGTACCGATGGGCATGAGTGAGTTGAACCGGGCCTTCGCCGCTCTTGCCGAGCAGACGAAAGCGTGGCGGATCGCCTTGGAATAGTACCCGGGGCATGATCAGCGATGCGCTTGCAGCTAGAATCATTTCCACACCGTGGAATAGGAGGCTGTTCGCTTTTGAGATGCACGAAAAGAATTACGTGCTTTTGCCCAGGCTGCTGCGCCCACAGAGCCGTTACTGATCACTTCAACAAGAGCTATAATTTCGACTGGTACGGGACGCTGGCCTCTCTCCCACCGTTGTAGCGTTCTTGCTGGGTTTTGACCCCCTAGACCCAATCCCAAGGCGCACTCCCGGAGAGACATGTTTTGGCTAGTCCGCCATTGGGTCGGTAGGGTTGGAGCGCTCATACCAGCACCATAGCCGAATGGGCTAACTAAGCGCAATAGGCTAAATAGCCTCAGGCGCTATAGACGTCAAAATCTCCCAAGCGCATACGGCTTATATGTCTGATACGAGCCCAAACCGGATTGCAGAACTGCGTAAGCTGCGAGGTATGACTCAGCAGGCGCTCGCTGATGCCGTGGGCGCGCACTGGATTACGATCTCAAAGCTAGAAAGAGGAAAGCTGCCGCTCAGCTTCGAATGGGCAGAGCGAATTGGTCACGCGCTCGGCGTCGGAGAATTTGATGTATTTAGGACTAGATTTGCCCCTAATACTGTATTTGTTGATGGCGTCATAATTGAAGGTGGCAGGGCATTCTACTATAAAGACGAAGCTGGAAATCTTGATCATCAAGCATACATGATTGAGGTGGAAACCGCGCAGTCCCCATTAAAAGATTGGTTCATTATTGAAAATAACGCATTATTTCCGTTCTTTCAAACGAACGATCTTGTACAGGTGACTTATGTCGATCCAACGGAAATAGACTTGTTTATTGACCGCTTATGCCTCGTATCAATGCCTATAGAGAATACCGATAAGCTCAATAGTGTTTTAGGTTTTGTTGTGAATGGCCGCAAAAGTGGCTTTGATCTCAATATCCCCGGCAGTGCGCCTCTGAGGGACATCAAGATTGAAGGTGTGCGTCCGGTTACGATGGCCTTGTATAACCCGCCCGTATGGGACCAGCGATCCGGACGACCGAGGCAGAAAAAGGCCTGACATAGCCTGAACGGCTAATTATCTGTTGACGTCGATATAGCCAGTTTGGCTATGTACGCGTGACGTCGCTTAGCGCGAGGCGCTTCAATGTCCGGTTCGAT
The DNA here is from genome assembly GCF_022179225.1 of Methylobacterium goesingense. GTDB lineage: Bacteria > Pseudomonadota > Alphaproteobacteria > Rhizobiales > Beijerinckiaceae > Methylobacterium > Methylobacterium goesingense. The sequence continues at coordinate 14,067 of NZ_BPQL01000029.1, forward strand.
TTCTATCGTGGATATAATGCCTGAGCGGTTGCGCGTCAGCACCGAAGCCCTGTCCGGAAGCATATCGAACATCTGACAGGTCTCGGGTGAGCGCGGCGCGCCACTCGACACAAGCGGCCCCCGCCAGTGCTGCAACACCAGCGAGGGCCTTCCCCGAACTCAGGAGCTGAAACCATGGAACAGGGCAATTGCCTTGATAGCACCCGCATGTCCGCAGTGCATGAGGTCGACACCCGAACGGATGGCGAGCCTGCGCTGGATGCGGCGATCACCAACCTGCTTCAGGCCCCGACGCGAGCGACGGCCTCCGAGCCGATGTCCGCGGCACGGTCACAGGACGACGTTCCCGATCTCGCGGATGCCTGCATTGAGCAGGTGGCCCGCCTGAATCATTGGGATGCGAACACGGGCTCGCTGACCGAAGAGCAGGGTATCGCGGAGATGGCCCGCTGGAACGGGGTGTTCCGGCGCGCAATCGAAACGCCCTCAGCCGGCCTGCGGGACCTTGCTGGCAAGGCGTATCTGATGCTGGCTGACCTCGACCGGTTTCATCCGGTGGAGAAGGATTCGAGCGACGACTTCCAATTGATGCGGGTCATCTTAGGGGAGGTTTTGACGCTCGGGGGGCTCGCAGACCACGTCGGAGTCACAAAGGGCGACCCGATCCTCACCGTGATCAAGGAAGGCCGGCGCCTTCTGCGCGCCTACCTCGATGCACACCACATATACGAGCAGGACCCAAACACCGTTGAGCCGCGTCCCGAATGGGGTGAGGCCGGCCGTGCCCTTTGGGCCTACGTCGATGCGACGATTCTCCAGACGGTTCCCCTGACGGCGGTCGGATGCCGCGAACTGACTCGGTTCGCCGTCGATTACGCCGATGCGTTGGAGTGCTCTATTTGCGATGACGACGAACAGGCGATCTCGCGCCTGATCGCTCAGAGCCCTCTGCTGTGCGACGGCACCGAGAACGCGAAAGCCGACTCCGTCTTCGCGCTCGCCAAGGCGGAAGCCGAGGCGCTGGGGGTCTCAGGGATGGGCATCAGCGAGTTGGGCGCCCTCTATGACAAGCTCAGAGCGGCGCGCGAATTGTGGGGCGCGGCGATGTGTGAGCCCGTCGCAGTGGCCAGCCACTCGACCCAGGGTTTCGTCGTTCGATCGCACTACGGCAGCCGTGCGGAGTTCGAGGACGTTCGCGCCGGCTTCCTCATGGATCGCATCGCAACTGAAATTGCGAACCGTCCTGCGATCAACGATTGGGAGCGCGACAATCAGCTCGTACTGCGTATCCAGCAGGAGATCGCGTGCGAGGGACGCATTCAAGATCCTGCCTTGCTGGCCGAAATCGCCCGGACATGGGGGTGAGCCGATGAACATCCCCTCTGCTCCTATCCGGGGCGTCACCACCATCCTCCTCCAGGATGGCAGCGAGATCACCCTCGATGCCATTGAGACCAGCGCTCATGGGCAAGCCATCCTGGCCGAGATCGACGAGGCGATCTTGGCCATCGAGGGGCAGTTCGCCTTCGGGCGAGAGACAGACGATCCGTCCTGGCGCACCCGTGCCGAGATTGCGCTGAAGCGGAAGCGCCGCAGCCGTCCGCTCCTCCAGGAACGCATCGGGGTTCTGCGCCGTGCCGAGCGTTCGTTGGCGCTCGGTGCGAGCCAGGCCGCCGTGTCCTCGAAGGTCGACGCCAAGCGGCAGGCCTTCGTCCACGCCGCCTACGAACTCCTCGGTCACGAGGCGTGCACGGAGGTGTGGGCCCGGGCTCAACAGAAGCAGCCGGGGCTGTTCGCGGATGGGAGAGGACCGGACGCATGAGCACGCTCAGCATCCTCCCGTACACGGACGCCACCGGCCGGACGTGGTTCGTCGAGAAGCTCGACCGGCTCCTCGAAGACCCCGCTGTGAGACGTAAGGCCGAGGAAACCCTTCGCGCCAGCACCAACAGGGCCGGGAGGTTCAATCCCGGCGCCGCCTTCACCAAGGCGTGCCGCCACTACAAGCGCGACGAGTGCGGTGCCCTCCTGCACATGCTGGTCGTCCGACTGAGAGACCGGGGGGATGAGGATGAGCACGCCTGATCCGATCTTCGCCGTGCTCGATCGCGTCAACACGGCGGAGCAGGAGCACGTCACGGCGTGCTCCAACCTCGACGAGAGTGACGAGACGGCCATGCGCCGCTGCAACGCCGACTGCGATCAGGCAGCCGCCGTCCGGCGCGACCTGACGCAGATCGTGCCGGCGACGATGGGCGGGCTACAGGCCCTCGCCGCCCACTACTGCCGCTGGGGGGAGGCAGGAGCGGAGGAGAGTTTCCTCCACATCGTGCGATCGCTGGAGGGGTGTGATTCCGAATGGCCGTTAAGGCGTTTGGATCAGGTGGAAAGCCAATCGTTTCAAGCACATGGCTCCGTGAGTCGGATAACGGCTTTCGAGCCTCCGTGCGCGGGGAACGTGAGGGTCCCGACCCCACTCGAACTCGGCTCGGCTTGGTCACGCCTCCCTCCCACAGCGCGCGATCAGATCGGTCTCGTCGTGCTGGATATGATTCTCCAGGAGTTCATCCACGGCGACGCCTGCGTGGTCGGCGGGCAGCCCGAGGATCGGCCGTTCCCCGACGACACAGAGGAACACGAGCAGATCCGTGGAGCGGCATGGTCAGCCTCGAACCGACGCCTCAACGAACTCACCCCGCTGATCCACGACCTCTTCCCGGACCTGTTCGGCCAGCCGGGAGAGAACCCGATGTGGTGCGCGAATCCGGGCCCCGGACCCGCGAGGGTGGAACGAAGCGAGGTGCGTTGTGCCTAGCGCAAAACTCCTCCAGGCGCCGGACAATCGCTTTCGTGTCGAGCCCCGTGACGCTTGCGTGGATGACGCCTCCTCGCATGCCGGCGGTCTCCGCTCACTCCATAGCATCACCGAGAGCCATAGGAGCAGGACGATGCAGCAGGCCGATCCGACGCGCTTCGTCGTTCGATTCCCTGAGGTGGCGAGGGAGCTCGGGGTGTCGGCGACGACCCTTCGCCAGATGTGCCGGAAGGGGAAGGGGCCGCCCCTGCTACAGCTGAGCGAGCGGTGCTTCGGCGTTCGCCGCGGCGAGCTCGATGCCTGGATCGAGACCCGCAAGGTGGCGAGCCCATAGGTCGAGAGCGGCCCGCTTCTCCGGGTTGTAGAGGGCATAATTGTAGACGCCGGCGACGCCGGCCTTCGTCCCTGAGATGTGGTTCAGCACGGCCTCGACCACATGAGGCAGCACCCCGAGGTCGCCCATCCCCGTGGCGGCCGTCCGACGCAGATCGTGCAGCCGCCAGTCCTTCACCCCGGATGCCCGGTCGAGCGCGGCCTTCGCCCGGGTGAAGCCCTGGAATCCGCCAGCGCCGCTGCCGAACACCAGACCCCGTCCTTCGATCCGCGGCGCGCCGGCCAGGATCGCGAGCGCCGGCCGGGACAGGGGCACATCGTGCGACAACCCGTTCTTCGTCCGCTCGCGCGGCAGGCTCCAGAGCCCGGTGGCGAGATCAAGTTCGGCCCACGGCATGTCGGCCACCTCGTCACGGCGCTGGGCGGTGAGCAGGAGTAGGCGCACGATCCGCCCGAAGTCGCCGACGGGGAGGGCGCCCAGGATGGCCTTGATCTCCTCCGGCTTGAGCACGCGCTGCCGGCTCTCCTCCCGGTGCGGCTTGCGGGTGCCGACGACCGGGTTCGACTCGGCCACCCCCTCCGCAATCAGCCAGGCGTAGAACGATGAGAGCGTGGTGCGCGCGCGGTTCGCTGCGTGTGGCCCCGAAGTCTTGACGATCTCGTTCAGCCGGGCCGACACTTGGGCGCGGGTGACGCCATCGACGGGGGTGCGGTGCAGCGGCGTCCAGATCTTCTGCATGTAGTAGGTCGATTCGCCGTGGCCCTTGGCGCGCACGCGGGGCCGGTGCGCATCAAGATAGGACTCGATTTTCAGCCCCACCGTGATGGCGGCACGCTTTCTCTCAGCCTCGCGCTCGGCGCTGGGGTCGCCTCCCAAGCGGACCCGGGCCAAGCGCTCAGATGCGGCGCGGCGCGCGTCGGCCGCGGGCAGCAGCCCGACCTTGCCCAGCGTCTCCCGCTTGGTCTGCCCGAGCGCATTGCGGTACTGCACGACCCACACCCGCGAGCCGCCCGCGTTGGCCCGGACCCCGAACCCGGCCAGATCGTCGTCGAACACGATGACGTAGGCCTTGCCCTCGGGTACTTTCAGGGCAGCCGCCGATTGGTTCGTCAGGCGCATGGGCCAGTAAGCGTCCGGTAAGCAGGTAGTAAGCAGATGGAGCGCCCGCCACGGCGCGCCGTGCGCATGACGGAGATGGTATCTGCGAAATTGCTCGCGTTCTCAAGGGACTTGCGCCGCTGGTAAGCGCGGGATAGTGGTCTTCCTCCCCGGGGCATCTGTTTTACACGGAGAGGGTCGGCGGTTCGAGCCCGTCACCGCCCACCACGTTTCGAAGTAAGCATCGGCACTGCTGACTGCCCACTCCGATACGTCAACTAATAGTAGGCGCCGTGCCCCGTTGGTTTTTTCTAGTCGTTTCGGCTTTTCTCGCTTTGGGCGTCGTCGGTAGCACCCTGATCATTTTGCGTTCGCCGACTCCGGTTGTGCAGCGGTCGGACTGATGTCGTGGATGCGCGTAGGATTGCTTTCGCGCATCGGGGAGCAAACTTCCGACACCTGGAGCGACGCTTCCTTGACCATGGCTTGGAGCTCCGCTTTCAAGGCCCGAGTGTGAAGATCTGAACCTCTAGATATCAAGATCAACTAGTGCCGATCATCGGAATGGGCAGTACGTACGTTCAAGCAGGTAATGATATTCAGCGAAGGTCTTCGCAGATAATCGCCAGAATTCACCGGAGATTTCGGTTATGGGTGCCCTGAAATACATGCTTCGGTTGGTTTCGCAAAATCTTGGTCCGGTTTCGTTGGCTTTGCATCAGGCGGCAAATTTATACACCAAGAGCTACACGAACGTGAATCACGACATGAGGACAAACGGTGAGTTCTACCTTCTGGACAAGTTGGCGCGCTTCGACGTAAAGACAATTTTCGATGTCGGCGCCAATAAGGGCGAGTATACAAATGCTTGCCTGACCAAATTTCTAAAGGCACGAGTGCATGCCTTTGAAATCGTCCCTGAGACGCATGCCAAGTTCATAAGCAACGTGAGGTCTGACAGGGTTATTATCAATAATTTTGGTCTCGCCGATCGATCTGGCACTATTGAGATAAACTATAATCCGAAGAAGGACGGTCTTTCTTCCCTCATAGAGGGTACTGACATTAACAAGGGACACTGGACTACCCGGCGCGTGGAAATCCGGTGCGGCGATGAGTATTGCCGAGCAAACGATATCAAGTCGATCGATTTTCTCAAGATGGATGTGGAGGGTGCTGAAAATCTAGTTCTGCTCGGATTTTTTGAAATGTTGCGTGGCAATAAAGTATCTATTATTCAATTTGAGTTCGGTATGATAAATATATACAGTAAATTTTTACTAATAGATTTCTGGAAAATATTGGAGGGACATGGATTTCGTCTTGGGCCTGTAATGCCAAAGGGTGTCGACTTCATGGGGTACAACCCGCGGAACGAAAACTTTCAGGGGCCTCCGAATTATGTGGCGGTACATTCATCGAGGCCTGATCTGATCGATGCCGTCAGACTGAAGTGAGTCTCGTCGGGGCTGGCGTGAGAACGTTGTCAGCCTGAATGAAACATAGGGGAGCGAGACCTCTCCTCATGCGTCCATGGTCCGACTGCCTTCAGCGGCGAAACCTCTACCCCAGCCGGACCCGGGCTGGCGAAAGGATGCGGGTGGTAAACATTCTCAGCCGGGCGCGAGAGCTCCGTTAATACTCCGGATGCGGCGGTACGAAAGTGACCGCGATGCGTTTCCTCCTGCCTTCGAGTTTGAGAAATCTGCATCGGTGCCGGTCGCACTTAGCGATTTTACATGAGTCGGACGCTCACGGGTGGTGTTCCTCCTAATGTTCAATGACGTAATCGCCTCGGTCCGTATGCCGCGAGCCGACTTCGGCTTCTGTGACCGTCGTCACAGGGATGGGGTTGGCAGGTAACAGGTCGCGAAGAGACGGCATCAGCAATTATATTTTAAAATTTGGGTAGTCGGAAAAGGCGAGAGAAGATTTTCGATGTCTCCAATCAGCTGCGGAAAATGGACTGGTCCCTCGATTTTCGTCGATGCGGCTAGATTGCTGCTGTTTTCCTCGGCTCACCGGAGATCTGATCGGACTTCTGTCGTCTTGCACCGTTTCAGGTTGGCGCGGCGGCCGATGACTTTCGGTCGATTCCTTTGAGGTACGGGATCAATCGGTGACCGAGTTGATCGCTTGTGACGCCGACGCGGTTCAAAGCGGATGGGTCAGTGATTCCAAGAAAAACCCGCCACAGCTTTTGCCGGGCGGGTGAGAAAGATCCTGATCCCTCGGGGATAAGGATTGTGTAGCGGGTGCCCCTGCGCATGCATCCCGCATCTGGGGGATAGCTCGGCAAATCACGCTGCTGGATCCAGGCGTCCGAGCATGTCTTTGGCGCTCTTGCCACGCGGGCGAGAGCGCCTCACACCACCCCGCTCCGGGCTGCCCGCCCTGGCCCTCGGGGCAAACCCGCGCTAGAGCGAGGTCGCCATGTCGCACAATACATTCGGACATCTGTTTCGCGTCACCACTTTCGGCGAGAGCCACGGGGTCGCCCTCGGCTGCATCGTCGATGGCTGCCCGCCCGGGTTGGCCCTCTCGGCTGAGAACATCCAAGCGGAACTGGACCGGCGCAAACCCGGCCAGTCGCGCTTCACCACCCAGCGGCGGGAGCCCGACCAGGTCCGCATTCTCTCCGGGGTCTTCGCCGACGACCGGACCGGCGGCGTCCAGCTGACGACCGGCACGCCGATCGCCTTGGAGATCGAGAACACCGATCAACGCTCAAAGGATTATTCAGAAATCCGCGACAGCTACCGGCCGGGCCATGCCGACTACGCCTACGATGCCAAGTACGGCATCCGCGACTATCGCGGTGGCGGCCGCTCCTCGGCCCGTGAGACCGCCGCCCGTGTCGCCGCCGGCGCGGTCGCGCGCAGGGTGCTGCCCGCCGGCGTCACCGTCCGAGCTGCCCTTGTGCAGATGGGGCCGCATGCCATCGACCGGTCACGCTGGGACTGGGAGGCGGTCAACGCCAACCCGTTCTTCTGCCCGGATCCAGAGGCCGCGCGCCTCTACGAGGATTATCTCGATGGCATTCGAAAGGATGGCTCGTCGGTGGGCGCGGTGATCGAGGTCGTGGCCGAGGGCGTGCCTCCAGGCCTCGGCGCACCGATCTATGGCAAGCTCGACGCGGATCTCGCAGCGGCGATGATGTCAATCAACGCCGTGAAGGGCGTCGAGATCGGCGACGGTTTCGCATCGGCCGCGCTGCGGGGCGAGGAAAACGCCGACGAGATGCGCTCGGGCAATGGAGGCGCTCCGATCTTCCTGGCCAACCACGCAGGTGGCGTACTCGGCGGCATCTCCACAGGCCAGCCGGTCATCTGCCGCTTCGCTGTGAAGCCGACCTCGTCGATCTTGACCCCCCGCATGAGTGTCACGCGAGACAACCGGGACGTCGACCTTATCACCAAGGGGCGCCACGACCCCTGCGTCGGCATCCGCGCCGTGCCGGTGGCCGAGGCCATGATGGCGTGCGTCCTCGCCGATCACTATCTGCGCCATCGAGGGCAGACCGGCGCCCGCGTTTGATCCCGCCTGCGCCCGCCGCCGACCCGATTCGCGAACGTTGAGAGACAGCCCGTGCCCCACACCCACGTCACGCAAGCCATTGAGGCCTATGCCCGCGGCGAGATTGTCGTTGTCACCGATGACGACGACCGCGAGAATGAGGGCGACCTTGTCGTCGCAGCCTCCCTCTGCACACCGGAGAAGATGGCCTTCATCATCCGCAATACCTGCGGCATCGTCTGCGCGCCCCTGACCCGTGCCGAGGCGCGGCGCCTGCGCCTTGATCCCATGGTGGCATCGAACGACGCACCCCTCGGCACCGCCTTCACGGTCACGGTGGACGTCAAGCACGGGCTCACCACCGGCATCTCGGCCGAGCAACGTTGCAACACCGTGCGGGCGCTCGCCAATGGTAACATGGGCGAGGACGATTTCGTGCGCCCTGGCCACGTCTTCCCCCTCATCGCCAAGGACGGCGGTGTTCTCATGCGCTCGGGCCACACCGAGGCGGCGGTGGATCTCTGCAAGCTCGCGGGCCTGCCTCCCGTGGGCGTGATCTGCGAACTCGCCAACGACGACGGCACAGTGATGAAGGGGCCGCAGATCACGGCCTTCGCCGAGGAGCACAATCTCAAGCGCGTCTCGGTGGCGGACCTCATCGCCTTCCGGCAGGCCCGTGAGACCTTGGTGGAGCGAGTCTGCACCTTCCCGGTTCGGACTGAGTTCGGCGAGATGACGGGCTACGCCTACACCACGCCTTTCGAGACCGTGCAGCAATTCGCCTTCGTCCACGGCCGCATCGGTGATGGGCGGGACGTGCTGGTGCGCCTGCACCGCTCCAATGTGGTGGCCGACGTCATCGAGGGCGGCCGTCAGATCGAGGCGGTGATGCGCCGGTTTGCGCAGGAAGGCCGTGGCGTCCTCGTCTACCTGCGTGACGGGACCGCGGGCGTGCCCGTGAAGCCCATCGCCGAGGAGGGCTCGGAGGCCCAGCGTGTCGCCCAATGGCGCGAGGTCGGGCTCGGCGCCCAGATCCTGCGCGACCTCGGCGTTTCCTCGATCCGTAACCTCGCGACGTCGTCGCGCGCCTATGTGGGGCTATCGGGCTTCGGCATCGAGTTCCTGGGCGACCAGCGTCTGGAGGGCTAAGTTCAGACCCGGCGCGGCATTCGGAAGGGTAGCATCAGGCGCACCAAGGGGTTGCTGAACCGAGTTAGCGAGAGGCTCTCGTGCACCGGCCGCACCGATTCTCCGCGCAGGGTCGCGGCGAGGTGCGAGCGCGCGTAAAATGGGGTGTCCTCGAAGGTTCTCAGGATTTCGGCTTGGCCGTCGTCGCTGCGCGTGTGGCGGGGCATTCGCCAGAAGCGGGTCGGGGGCAGGGCGGCGCGGCGCGGCGGCGTGATCTCGCGCGGGGTTCCGTCCGAAGCGAAGCAGAGCGTGAGGGCCTGGGCGGTCCCGTCCCGGCGGTGCACATCGTAAAGGATCGCAGCCCCGTCCTGCAGGTCTGCCCGGCACCAGGTCCAGTCCGTGAAGGCGGCCTCCAGGGCGGTGTCGCCGTGGTTCGTGTCAAAGTAGGCCGTGCCGCGCCAGTTGATGCCGGGCTCGGACAGCGCCACCTCGACGGGCGAACTCGGTGCCATCGGCCACCAGCGGTGGCGGCCGTCCGCGTCGAGGCTATGAGGGCCCGGCGTGAAGCCGGGGGGCTTGAGCCGCACCGTGCCCCGAACCTGGTTGGGAATCGGCGCCGTCACCTCGTCGAGGCGGATCGTCAGGGTTGTCCCGTCCCAGTCGATGCCGCTTGGCCCAATTCGGATGTGGTCCGCCTCCCGGTCCAGGGCGGCACGCCCGCGCTCGGTCATGCAGAAGCGGTTGGCCCGTTCGCCGTACAGCACCACGTTGACGGCGCAATGGTTGAACGGATCGCGCGTCGGGTCCCAGGCATAGTAGGGAGAGAACACGCTGCCGATGAAGGCGATGATGGTCAGCCCCTGGCGTCCGTCCGCGCTCAGGGCGTCGACGTACCACCAGACGTAGCCGTCGCGATCCACCCGCGTATCGAAGCGCGGGCGCGGCTGCGGTCGTGCATCAGACTGTCCGCCGCGATCCGCCCGGATTGCGCCGCCATCGGCACCCCCGGACCCGGATGCACGCTCCCCCCTGCCAGATACAGGCCCGGGATCTTCGTGCGCGCCCCCGGTCGCTTGAACGAGGCCATCCAGCCATGGGAGGCCCGCCCGTAGAGCGCCCCCGCCGAGCCCGGAAACAACCGGGCGAAATCCTCCGGCTGGGTCGTCACCGGCTCCGCCGTGTCCGCCAAGGTCAGGCCGCTCGCGCTCAGGCGCCGCCGCATCGTGGTCACGCATGTCTCGATCTCCGAGGGGCTGAACGGGCGGGCCGGGGCGTTGGCGAGGCAGAGCAAGCGCTCCGAGCCGTGAGGATGCGGGGCGGCGTCGCTTCGGTCCTGGGCGCAGACGTAGATCGTGGGGTCGTCAGGCAGGGTGCCCCGAGCGATCTGTGCGAACTCGGCGGCGTAATCGGCCGAGAAGAACACGGTATGGCGGGCGAGCGGGAAGCCCTGGGCCCGGGCCGAAAGGCAGAGCGTCACCGCTGAGAGGGAGCGCTCGGAGGCCGGGACCGCGTCCGCCCCCCGGGCAGCCTCGCGACCGAGCAAGCCCTCGGCGAGGCCCGCGACGTCGGCGTTGCAGATCACCGCGTCGGCGGGAACTCGCTCGCCGTCAGTAAGGTCGACCCCGACCACGCGTCCCCCCGAGACGGCGATGCGCCGGGCGGGCGTGGCATAACGGAAGCGGGCGCCGCGCTCGCCGGCTAGGTGCGCCACGGCGTGAGCTAAGCGGCTGAGGCCCCCCGTTACGTGCCATACCCCCTGGCTCTCCACATGCGCGACAAGCATCAGGGTGGCGGGTGCTGCGAAGGGCGAGGAGCCGCAATAGGTCGCGTAGCGCCCGAAGAGCTGACGCAGGCGTGAATCGGCGAAGTAATCGCCGAGTGCGCTCCACAGGCTTGTGAAGGGCTGGATTCTCCAGAGATCGCCAAGACCCGAGAGGCCAGCGCGCCGGGTCAGGTCGACGGGACTCGGGCGCTCGCCACGGATGAACGGCCCCTCAAGGGTGGCGTAGACCTCTGCTGCTCGAGCGCGGAAGCGACGGTACCCGTCCCGCTCGCGTGCCCCAGCGAACGTCGCGATCGCGGCCTCGGAGGCCTCCGGCTCGGCCATGAGATCAAGCGTCTCGCCCGGCCGCCAAGTATGGCGGGCCAGGATCGCAGCTGGTTCGAGTCCGACATGGGCGGCAAGTTCGGCTCCGCACTCCGCGAAAAGTTCGTCGAAGACCCAACGCATAGTAAAGACCGTGGGCCCGGCCTCTACCGCGCTGACGCCCACAGGAACGCTGCGCATCTTGCCGCCTGGACCGTGCGCCTGCTCCAGCACCGTGACGTCGAGACCCGCATGGGCGAGCCGTAGGGCAGCCGTGAGGCCTCCGATCCCGGCACCAACGATAACGACCTTCAACGCTATATCTCCGGCACGCGGAACTGCCTTGACGATTGTCAACTAATACTGACACTCTGAAATTCTAATAACAAGTGACATGGAAGGATCGCCGGATGGACGCCAACCGTCGTATCGAACAGGCGCTGGACACCGCTGTCGCGCATTTGGAGGCACCGGGCGCTCCGCCCCGCCTCGCAGAGGCCCTGCGTTACGCGGTCTTTCCTGGCGGTCACCGCATTCGGCCGCGTCTTTGTTTGTCCGTTGCGCGGGCTTGTGGTGACGACGATCCGGCGGCTTCCGATGCGGCGGCGGCGGCGATCGAGCTTCTGCACTGCGCCTCCCTGGTCCACGACGATCTGCCCTGCTTCGACGATGCACCCCTGCGGCGGGGGCAGCCCTCGGTGCACGCGGCCTTCGGTGAGCCCCTGGCGGTCCTGGCGGGCGATGCCCTGATCGTCTCGGCCTTCGAGACCCTGGCGCGGGGAGCAGCCCGCAGCCCGAAGCGCCTCGCCGCCCTGGTCGGGCTCGTCGCCCGCGCCGCCGGCTCCCCCGCCGGAATCGCCGCCGGGCAGGCCTGGGAATCGGAGCCGAACGTGGCGCTCACCGAGTACCAGCAGGCCAAGACCGGCGCGCTGTTCGCCGCCGCGACGGTGACGGGGGCGGCGGCGGCCGGCGCGCCGTCGCTGCCCTGGCGGCTCCTGGGCGAGTGCCTGGGCGAGGCCTACCAGGTCGCCGACGATCTGCGCGACGTCGCCTGCCGGCAGGAGGAGGTCGGCAAGCCGGTCGGGCGCGATTCGACCCTCGGGCGGCCGAACGCCGCCGCCCTCCTGGGGATGGGGGGCGCCCTGGCGCGCCTCAGGCGCCTCGTGCGGGAAGCCATCGAGGTGATTCCCGATTGCCCGGGCGCCGAGACCCTCCGGGCCGAGATCGAAGCGCAGACGCGGCTGTTCCTGCCGGCGAGCCTCGCGCGGGAGCTGGCCTGACGTGGCGCGGGGCGCCGCGATCGGGACCCCGCGCCCGGCCCCGGGGGAGGGCTGGCGCACCCGCTGGCGCGCCTTCCGCACCCGCATGGTCGCCGATCCGCGCTTCCAGCGCTGGGCCGCCGGCTTCCCCCTGACCCGGCGCATCGCGCGGGCGAACACCCGCGCGCTGTTCGACCTCTGCGCGGGCTTCACCTACTCGCAGACCCTGTTCGCCTGCCTGCGTCTCGACCTGTTCGGGGCGCTGGCGCCGGGCCCCCTCGGCCTCGACGGTCTCGCGGCGCGGATGGGCTTGTCGGCCGAGGCCGCGAGCCGCCTCCTGAAGGCGGCCGCCGCCCTCGGCCTCGTCGCCCCCCTGCCGGACGGGCGCTACGCCCTGGCGGATCTGGGCGCGGCCCTGATCGGCAACCCCGCCATCGGCCGGATGGTTGAGCACCATGCCATGCTCTACGACGACCTGCGCGATCCCGTCGCCCTCCTGCGCGGAGAGGCGGGGCCGACCCGGCTCGCCGCCTACTGGCCCTATGCCGGGCAGGACGGCACCACCCTCGGGGCGGAGGCGGTGGCCCCCTATGGCGGGCTCATGGCCGCCTCGCAGGCGCTGATCGCGCAGGACATTCTCGAGGCCTACCCGCTGATCCGGCACCGCTGCCTGATGGATGTCGGCGGCGGGGAGGGCGCCTTCCTGACGGCGGCGGCGCGCGCGGCCCCGCACCTCCAACTCCGGCTGTTCGACCTGCCGGCGGTGGCCGCCCGGGCGCAGGCCCATCTCGACCGGGAGGGCCTCGCCGACCGGGCGCGGGCGATCGGCGGCAGCTTCCTCGCCGGCCCGCTGCCAGCGGGCGCCGACGCGATCTCCCTGGTGCGCGTGGTGCACGACCACGACGATGAACAGGTGCGCATCATGCTGCGCGCGGCCCGGGTCGCGCTCCCGCAGCATGCGGCGCTCATCATCGCCGAACCGATGAGCGGCACGCCCGGCGCCGAGCCGATCACCGACGCGTATTTCGGGTTCTACCTGCTGGCGATGGGGACCGGCCGCTGCCGGACCGTGGCCGAGCTGACGGCCCTGCTGCACGAGGCCGGCTTCACGAAGGTCCGCGAGATGCCGACCCGACGCCCGCTGCTGGCGCGCGTACTTGTGTCAACCTGAGTTGACGAAAACGGCGAATTCCACGCCCGTTCAGGTAATTTCAGATTGACGTAGAAAAGTGTCTATCTAGGATGACACATCAGATCCGGCGCGAACCGGATCGAATGCCGGGACAGGGAGGAGAGGCTCGATGAACGCACAGGCCGTCATCCTCCATCGTCCCGGTCAGATCGCCCTCGAGACCCTGGCCCTCGATGCTCCGACCCCGGCCGACGCCGTGGTGGCGATTCGCTGGAGCGGGATCAGCACCGGCACGGAGCGCCTGCTCTGGTCGGGCCGGATGCCCGACTTTCCCGGCATGGGCTACCCGCTGGTGCCGGGCTACGAATCGGTCGGCGAGGTCGTGGAGGCCGGCGCCGAATCCGGATTGCGCGCGGGACAGACCGTGTTCGTCCCCGGCGCCCGCTGCTTCGGTCCGGTGCGGGGTCTCTTCGGCGGCGCGGCCTCGCACCTCGTCAGCGCCGGCGCCCGCCTCGTACCCATCGATTCCTGTCTCGCCGAGCGCGGCACCCTGATCGCACTCGCGGCGACCGCCCATCATGCGCTGGTCGGCATCGACCTCGCCCGGCCGCTCCTCGTCGTCGGCCACGGGGTGCTGGGGCGCCTCGTCGCCCGCATCGCCACGGCCCTCGGCGGTGATCCGCAGGTCTGGGAGACCGTGCCGGTGCGCCGGCAGGGTGCGGAAGGCTACGCCGTGCGCGCCCCCGAGGACGATGCCCGGCGCGACTACGCCACGGTTCTCGACGTCAGCGGCGATGCCGGGATTCTCGATGCCGGAATCGCCCGCCTCGCGCCCGGCGGCGAGATCGTGCTCGCGGGCTTCTACGAGGCCCGGCTCGCCTTCGATTTCGCCCCCGCCTTCCTGCGGGAGGCCCGCATCCGGGTCGCGGCCCAGTGGCGGCCCGAGGATCTCGCCGCGACCCTGGCGCTGATCGAGGCGGACCGCCTCGCCCTCGACGGCCTCATCACCCACCGGCGTCCGGCGGACGCCGCTCCGGACGCCTATCGCACGGCCTTCGGCGATGCCGAATGCCTGAAGATGATCCTGGATTGGAGAGCCGCATGAACATCCAGCTGAAGTCGATGCAGCTGAACGGCGGCGCCCTGACGGCTTCCGAGGCGCTGCGCGCCGAGGCCGGCATCGAGCCGGACCCCGTGCCGGTCAAGGCCACCAAGGAGACGCAGATCATCGCGATCTACGGCAAGGGCGGCATCGGCAAGTCGTTCACCCTGGCCAATCTCAGCTACATGATGGCTCAGCAGGGCAAGAAGGTCCTGCTCATCGGGTGCGACCCGAAGAGCGACACCACCTCGCTCCTGTTCGGCGGCCGGGCCTGCCCGACCATCATCGAGACCTCCACCAAGAAGAAGCTCGCGGGCGAGCAGGTCGCCATCGGCGACGTCTGCTTCAAGCGCGACGGCGTCTACGCCATGGAGCTCGGCGGCCCGGAGGTCGGGCGCGGCTGCGGCGGGCGCGGCATCATCCACGGCTTCGAACTTTTGGAGAAGCTCGGCTTCCACGAATGGGGCTTCGACTACGTCCTGCTCGACTTCCTGGGCGACGTGGTCTGCGGCGGCTTCGGCCTGCCGATCGCCCGCGACATGTGCCAGAAGGTCATCGTCGTCGGCTCGAACGACTTGCAGTCGCTCTATGTGGCCAACAACGTCTGCTCGGCGGTGGAATACTTCCGCAAGCTCGGCGGCAATGTCGGGGTCGGCGGCCTCGTCATCAACAAGGACGACGGTACCGGCGAGGCCCAGGCCTTCGCGCAAGCCGTCGGTATCCCGGTCCTGGCCTCGATCCCGGCCCACGACGACATCCGCAAGAAGAGCGCGAATTACGAGATCATCGGCCGGCCGGAGAGCCCCTGGGGCTCGCTCTTCGCGGATCTCGCGCAGAACGTCCACGACGCGGCCGCCAACCACCCGACGCCGCTCTCCCAGGACGGGCTGCTCGGCCTGTTCAAGGGCGAGGCCGTCGGCCGGGGCGTCACCCTGGTGCCCGCCACCTTCGAGGACATGTGCGGCACGACCCAGGTCGTGAAGCCGTCCCTCGAAGTCGTCTACGACGAGGTCTGACGCATCATGGCCGTCACCCTCGACATCGCGGATCTTCGGGCGCGCCAGACCCTTCGCGCCGGCAACGAGCGCCCGGCCTCGGCCCTGGCGCCCGTCGCGGCCCCGGCCGAGGTGGTGAACCTCGCCGCCGCGAAGGAGGACGGCCTGGGCTGTCATTCCGGTAAGGCCACGATGCGGGCGGCCGCCGAGGCCGCCGGGATGTCCGATACGCTGGATCAACTCCGGAAAGACTACCCGACGGGGCCGCACGACCAGCCCCAGAGCATGTGCCCGGCCTTCGGTAGCTTGCGCGTCGGGCTGCGGATGCGGCGCACGGCGACGATCCTGTCGGGCTCCGCCTGCTGCGTCTACGGCCTGACCTTCACGGCGCATTTCTACGGCGCCAAGCGGAGCGTGGGCTACGTGCCCTTCAACTCCGAGACCCTGGTCACCGGCAAGCTGTTCGAGGACATCCGCGAAGCGGTGTTCCAGGTGGCCAAGCCCGCCGATTACGACGCCGTCGTCGTCATCAACCTGTGCGTGCCCACGGCTTCCGGCGTCCCCTTGCGCCTCCTGCCCAAGGAGATCGACGGGGTCCGGATCATCGGCATCGACGTGCCGGGCTTCGGGGTCCCCACCCATGCCGAGGCCAAGGACGTGCTGGCCGGGGCGATGCTGAAATTCGCCCGCGGGGAGGCCGAGCAGGGCCCCGTCCAGGCGCCCCGCGCCGGCCGGGCCGAGCGCCCCACCGTGGCGCTGCTGGGCGAGATGTTCCCCGCCGACCCGGTGGTGATCGGCGGTCTCCTCGAGCCGCTGGGGCTGGCGGCCGGTCCCGTCGTGCCGACGCGCGAATGGCGCGAGCTCTACGCGGCCCTCGACTGTACCGCCGTGGCGGCGATCCACCCCTTCTACACCGCCTCGCTGCGCGAGTTCTCCGCCGCCGGGCGGCCCATCGTCGGCTCGGCGCCGGTCGGGCACGACGGCACCGCCGACTGGCTGGACCGCATCGGCGAGGCCTGCGCCGTGCCCCGCGCCACCGTCGAGGCCGCCAAGAACCGCTTCCTGCCCATGATCGCGGGGGCGCTCGCCGCCAACCCGATCCGGGGGCGGATCACGCTCTCGGGTTACGAGGGCTCGGAACTCCTGGTCGGACGCCTCCTCGTCGAGAGCGGCGCGGACCTGCGCTACGTGGGCACCGCCTGCCCGCGCACGCCCCATTCGGAGGCCGACCGCGACTGGCTCGAGGCCCACGGCGTCACCGTGCGCTACCGCGCCTCCCTGGAGGACGATCTCGCCGCCCTCATGGATGTGCGGCCGGATCTCGCCATCGGCACCACGCCGGTGGTGCAGAAGGCCAAGGCGCTCGGGCTCCCGGCCCTCTACTTCACCAACCTGATCTCGGCCCGTCCGCTCATGGGCGTGGCCGGCGCCGGGTCCCTCGCCAAGGTGATCAACGCGGCCCTCGGCAACCGCGCGCGCTTCGACGCCATGCGGGATTTCTTCGACGGGGTCGGCACGGGTCACGCCGCCGGCATCTGGGAGGACGTGCCCAAGCTCCGCAAGGCGGTGGCGAGCCCCCGTCGCGAAAAACCCGCTCATGATCCGATCGGGGAGATGGCCTGATGCTCGTCCTCGATCACGACCGGGCCGGCGGCTACTGGGGCGCCGTCTACGTCTTCACCGCCATCAAGGGGTTGCAGGTCGTCATCGACGGTCCGGTGGGCTGCGAGAACCTGCCCGTCACCTCGGTGCTGCACTACACCGATGCCCTGCCGCCGCACGAGCTGCCCATCGTGGTCACGGGGCTGGCGGAGGAGGAACTCGGCCGGCACGGCACCGAGGCCGCGATGAAGCGGGCGCACGCCACCCTCGACCCGGCCCAGCCGAGCGTGGTGGTGACGGGCTCCATCGCCGAGATGATCGGCGGCGGCGTCACCCCCGAGGGGACCAACCTCCAGCGCTTCCTGCCGCGCACCATCGACGAGGACCAGTGGCAGACCGCCGACCGGGCCATGTCCTGGCTCTGGCAGGAATACGGCGCCAAGCGCTTCGCCAAGAAGGGCATCCCGGCCCGGCCGCAGCGCCAGGAGGGCGTAAAGCCCCGGGTGAACCTGATCGGGCCCGCCTACGGCACCTTCAACATGCCCTCGGACCTCGCCGAGATCCGCCGCCTGGTCGAGGGCATCGGCGCCGAGGTGAACCTCGTATTCCCCCTCGGCTCGCATCTGGCCGACGTACCGGCGCTCGTGAACGCGGACGCCAACATCTGCCTCTATCGCGAGTTCGGCCGCCTGCTCTGCGAAGCCCTGGAGCGTCCCTACTTTCAGGCGCCCATCGGCATCCATTCCACGACGCGGTTCCTGCGGGCGCTGGGCGAAGCGCTCGGCCTCGACCCCGAGCCGTTCATCGAGCGCGAGAAGCACACCACCATCAAGCCGGTCTGGGATCTCTGGCGCTCGGTGACGCAGGATTTCTTCGGCACCGCGAGCTTCGGCATCGTGGCCTCCGAGACCTACGCGCGGGGCGTCCGGCACTTCCTCGAGGACGAGATGGGCCTGCCCTGCCATTTTGCGGAATCCCGCAAGGCCGGCGCCAAGACCGACAACGCCGCCATCCGCGAGATGATCGCCAAGAACCCGCCGCTGGTGCTGTTCGGCTCGTTCAACGAGCGGATGTACGCGGCCGAATGCGGCGCCCGCGCGGTGTTCGTGCCGGCTTCCTTCCCGGGCGCCATCATCCGGCGGCACACGGGCACGCCCTTCATGGGGTTCTCCGGGGCGACCTACCTCGTCCAGGAGGTCTGCAACGCGCTCTTCGACATGCTCTTCCACATCCTGCCGCTCGCCCGCGACATGGACAAGGTCGAGGCGACTCCGGCCCGGCTCCACCGCGAGCTGCCCTGGGACGAGGCGGCGCGTGCCCGCCTGGACGAACTCGTCGAGGCGCATCCGGTGCTGGTGCGGATCTCGGCCGCCAAGCGCCTGCGCGATGCCGCCGAGCGGGCGGCGCGCCAGGCCGGCGCGGGCCGGGTCGTCCCGGACCATGTCGAGCGCGCCCGCGCCGAGGCGAGCCTCGGAGCCGCCGCATGAGCGCCGGCCACCATTCCCTTTCCGGCTGGATCGGCGCGGCGCCGTCCAGCCGGTCGATGCCGACCCCGCGCGTCCTCGCAAGGACGCGTCCCGCCGCGGAACGCCAGGAGAGAGATCCCATGCAACGTTCGCTGAATCCGGTGTCGCGCCTGCATCAGGACGAGGTCCAGGCCCGGATCCTCCTGGCCACGACCTACCCGTTCTTCCTCGCCGCCGCCGTGGTGCAGCGCGTGCTGCCGCAGGCGCGCAGCGCCGTCGCCCAGCCGCGCCGCTCGGTCTTCGCCGAGGCGCGGGCCATGGCCGTCTCGGCGATCCCCTTCGTCTTCATGGGGTGATGCCCCCCGGAGCGCGCCGCCCGCGCGGCGCCGCTGCCCACCTGTTTGCCCCTCGGGCCGAGGCGTCACGCCCGGCCCCCGACCGACCTCCCGTCCGAACAGGCGGGAAGGACCGCCTCGAGCCGCGCCGCGCGGCCCGAGGCGCACCCCGCCGTCTCCCGATCCGCGGGCGCGGCCAGTCACAGCGGAGGTTTGAACCGATGGCCAATGGCATTGTCGAGAAACCGAGCAGCCTGTCCGGGCTGACGGAACCGGAAGCCAAGGAGT
Source organism: Methylobacterium goesingense (assembly GCF_022179225.1). Lineage (GTDB taxonomy): Bacteria > Pseudomonadota > Alphaproteobacteria > Rhizobiales > Beijerinckiaceae > Methylobacterium > Methylobacterium goesingense. The sequence continues at coordinate 33,223 of NZ_BPQL01000029.1, forward strand.
TCCACGCGATCTTCTTGACGAGCTTCATCATCTTCACGGCGATCGCCGTGGTCGCCCACATCCTCGTGTGGCTGTGGCGCCCGTGGCTGCCCGGACCGAAGGGCTACGCCGCCCTCGAGACGGCGGCCCAGGGCGTCGTCTCCCTGCTCTCCTGAGAAGGACCCTCATCATGCACAAGGTCTGGCTTCTCTTCGATCCGCGTCGCACCCTCGTGGCGCTCTTCACCTTCCTGTTCGTCCTGGCGCTGCTGATCCACTTCATCCTGCTCAGCACCGACCGGTTCAACTGGCTGGAAGGCCCCAAGGCGCCGCGCGCGGCCAACGCGCAGACGCTGGTTCTGCCGACGATGCCCGCCTGACCGGGCCGGCATCCAGAGCAGAATACCCCGAACACGGATGATCGGCGGGCTGGCCACGAGCCACCCGTCGGCCATCGCCAAAGAGCGTGGTGGGCCTGGGAGGTCGCGATGGCGATGCTGAGCTTCGAACGAAAATACCGCATCCGCGGCGGCACCCTGGTCGGCGGAGACCTGTTCGATTTCTGGGTCGGGCCGTTCTACGTCGGCTTCTTCGGCGTCACGACGCTGTTCTTCTCGGTGCTGGGCACCGCCCTGATCATCTACGGCGCGGCGCTGGGGCCGACCTGGAACATCTGGCAGATCAACATCGCGCCGCCCGACCTCAAGTACGGGTTGGCGCTGGCCCCCCTCCAGGAGGGCGGCCTCTGGCAGATCATCACCTTCTGCGCGGTGGGCGCGTTCTGTTCCTGGGCGCTGCGCGAGGTCGAGATCTGCCGCAAGCTCGGCATCGGCTACCACGTGCCCTTCGCCTTCTCGATCGCGATCCTGGCCTACGTCACCCTGGTGGTGGTGCGGCCCCTCCTGATGGGCGCCTGGGGCCACGGCTTCCCGTACGGCATCCTCAGCCACCTCGATTGGGTCTCGAACACCGGCTACCAGTACCTGCACTTCCACTACAATCCGGCGCACATGCTGGCGGTGACGTTCTTCTTCACCACGACGCTGGCGCTCTCGCTGCACGGCTCGCTGATCCTGTCCTCCACCAATCCGGGCAAGGGCGAGGTGGTGAAGACGCCCGAGCACGAGGACACGTTCTTCCGCGACACCATCGGCTACTCGATCGGCACGCTGGGCATCCACCGGCTCGGCCTGTTCCTGGCGCTCTCGGCGGGCTTCTGGAGCGCAGTCTGCATCGTCATCAGCGGCCCGATCTGGACCCGCGGCTGGCCCGAATGGTGGGGCTGGTGGCTCAACCTTCCCGTCTGGCGCTGATCTCGGAAAAGGGAGGCTCGTGACACCATGGCCTACTACCAGAACATCTTCTCCGAAGTGCAGGTCCGCCCGATCTCGCCGGACCTCGGTATCCCGGTCGACTCCAACAAGCGCTGGGGCACGCCGTTCAACTCCTACCTGTTCGGCCTCATCGGCAACGCGCAGGTCGGCCCGATCTACATCGGCTATCTCGGGGCGCTCTCCTTCGCCTGCGGGCTGATCGCCTTCGAGATCATCGGCCTGAACATGTGGGCCAGCGTGAACTGGGATCCCGTCCAGTTCGTGCGTCAGTTGCCCTGGCTGGCCCTCGAGCCGCCGCGACCGCAATACGGCTTGCGGGTCCTGCCGCCGCTGGCCGAGGGCGGCTGGTGGCTGATCGCCGGCTTCTTCCTCACCGCCTCGGTGCTGCTCTGGTGGCTGCGCCTGTTCCGCCGGGCCAAGGCGCTGGGTCTGGGCTACCACGTGCCCTGGGCCTTCGCCTCCGCGATCTGGCTGTTCCTGGTGCTGGGCTTCATCCGCCCCGTGCTGATGGGCTCCTGGTCGGAGGCGGTGCCCTTCGGCATCTTCCCCCACCTCGACTGGACCGCCGCCTTCTCGCTCCGCTACGGCAACCTGTTCTACAACCCGTTCCACATGCTCTCGATCGTCTTCCTGTACGGGTCGACGCTGCTCTTCGCGATGCATGGCGGCACCATCCTGGCGGTGAGCCGCTTCGGCGGCGAGCGTGAGATCGACCAGATCGTCGATCGCGGCACCGCCACGGAACGCGCCGCCCTGTTCTGGCGCTGGACCATGGGCTTCAACGCCACCATGGAATCGATCCACCGCTGGGCCTGGTGGTTCGCGGTCCTGACCACGCTCACCGGTGGCATCGGCATCCTGCTCACCGGCACGGTGGTCGACAACTGGTACCTCTGGGCGGTCAAGCACGGCGTCGCCCCGGCCTACCCGCAGGTCTACCCGCCCGTGATCGATCCGCTCGCCACCTCTGCCACCACCATTCCCGGGGGAGCTCCATGAAGATCTTCTTCACCGTCCTTGGAGCCGCCGTCGCCTTCTTCCTCACGGTGGCGATGATCGGGTTGACCGATTGGGACCGGCCGCCCCTGGCGGTCCAGCAGAACGGCTATCGCGGCACCGCGATGGCGCAGGTCCACACCCGCGAGGCGGTGGCGGAGAAGAAGGAGGCCAACCTGGCGCCCGCACCCGCCGACCCGGCCGAACCCGGCGACGATCTGGCCGGCACCACCTACGAGAACGTCCAGGTCCTCAAGAACGTCAGCGTCAACGAGTTCAACCGCCTGATGGTCTCGATGACCGAGTGGGTCAGCCCCGAGCAGGGCTGCACCTACTGCCACAACACCGAGAACATGGCCGACGACAGCCTCTACCAGAAGAAGGTCGCCCGCCGGATGCTGCAGATGACCCAGCATCTCAACAGCGACTGGAAGGACAAGCACACCGGCGGGGCCGGCGTGACCTGCTACACCTGCCACCGGGGCCAGCCGGTGCCGGCCAATATCTGGTTCACCGATGCGGGCCCGAACCGCCCAGGCGGCTTCACGGCCCGCAACAACGGCCAGAACCTCGCCAAGAGCTCGGTCGGCCTCGCCTCGCTGCCCTACGACACGCTGACCGAGTACCTCGCCGACAAGACCATCGACAACAACGTCATCCGGGTGAATTCGACCACGGCCCTGCCCACCACCAAGGGCAAGCCGATCCAGGACGCGGAGAAGACCTACGGCCTCATGATCCACATGTCGGAGGGCTTAGGGGTCAACTGCACCTTCTGCCACAACACCCGGGCGATCTCGAACTGGTCGCAGAGCACGCCGCAGCGGACCACCGCCTGGCACGGCATCCGGATGGTGCGGGACATCAACGGCAACTACCTCGAGCCGCTGACCTCGACCTTCCCGCCGAACCGCCTCGGGGCGCTCGGCGACGTGCCGAAGGTGAACTGCACCACCTGCCACAACGGACAGAACAAGCCCCTCAACGGCGCCCACGTGGTGGACGCCTATCCGGAACTGACCAAATCCACCGAGACCGCCAGCGCGACCCCACCCGCCGTGCCGGCGAACCCGCCCACCATGCCGGCGACCCCGGCGCAACCCGCGCCCGCGCCGCAATAGCGGCCCGGGGCGAGGGCGAGACGACAGAGGCCGCCCGGGCAACCGGACGGCCTCTTTCGTTTGTCCGATTCGCGGAGGGCGTGTTTCGCTCGCCACCCAGCGGCGGGTCGATCGCATCCGCAAGTCCGAGGCATTGCCCGGCTCTCCTCCCCCTTGTGGGGAGGCGTTGGAGGTGGGGGTGGCTCCGCCAGCCTCCGCCGGCTGAGAGTGACTCAGCCACCGTTACCCCTAACGTTAAAGACCAATTAGCTTGACCGCGCGAAGGGCTGATGAGGGTGGAGAGAGGTTGGTCCGCTTCAGAGCGGCAGGGCATCGAAGCAGACGTTGCCGCCCCGCCCGTTCACGACCCTTTGCAGAAGGCGGGAACGTCCGCTTCTAAGCGGCTCGTGAAGGCCGAAACTGACGACTGGAACGGATGGAGGCTGTGTGAGAACGCGGTTTGGCGTGTTGACGCGGATCAGTGATGGCGCGCGGCAGTCCGCGTGCCCTCACGCCCGCAGGGCGGTGAGGAGTGGCCCGGTGCCGAGGATCGCGATCACCCGCTTCAGGTTGTAGGCCAGGACCTGCAGGCTCATCTCGGTGGCCACGTTCTTCAACCTGCGCATCCGGAAGTGGGGCGCCCCCATCCAGCCTTTGAGCGTCCCGAACACGTGCTCGACCGTCTGCCGACGTGTGCGCATCGCGTGAGGATACTCGTCGAGCCGGCGCTGCACGGCTTCCAGGACCGCCTCGTGCTCCCAGCGCGTCACCCGCCGCTCCTTGGCCGGCGTGCAGCGTGCCTTGATCGCGCAACCCTGACAGGCCGTCGTCCAGTAGCGGCGCAGCGTCAACCCACCCTCCACGTTCGTGTAGCGGTAGGAGAGCCGCTCGCCGGCCGGACACCGATAGGCATCCGCCTCCGGCTCGTAGACGAAGTCCTGTTTGCCGAAGCGCCCCTCCGCCTTGGCGCCCGAGGTCAGCGGCTTGGGCAGGGTCACCGCGATGCCGACCCGCTCACAGGCCAAAATCTCCTCGCCCGAGAAGTAGCCGCGGTCGGCCAGCACGCTGAGCGCTTCGTGCCCGGTCGCCGCCTGTCCCTGGCGGCTCATGTGAGCCAGCTGGTTGCGGTCGTGCCTGACGTTGGTGACCGCGTGCGCGACGATCAGATGATGCTCGGCGTCGACGACCGCCTGGACGTTGTAGCCGACCATCCCCGTCCCCTTGCCGCTCGTGGCCATCGCCCGCGCGTCCGGGTCGGTCAGCGAGATCTGCCGGTCGGGGGCGGCTTCGACGAGCCTCTCCATCGCCTGAAGTTCGCGCATCCGCGTCCGCAAGGCGTCCAGACGTTCAGCAACGCGGACCTTGCGCACGCGCGCGATCTCGTCCTCCTGACGGTCGGCCGTGTCGAGGGCGGCGAGATAGCGTGCGATGCTCGCCTCGACCTGCTCGATGCGGCGCCGGACCGCCGCCGGCGTGAAGTTGCGGTCGCGGGCGTTCACCGCTTTGAAGCGGCTGCCGTCGAGAGCCACGACGCCACCGGCCAGGAGGCCGAGTTGGCGGCACAGCACGACGAACTGGCGGCAGGCGGCCTGGATCGCAGGTCCGTTGTCGCGCCGGAAGTCGGCGATGGTCTTGAAGTCGGGGGCAAGGCGGCCGGTCAGCCACATCAGCTCGACGTTGCGGCCGGCCTCACGCTCCAGGCGGCGGCTGGAGGAGACCTGATTGAGGTAGCCGTAGAGGTAGAGCTTCAGCAGCGTCGCGGGATGGTAGCCGGGCCGGCCCGTCGCGGCCGGTCTCACGCCAGCAAAACCCAGAGCCGCGAGATCGAGTTCGTCCACGAACAGATCGACGACACGCACCGGATTGTCCTCGGACACGTAGTCGTCCAGGCGATCCGGCAACAACGTGACCTGATGGCGATCCGCACCCAAAACGAACCGCGCCATACAAGCCTCCGCCGTCACGCAGAGACTATCAGAACAGCAGCGTTTTCACACAGCCTCGATGGAAAGCTGTCGTTCGTTCTGCCGGGCAGGCCACTGTTCGTCATGCAAAACGGTGCATAAGGATGGCTTGGCCCCACCGTGTTACGAGCGGCTCGCCTGAGACGACGAACCCCGCACGGGCGAAAGACTTTCGTGCGCGTTCGTTGTCGGGATGAGGATCGATGCCCACCGCTGGCACGCTGAGGCTGAACAGACAATCCACATGCTGTCGTACGATCCTGGCACCATGCCCCCGGCCAAGTGCCCCTTCTTCGCCAATATAGACGTCCATGCCACGCGAGCCGTTCGGGAGATAATCGAAGTGGTGGGGCGACCAGTTAGCAACGGCATAGTCCTGTATGAAGGCCAAGGGACGCTCGGTGTCCGCAGCGATCCACATGGCAACCCGACCCTCACGCAATTTCTCCGCTTCGGGCTCAACGTCGGGTGAGCCCCACCAACGGCAGACGTGATCTTGTCGCCGCCAGCACGCGAGCAGAGGCAGATCGTCTTCCCTCACTCGTCGGATCAGGTAGCTGTCGGACATTGGAGCCATGATACCACAGGCAAGAACTCGTCTGTAAAGCCGCACCAGAAGGGAATCAGACCTTCAAGACCTACGAGATTTCGCCTACCGGTCCAACTCGGCGGCAGCCAAGGCAGCGATCCGAAGATCGATTTCCGCGAGGGGATCGTTGTCGCCGAGAAACCACGAGGCCGAAAGGCCGGTCCATGCCAGCACCCAGAACAGCAGACGTCCCCGTTCCAGCCCACTCGCTGCGGTGACGATATCCAGCCGACGCGCGAAGCAGCCGGGCTGTGTCGCCACCGGCCGCGCGGGGTCAGCTAGGTCGGGATTGGTGAAGATGTTAGCGAAGTCGAATCCCCGCTCGCCGATCAGGTGCTTGGGATCGATGGCCAACCAGCCCCGCACGCCGAAGTCGAGTACGTTCCCATGATGCAGATCGCCATGTAGCGCAACGACTTCACGCTGATGTGCCAAAAGGTTGCGGGCTGTGTCCGCGCTACGGGCGAGGATGCCGCCGTGGCGGTCCGCCACAGGCCACAGGTCGCTGAACCACTCCGCAAGGGGCGTTAGCTCCGGTAGGGGCTTCGAGCGGGGTGCGTGCAAGCGAGCGGCGGCCGTGCAGAGAATACGACACGCCTCGTCGTCCTGCCCGTGCCGGGCCATGTCGCTTAGGGACCCCAAGCCAGTTGCACGCTCCATCAACAAGGCGTCGCCGTCCCTAGCGATCACCTGTGCGGCCCCATCACCGCCCCACCATTCCATCAGCACGCCGCCGAGGCGTTCATCAGCCTCATGGGACAGCTTGAGCATTGCTGGCCTACCGTCCTTCAGAACCGGGAGGAGGTGGGCAGCTTGCGTGGCTATCGGCGCGCCGTCGGGGACCAGACCCCAGCGGGTCAGATGGGCTTCGAACATACCGCCTGCATAGCACGCTGTAGAACCGTTCTGGGTCGGATGCGGAAGGTCCGATTCCGGGCGGAGGGCTAAAGCCTGCTTCCCACCCTTCCTGGCAGTCAGGACATTCCACTTTCGGGCGCTTGGCTGGATCAGCCCTAAAGCCTGGAGCCATCGGTCCATTCGACAAAGCTCGTGTATGTGCTTTGTACGCAGCAGACCCGCATCCTTTTCCGCGCAATACTCGCCAAAAATAGGGAGAGGACGATGCGCAAAAACCTTATCGCGACCTTGATCCTCGCTTTTGTCGTATCCGGTTGCTCGACGACAAATACGGGTGGTCGAAACCCGGACCGCGACAACGCATCCTCCCTTGATCCTAGCCGATCGAAGTCGTGTTACGGCGGCCCTGTCTACGTACCCTGTTAGGTATTCCGCCGACCAGCAAAATTGGCGTTCGCAACCGTAATGTTCGCTTGGAGGCGGAATGTCTGCTTCTGGCCGAAGGGCTGAGGTCCGTTTGCCACCCCGAGCCGAAGTTGTCGGACGGCCAACGAATGACCGCTTTCGGGGAGCACCATCCGGGGCCTTGTACGGCAGAAGTGGGTCGGCACCCGCCTGTCGGCTCTACGACCGCCCTGGGTGGTTTTGCGACGATCTGCTTTCGGATCACGATACGGATGAGCGGACATTCGGCGGGAAGCGATTTGCTCGAAAGGGGATCTGACCATTTCGAACGGCCGAACGGCCTATGATGATCGCCTTCCACGAAAGCCAGCCTGCGCCACGAAGCCCCCCACGGATCGCCGCATACCGAATGGCGGATATTGCAAGTCTATTGGCATGTCGTGCTAGTTCAAAGACGATTCAAACCGTCGATGTGTCGGTCGGTCGCCCCGGGTTCTCCGGTGGCGGCATCCTTGGCTCAGACACGAATGGACCCTTCCATGGCCGACAAGATCGCACTCATCACCGGTGGAGCGACCGGCATCGGCAAGGCGACGGCGCTGATCCTGGCGCGGGGCGGCGTCAAGGTCGTGATCACCGGCCGTCGCGACGACCGCGGGCGCCAGGCCGTCCAGGAGGTCGAGGCCGCCGGTGGCGAGGCCTCCTTCGTCAATTGCGACGTCGACAGCGAGGAGGCGGTCGGCCGGACCGTCGCGGACATCGTCGCACGCTACGGCCGCCTCGACCTCGCGGTGAACAACGCCGGCATCTCGAACGAGAACAAGACCATCGGCGCCTCGGACACCGACGCGTTCAACGGCATGCTCCAGACCAACGTCCTCGGCCTGTACTTCTGCATGAAGCACGAGATCCACCAGATGGAGCGACAGGGCGGCGGCGCCATCGTGAACCTGGCGTCCATCGCCGGACTGAACGGCATTCCCTGGGCCGCGACCTATGCCGCGACCAAGCATGCCGTGGTCGGCCTGACGAAGTCCGGCGCCCTCGACTACGCGACGAAGAACATCCGCATCAACGCCGTCGCGCCAGGAGCCATCAAGACCGACCTGATCGAGAAGCAGATCGAGCTCGGGCAGTACGACGAGGCGATGATCTCCGGCATGCATCCGATGGGCCGGATGGGCCATCCCGAGGAGATCGCCAACGGCATCGTCTGGCTGCTCTCCGACGAGGCGTCTTTCGTCACCGGGCATGTGCTGAACATCGATGGTGGCTTCCAGGCCAAATAGGGAGTTCCGTGATGGCGTCGCGCCGCCCCGACCGGTCCAAGGTCGCACCAGCCTTCTGGCAGGGGCTCGGCGCCGTCGGGCTCACCCCGACGGCGGTGCTGCGCCATGCGCGGCTACCGGCCACCTTGGCGACGGACCCGCGCGGACAGGTCACCACGGCGCAATACTTCGCGCTGTGGCGGTCGCTGGAGGCGCTGTCCCCGGCCCCCGACATCGGGATGAGGTTGGTCGTCGGGATGGAACCCGGCACGCTGCCGCCAGCCTTCCTCGCCGCCTACTACGCCCGCGACCTTCGCGAGGCATTGACGCGTGTCGCGCGCTTCAAGGCCCTGTGCTCGCCAGAGGAGATGATCCTGGAGGAGAACGGGGCTTCGGCCACGATCAGCCTGGCCTGGCCGCTCGCGGGCGAGGATGCCCCGGCGGCGCTCGTCGACGCGGCTTTCGCCTCGTTCGTGGAACTCGGTCGCCGGGGCACGCGTCGGGTCATCCGTCCGCTACGCCTCGAACTCTCCGGCACGGGGCGCAACGTCTCCGGGCAGTCGGACTACCTCGGATGCGCCGTGATCCAGGGCGCGCGCCGGAACGCCCTGATCCTGCATCGTGCGGATCTCGACGCGGCGATGGTCTCCCACAATCCCGAGATGCTGGAGGCCATCGACCCGCATCTCGCGAGGCAAAGGCAGGAGCACCTGTCCAAGGCCTCGGTCACCGAACAGGTGCGATGGGCCCTGAAGCGTCTCCTGGCGGGCCAGACCCCCGACGTCGGCGCGGTAGCGCAGGAGCTGGGACTGACCGCCCGGACCCTTCAACGACGCATCACCGAAGAGGGCGGCAGCTTCCGCCGTATCCTCGCCGACGTCCGCCGGGAGCTGGTGCGCCAATACCTCGCCGATCCCGCCCTCGACATGAACGAGGTCGCCTACCTGCTCGGCTACGACGACACGAACTCGTTCTACCGCGCCTTTCGGAGCCTGGAGGGCACGACGCCGGCGCGCTGGCGCTCCCTCCACTAGGATCGGCCCCATGAGAATCCTGCTGTTCGGCGCCACCGGCATGGTCGGTGCGGGCGTCCTGCGCGAATGCCTGCTCGCCTCCGATGTGACCGAGGTCAGGACGGTCGGGCGTACCCCGACCGGACGCGCGCATCTCAAGCAGCACGAGACCGTCGTCCAGGACCTCTTCGATCCCGGACCGACGGCATGGCGGGAGATGACGGGATACGACGCCTGCTTCTTCTGCCTCGGGGTGACGTCCTCCGGCCTGACCGAGGCCGAGTACCTCCGGCTGACCAACGATTTGACGCTGGCCGTGGCGGGAAGGCTGGCCCTGCTCGATCCCGACATGACCTTCGTCTACGTGTCCGGGGCCGGCACCGATGGTGGCGGACGCGGGCGCAGCATGTGGGCGCGTGTCAAGGGGCGCACCGAGAACGCGCTGCAGGCGCTGCCGTTCGCGGGGGCCTTCATGTTCCGGCCGGCCGTGATCCTGCCGATGCACGGCGAGCGTTCGAAGACCACGTCCTACCGGCTTCTCTACCGGCTGACCGGCCCTGTGCTGCATCTGCTGCGCCGCATGGCTCCCGCGCAACTCTTGACGACCGAGGTGATCGGCCGCGCCATGCTCGCCGTCGCGCGCCGCGGCCGGGGCCGTGCGGTCATGGAAGCTTCCGACATCTACAGGGCGGCCACGGCCACGGCGCGCTCATCTGAACGTTGATCGGCCGGTTCACAAGGACGACGCAAAGAGGCCCGCGTCATGTGGGCGAGCGCATTCCAGACGCTGCGGTATTCTGATACCGCACCCTGTAAATCGTTCATAGAACACGGATTTCCGAAATTTTTGCCCGCCGATCGGCGTTCGCGCTTGACGCCTGGACCGCGCTCCCCTATTGGCTCCGGCAACGCCGCCGCGTCCTGCACGCGGCGGCGCATCGTTTTGACTTCAGACACCATACGGAACGCCACGGGATGAAGACCTTTTCTCTGAAGCCCGCCGACGTCGACAAGAAGTGGATCATCGTCGATGCGGAGGGCCTGGTCGTCGGCCGGCTCGCCTCCATCGTCGCCATGCGCCTGCGCGGCAAGCACAAGCCCGCGTACACGCCCCACGTCGATTGCGGCGACAACGTCATCGTCATCAACGCCGAGAAGGTGCAGTTCACCGGCCGCAAGCGCGAGCAGAAGGTGTACTACCACCACACCGGCTACCCGGGCGGCATCAAGGAGCGCACGGCCAAGTTCATCCTCGACGGGCGCTTCCCCGAGCGCGTCGTGGAGAAGGCCGTCGAGCGCATGCTCCCGCGTGGTCCGCTCTTCCGCCAGATCATGGGCAACCTCCGGGTCTACAAGGGCTCCGAGCATCCCCACACCGCCCAGCAGCCGCAGGCGCTCGACGTCGGCAGCCTCAACCGCAAGAACGTGAGCGCTTGATCATGGCGACCCTTCAGTCCCTCTCCGACCTGAACCGCGCGAACGTCGAGAACCCCGAGAACGCGGCGCCCGTCCACGTTCAGAAGCTCGATGCCCAGGGCCGCGCCTACGCCACCGGCAAGCGCAAGGACGCGGTCGCCCGCGTCTGGATCAAGCCCGGCAACGGCACCGTCGTGGTCAACGGCCGCGCGGTCGAGGTGTACTTCGCCCGTCCCGTGCTGCGCATGATCCTGCGCCAGCCCCTCACCATCGCCAACCGCGTCGACCAGTACGACATCACCGTCTCGGTGCATGGCGGCGGTCTGTCGGGTCAGGCCGGCGCCGTGCGCCACGGCCTCTCCAAGGCGCTGACCTACTACGAGCCCGAGCTGCGCGCGCCCCTGAAGCGCGAAGGCTTCCTCACCCGCGACAGCCGCGTGGTCGAGCGCAAGAAGTACGGCCGCAAGAAGGCCCGCCGCAGCTTCCAGTTCTCGAAGCGCTAAGACGTTTCGACAGCTATACGGACAGGGCGGCTTCGGCCGCCCTTTCTTTTTGAGCCGCCACAGCGAGAGACGAACCCACGATGGCCAAACCCTTCCGGCGTGTCCGCGAGCCCGATGCTTCCGCCGTCACCCTCTGTCTCGCGGAAAGCGACGGCGCGACGACCGGGGAGGTGAAGCTGGCCGACGGCCGCCTGTTCAGCACCACCGGAGCGCTGCCCATCGCCCAGGCCTTCGGAATCGCCGTGCACGTGGCCAACGAGAGCGGCCGGGAGATCGTGGTGATCGACCCCCGCAACCTCTGGAAGCCGAGCTGGGGCGAACTCGTCGCCTGAGGGCGCGGGCCCGGTATGGGGCCCGCGCGCTTGCGTCACGCGAGGGCGTGTTCGAGCTCGCTCTTCGACATCTTGGAGCGGCCCGGAATATTCTTGTCGCGGGCGGCCTTCATCAGGTCGGCCTTGGTGTGGCCGCTGTCCGTCTTGCGCGCCGCGGCGGTCTTCTTGGCCACGTCGGCTGGCTGCTTGGAGAACTGCTTGCCCTTCGCCGTGTCGGCGCGCTTCTTCTTCGTCGAGCGGTCGTACTCGGATTTGGAGACCGCCTCGCGGGCCTTCTTCGGCAGGTAGCGCTCGCCGGTCTCGCCGCTCTTGTGGCCGGACTTCGTGTCCCACTCCTCCTCGGTCCATTGCTTCAGGTGGTTGTCGTCCGACTTCTTGCCCTTGTAGCCGCCGCCGGCATCCTTGTAGGCCTTGGTCGCGGCCTGGGCCTTGCGCGCCGACCACTGGCCCGGCTTGCCGCCCTTGTCCGATTTCGTGACCTGGGTCTTCACCTTCTCCCAAAGCTTTGGGTCGGTTTTCTCCGCGCTCGCTGACATCTGCGCCTCCGAATTGCTGATTTCTCGGGGCGACAACCGGCGACCCCCGGCCCGTTCCGGGGCGGCATGCGTCGTGCACAGATGAGTCGCGGCGTCATCAAGGCTTGTCGGAGGGATGCGAGACGATTGACTTGACGAAGCGGGCCGGTCAGGTGGCGCGCACGGATCCGTTGCGTGCTGAAGGCCCGCGAATCCGACGAAGGGAAGTCGAGTGTCCATGAGCGAACACGGCGCGGGGCGCGAGCCCACGGTCTTCATCGACGGCGAGGCCGGAACCACCGGCCTCGGCATCCGCGAGCGCCTGGAGCGCGAGGGGCGCGTGCGCGTGCGCAGCATCCCGCACGAGAGCCGCAAGGACCCGGCCGTGAAGCGTCGCCTGCTGGAGGAGGTCGACCTCGTCGTCCTGTGCCTGCCGGATGCCGCCGCCAAGGAGACGGTGGCGCTGGCCGACACCCTGCCCGGGGGCGGGCCGCGCATCCTCGATGCCAGCACCGCGCACCGGGTCGACCCGGCCTGGGTCTACGGGTTCGCCGAACTCGAACCGGCGCAGGCGCACGCCATCGCGCAAAGCCGCCGGGTGGCCAATCCCGGCTGTTATCCCACCGGCGCGATCGCGCTGATCCGTCCCCTCGTGGAGGCCGGGTTGCTCCCGTCCGACCACCCCATCAGCATCAATGCGGTCAGCGGCTACAGCGGCGGCGGCAAGGGCATGATCGAGACCTACGAGGCCGGGGAGGGCGAGCCGTTCCTGCTCTACGGCCTCGGCTTCGCGCACAAGCACCTGCCCGAGACCCAGGCCTATGCGCGCCTCACGCGCCGGCCGATCTTCATTCCCTCCGTCGGCAATTTCCGGCAGGGCATGCTGGTCAGCGTGCCGCTCCACCTCGACACCCTGCCGGGCACGCCGACGGTCGGCGCCCTCGAGGCCGCCCTGAGCGCCTATTACGAAGGGCAGGATCTCGTCCGCGTAATCCCGGTCGGAGATGCCGAGCGGATCGAGCCCGAGGCGCTCAACGACACCGACCGGCTCGAACTGCGCGTCTTCGGCAGCGACACCCATCGGCAGGCCGTCCTGGTGGCTCGCCTCGACAATCTCGGCAAGGGCGCGTCGGGGGCGGCCGTCCAGAACATCGGCCTGATGCTGGGCCTCGCCTGACGCCCGTAAACGACAGCCGCGCCGGGGGCCGGGCGGTCCAGCTTCCGTCGCGGTAGGCCGGCGCAGCCCCTGCGAAGGATGCGGCCGGACCTCGCCTCCGGCCGCCGGCTTGCGTTCCGCCCCATCGAGGGGCGTCGTTGCACGCGGTCGGAGCGGCCGTCGTCTCCGGCACAGACCGTACGACGGGGCGGTCGCTCAATGGCCGCCCTTGGGCCTCCACGCCCACCGGCCCGTTATTCTGAACCCAAGCCTCCGAACAAATCGTCCCACCAAGATACCGGGACCGACCGGCGCCTCGCGACCGGACCGTCGGCGCTCCACCTGATCGGCTTCCAGTCGATGGCTTCGGTCTGCCTGCGCGCGCCGCGCTTCCTCTCCTAAGAGGAGAGAGTCGTGATCGGTGTGGTCCCTCTCTGAAAAGATCACACCCGTCGCCCTGTGCCTCCCCCGAGAGAAAGAAGACCCGCGCCAGAAACCGTCGCGCAGGCGCGTCTGCGTCCGTGCTGCCGGATGCGTCGATCGCAGCCCCGCGCCGACCGAGGCGCGCCGGGGTCTCGAGCATCCGGTCGGATCTGATCTTGTCGAACTCGTAGTCCAGGCCAGGAATGAGATCGTGAAGCGCGCCGCTTTGCACGATGTCGTAGAAGACGTGACGTCCGCGTCGTTCGATCGGCAACCATTCGGCATCGGTCCGACTTGCACAGGGACGCCGCCGCTCCCGCGCGCGATCGATACGCCCGCAGCGCTGAATCCGCGTCGTGCGACGAACAAATTGATGAAATTGCCTGTCGCTGCCTAGCGGATACGAACGGGTTTCCAAGAACGCCGGACAGTCCGAACGAGTTTCGCCGATTCATCAGGTTCATCCCGCGTCTTACCGGGCAACCGGAGGGTGACTGTTGGGTGTCGTGCAGGCGGCGCGCGAAAATTTGACAAATGATCCACAGCGAGGCGAGGAAAAAACGCTTGACCGGCCGAACAACATCTTGCCTGGAAAAAGAAGTGAGCCTAAGTTTGTCAACAACATCAACACTTATGCAGATTGGCATCGCCTCATGAACGAAACTGACACCGACGCAGCGCGACTCATCACCCTGGCGGCCGATATCGTCTCGGCCTACGTCAGCAACAATCATGTCCAGAGCGCCGAGCTGCCGAAGCTGCTGAGCGATGTCCATGAAGCGATCCGCGGCGTCTCTGCCGCCGGGGCGCCGGCGGCCGAGACCGGCCCGCCGAAGGCGACACCGCAGGAGATCCGCCGCTCCGTTACCCCGGATTACTTGATCAGCTTCGAGGACGGGAAACAGTACAAGACCCTGCGCCGTCACCTCACCCTGCGGGGCCTGACGCCCGAGCAGTATCGCGCAAAGTGGGGCCTGGCGCCCGATTACCCGATGACCTCCGCAAGCTATTCCGAGCAGCGCTCCGAGCTCGCCCGCGCCCTCGGCCTTGGCCAGCAGCGCCGCAAAGGCGTCGCCCGCGCGGCACCCGAGGAGACCGTCAGCGAGGAAGTGCCCGAGGTCGAGGCGCAGCAGGAGGAGGAAGCTCCGGCGCCCGAGAAGAAGAAGCGCGGTCCTCGCAAGAAGGTCGACGCGTAATCGATCGACGCGCGCCCCACCGTCTCGGTCGGGCGGGCTTCGTCTCCGTCGCTTTTCGCAAACCGCCGAGCAGGTCGTCCGAGTCGAATCGGAGCGGCTTGCTCGGCTTTTTTCGTTCGCGGACGAGGCTGCGAGATTGGCTGGCGCGCGGGCCTGATGCGAGGTCCGGCTGTATCCGTTCGGGTTCCGGCGCGGGTCCCCTCTCCTGGAAGGCTAGGGTATCGACACATTTCAGCGCGACGCGGCCCTCCTCCCCCTTGTGGGGAGGAGTATGGAGGTGAGGGTGGTTCTGCCAGCCTCCGCGCTCGGAGGGGCACCCAACCACCCCCACGCCTACCCGCTCCCCACAAGCTTGACGGATCTTGGGCAGGCCCGAGATCCGCTGGGGAGAGGGACGCGTCGAGCCTCCAGAATACGGATGTGTGAATCGGATTGCCGAGAAAGAGCGGCCCAGGTGCGTGACCTCTTCGAAGAGGGATCAGACCTCACCCGCACCCTCTCCCTTCAGGAGAGGACGCGTGGCGCGCGCAGGCGGCCCGAAGCGATCAACCGAAACCTCGTCGTCAGACGAGCGGCGTCGCCAGCACCTTGTCGATCCGCCGGCCGTCCATGTCGACCACCTCGAAGCGCCAGCCATGCGATTCGAAATGGTCGCCGGTGGCCGGAATGCGGCCCATCTGGAAGATCACGAAGCCCGCCAGGGTGGTGAAGTCGTCGGAATTCGGCCGGTCGGCGAAGGCGAGGCGGTCGAAGGCCTGACTCGCCGGCATCATCCCGTCGATGAGGAGCGAGCCGTCCTCGCGTTCCACCACGTTCGGCTCGTCGCCTACCTCCGGGATGTTGCCCGCGATGGCCTCCAGGAGGTCGGTCTGGGTGACGATGCCCTCCAGGCTGCCGTATTCGTCGACGACGACGGCCATCCGCACTGGCTTGGACTGGAAGGTTTCGAGGACGGCGAGGATCGACATGCTCTCGTGCACGACGATGGGCGGCTGCGTGGCGGCCAGCACGTCGACGGGGCGGCCGTCGAGAAGCTGATCCAGCAGGTCCTGCTTGCGCACCACGCCGACGATCTCGTCGACGGCGCTGCGGCTCACGACGAGCTGGGCGTGGTCGCACTCGCGCACGGAGCGGAGCATCGCATCCCGCTCCTCGTCGGCGTCGACCCACTCCACCTCGTGGCGCGGGGTCATGATATCGCGCACCCGCCGTTCGCCGATCGAGAAGATGCGCTGCACCGCCTCCTGCTGCGCCTCGCGGATGAGGCCGGCCTCCTGGCTCGCCTGGACCAGAAGGTTGAGTTCGGCGGTGGAGTGCAGGGACCCCTCGCCGTGACCGGCCTGGAGCCCGAACATCCGCACGATGCCGTTGCCGAGGCCGTTCAGGAACAGGATCGCCGGGCGGAAGACGAAGAGGAACACACCGAGCGGCCGCACGACCGCCAGCGCCGTGCGCTCGCTGCGCTGGAGCGCGAGGCTCTTGGGCGCGAGCTCGCCGAGCACGATGTGCATCGACGTGATGATGACGAAGGAGATCACCACCGCGATGGTGTGCGCGGCCGTGGTGCCCACCGGCTCCGGCAGGAACGAGAGCAGCGGAATGATGATGTGGGCGAGTGCGGGCTCACCGACCCAGCCCAGCGCCAGGGACGAGATGGTGATGCCGAGCTGCGTGGCGGCGAGGAAGGCGTCGAGCTGATCGGTGGCCCGCTGGAGCGACTTGGCGTTGGTCCGACGCTCGGAGACCAGTTCGGCGACCCGGCTCTTGCGCACGGAGACCAGGGCGAACTCGGCGGCCACGAAGAACCCGTTGGCGAGCACGAGGGCGATGACGGCGACGAGACCCAAACCCGTCGCCCATGCGTCGTCGAAAATCGTCGTCTCCCCTGGTCAGCCGGGGATCTCTAACAGCAACGCCACGCACCGGCCACAGCGATCCCGAGAAAGTCCCGGAATCGCCACGTCGGATCGGTCAGCGGTCGGCCTTTTCGCCGGCGACGGTCAGGTCGATGTAGCGCAGGGTGGTCGGACGCACGAGTTCGCGTACCTTGCGGGCCATGCCCTCCTCTTCCCGCAGCGATTGCTGAAAGCCCGTGATCGCCGCCTGCTGGCCGGCGGCCTCGGTGATCGCGATCAGCGACTCGTAGGCCGCGATCTCGAAATTCTCGAAGGCGTGGTTGGCGTAGGCGTTCTTCAGGATCTCGTCCTGGGCGGGCGCGTGGCCAAGCGCCATGATGTTGCCGACGAAGCCGAGCACGCCTTCCTTGATGGTCGAAGGGCTCTCCGAGACGGCGTGCAGCGCCTCCTCGAGGCGGGTGCGCTGGCCGTGGGTCTCCTCGATGTGCCGGCGCAGGGCCGCCTCCATCTCCGGGTAGCGCTGCAGGCGCTCGACCTGACGCTCCATGATCTGAAGCGCCTGCATTTCGAGGGCATGCGTATTCTTGAGGGCCGTCACGTAGATGTCGCGCGTATCTAGGGTCACGTCGAAGCTCTCCTCGTCGGTCGCGAACGCATTCGCTCTCGTCACGAGAAGATCAGCTGACGGTTCGATGTTCCGCGTCGTCGCCGTGCTTTATCGGTGTCACCACGGCTATTTGGCGTGCGGCATCGGCGTGCTTGAGGTTTGCGTGCGGATACGCTTGCGGCGACGCGCGTCAGGGCGCCGAGGCCGCCTTCAGTCGCTCCAGCTCGGCCTCGGCGCTCAGGGCCCGGTCTTTCCAGGCGTCGCGCTCGGCCTCCGCCGCGCGCGTGGCGGTCTCGGCCCGCTTCGCCCGCGCAGCCTCCGCCGTCGCGACGGCCTGGGCCCGCTCGCGGGCCCGGGTCTCGCCCGCCATCTGCACCTTGAGGTCGCGGGGCGTGGCCATCGCGGTCCTTCCTGTCCAATTCAATCCGGGTTCGGAAGGCGTGCCTTCCCGCGCCGGGCGGCCGGGGTCAAGCGCGGATCGCCGGGTGGCGGGGTGCCGAACCCGGGGGCCGTGGGACCGCTCAGAGGAACTTCGCCGGATCCGTGCTCGGGGGCGCCGGCTTCACGTCGGTGCGGTTCCACCAGCCGCCGCCGAGCGCCTGGAACAGGGCGGCGGTGTCGGCATACTGGTTGGCGCGCGCGCCCGCCGAGGTGACGAGGGCCGAGAGGTAGGATTGCTGGGCGATCAGCACCTGCGTGCTGTTTAGCGCGCCCGCCGCGTACTGCTTGCGGATCAGGCCGAGGCTCTCATTCGTGGCCCGCTCGGCGGCCGAGGCCGCCGCCACCGCCTTGGCGTCGGATTGCAGGGCGCGCAGGGTGTCGGCGACGTTCTGGAAGGCGCCGATCACCACCGCCCGGTACTGGGCCTGGGCCTCGTTGAGGGTCTCCTCCGCCGCGCGCTGGCGCCGGAACAGGGTTCCGGCATCGAAGATCGGCTGCGCCACGGTGCCGACGATGCCGTAGAACGAGGCGGCCGAACTCGCGAGCTGCGCGATCCGCACCGCGCTGGCGCCGCCATTGGCGGTGATGTTGAACTGCGGCAGGCGGTTGGCCACCGCGACGCCGACCGCCGCGCTCGCCTGCTGCACGTTGGCCTCCGCCGCCTTCACGTCCGGGCGCTGCTGCACGAGGCGCGAGGGCAGGCTCACGGGCAGGCCGGTGGGCAGGCGCAGGGAAGCGAGGGTGAAGGTCTGCGAGACCTCCTCGCTCGGCAGGCGTCCGACCAGGGCGGTGAGCAGGTTGCGCTGCTGGGCGAGCTGCTTCTCCAGGGGCGGCAGCAGCTGCATCGAGACCGAGAGCGCGGCCTGCTGCACCACCACGTCGGCCCCGGCGATCTGCCCGAGGGACAGCTGCTTGTTGTAGAGGTTGAGGACTTCGGTCTGGGCCTGGATCACCTTGCGGGTGGCGTCGATCTGGGCGCGCAGCGACGCCTCCTGGATCGCCGCCAGGACGACGTTCGTGGTCAGCGTCAGGTAGGTGGCTTCCAGTTGGAAGCGCTGGTTCTCGGCCTGCGCCTCCAGGGACTCGATCTGGCGCCGGTTGCCGCCGAACACGTCGGGGGTGAACGAGACCGTCACCTGCGGCGTGTAGAGGCTGTAGAACAGCTGCCGGGTGTCGTTGAGCGGCCCCTGCAGGGCGCCCCCGGGGGCCTTCTGGCGCGAGCCGAGGCCGTTGGCGGCGACCACCGGGAACAGCGTGCCGCGCTGCGCCTCGACGTTCTCCTGCGCGATCCGCAGGGCGGCCTGCGCGGCGTCGAGGTTCGGATTGTTGGCGAGCGCTTCCTCGACCAGCCGATCGAGGGCGGGAGACCGGAACAGCGTCCACCACCGGCCCGGCACGTCGGCACCCGCGACGAAGCTCTGGTCGGCCGAGCCGCCATGGGCGGTGCGGATGGTGTCGGCGGCGCTGGGGTTGGCCAGGGGCTCGCGGGTGTAGCGGGTCACCGGCGGATCGGTCGGCGGCACGTAGTCCGGACCGACCACGCAGCCGCCGAGGCCGGTCATCGCGAGGGCGAGCAGGGCGCCGCGCAGGCGGCGCGGGGCCGGGCCCCGGCCGGCCGGCGCCGCGTTCTGGGATGATGCCGCCATGTCGGAGAATCCTGTCGCCAACCGCGGCCGTAGAGGCGCCGGAGCGGCGTCGAAGTCAACGCGGGCGGGCGCAGGCGCGCGAGGCTGTGATCCGCGCATCACGCGTGCTCGGCCTGGGCCACGGCCCGGACGGCCGCGTCCGAGGGAACCGCCGCCGGCACCCGGCGCGAGAACAGCGCGATCAGGATCGGGACCACCACCAGGATGAGGTTGGGCGCCAGCAGGATGCCGCCCACGACCACGAGGGCCAGCGGCTTCTGCACCTGCGAGCCGATGCCGGTGGAGATCGCCGCCGGCAGCAGGCCGACGCAGGCGGCCACACAGGTCATCATCACCGGGCGCATGCGCACGTTGGCGGCGTGCCAGACCGCGTCCGCCCGGGCCCAGCCCTCGTCGAGGAGCTGGTTGTAGTAGGAGAGCAGGATCACGCCCTCCATGGTGGAGATGCCGAAGAGGGCGATGAAGCCGATCGCGGCCGAGATCGAGAACGGCGTCAGGGTCAGGACGAGGGCAAAGATGCCGCCGATCATCGCCATCGGGATGACGCTGAGCGTCAGCGCCATGTCGGTGACGGAGTTGAAGTTCACGTAGAGCAGCAGGGCGATCAGCGCGATGGTCACCGGCACCACGATGGTCAGGCGCTGCACGGCGTCCTGAAGGTTCGTGAATTGCCCGACCCATTCGAGGTGGAACCCGGCCGGCAGGGTCACCTCGCGGGCGATGCGATCCTGGGCTTCGAGGACCGCACCACCCAGATCACGCCCGCGTACCGAAAACTTCACCGGGATGTAGCGCTCCTGGTTCTCGCGGTAGATGAAGGCCGCGCCGGAGACGAGCTCCACGGTGGCGATCTCGGAGAGCGGCACCTGAACCACGCCGCCGGCCGGGTTGGCCGCCCCGATGGTGATGTTGCGGATGGTCTCGAGGCTGCGGCGGTACTGGGGCGCGAGGCGCACCCGCATGGGGAAGTGCCGGTCCGAGCCGTACTCGTAGAGGTCGCCCGCGGTCTGGCCGCCGATGGCAGCCTGGACGGTGGTGTTCACATCGCCCGGCGACAGGCCGTAGCGGGCGGCCTTGCGCCGGTCGATGTCGATCCGCACGGTCGGCTGGCCGAGGGAGGCGAAGACCGCCAGATCCGCGATGCCCGGCACCGTCGACAGGGTGGCCTTGATGGCTTCGGCGGTCTTGGTCAGGTCGTTGAGGTCGTTGCCGTAGATCTTGACGGAGTTCTCGCCCTTCACGCCGGAGGCCGCCTCCTGGACGTTGTCCTCGATGTACTGGGAGAAGTTGAACTCGATGCCGGGGAAGGCCTCGTCGAGCTTGGCCGAGAGGTCGCGCACCAGCGTCTCCTTGTCGAGGCCCTTGCGCCAGGTGTCGAAGGGCTTCAGGGGCGCCAGGATCTCGACGTTGAAGAAGCCGGTGGCGTCGGTGCCGTCGTCCGGGCGGCCCTGGTGCGACAGCACGGTGACCACCTCCGGTACTTCGGCAATGATCTTGCGCAGGCGCTCCACGTAGGCGTTGCCGGCCTCCAGCGAGATCGAGGCCGGCATGGTGCCGCGGATGTAGAGGTTGCCCTCCTCGAGCTTGGGCAAAAATTCGAGGCCCAGCGTCCGTGCGGCGATGCCCGAGGCGCCGAGAAGCGCCGCGAGGACGAGGAGCGACAGCACCTTGTTGCGCAGGCCGAAGCGCAGGATCAGCACGTGGCCGAAGCGCAGCAGGCGCACGATCAGGGTGTCGCGCTCCTCCACGTGCTTGGGCAGGATCAGCGCCGAGAGCGCGGGCGAGACCGTGAAGGTGGCGATGAGCCCGCCGAGCAGCGCGTAGGCGTAGGTCTTGGCCATGGGGCCGAAGATGTGGCCCTCGACGCCGGTCAGCGTGAAGAGCGGCAGGAAGCCCACGATGATGATCGTGGCCGAGAAGAAGATCGCCCGGTTCACCTCCGCGCCCGCGATGGCGATGGTGCCGAGGCGCCCCGTCAGTCCGCCCGGCGGTGCCTCGCCGCCGCCGTGCTCCGGCTCGGCCAGGTGCCGGAACACGTTCTCCACCATGATCACGGTGGCGTCGACGATCAGGCCGAAATCGATGGCGCCCAGGGAGAGGAGGTTCGCCGAATCCCCGCGCAGGACCAGGATCAGGATGGCGAAGCCGAGCGCGAAGGGAATCGTCGCCGCCACGATGACGGCGCTGCGCAGGCTCCCCAAGAACAGCCACTGCACCACGAAGACCAGCACCACGCCGAAGACGAGGTTGTGCATCACCGTGTGGGTCGTGGTGTGGATCAGCCCGCTGCGGTCGTAGATGCGCTCCACCCGCACGCCCGGGGGCAGGATGCCGCTGGCGTTGACCTTGTCGATCTCGGCGTTGACCAGCTTCAGCGTCGGCAGGCTCTCGCCGTCCCGGCTCATGAGCACGATGCCTTCGACGATGTCGCTCTGCCCGTCGTGCCCGACGATGCCGAGGCGGGGCGCGTTCGAGACCCGCACCTCGGCGACGTCGCGCACCAGCACCGGTACGCCGGCAACCTGGGTCAGCATCGTGTCGCGGATGTCGTCCATGTCGCGGATGAGGCCGATGCCGCGCACCACCGCCGATTGCTCGCCCACGTTCAGGGTCTGGCCGCCGACGTTGATGCTGGAATTGTTCAGCGCCGTGACGAGCTGGACCAGGGTCAGCCCTTGCGCCTGGAGCCGGGTGAGGTCGACGGCGATCTCGTATTCCTTGGTGCGGCCCCCGAAGGCCGTCACGTCGGTGACGCCGGGAATCGCCTTGAACCGGCGCTGCAGCACCCAGTCCTGCAGGGACTTCAGGTCGGTGGAGGAGTAGCCCGGCGGCCCCGTCACCTTGTAGCGCATGATCTCGCCGACGGGACTCGTGGGGGAGATCTGCGGCTGGGCACCGTTGGGAAGCGGCGGCAGCTGCGAGAGGCGGTTGAGCACCCGCTGCAGGGCCTGCTGGTAGGTGAAGTTGTAGTTGAACTGCACCTTCACGTCCGAGAGCCCGAACAGCGAGATCGTGCGCACCACGGTCGCGTTGGGGATGCCGGCGAGCTGCACCTCCAGGGGGATCGTGATGTAGCGCTCGATCTCGTCGGCCGATTGCCCGGGGTTCTGGGTGATGACGTCGACGAGCGGCGGCACCGGGTCGGGATAGGCCTCGATGTTGAGCTGCGTGTAGCTCGCGTAGCCCAGCGCCAGCATCACCACGAACAGCAGGAACACCAGCACGCGCTGGCGCAGGGCAAAGACGATCAGGCCGTTCATGGGTGAGACTGGGTCATGACGGGTTTTCGCCTCGAAAAAAGGTGTCGGCTTCGAAGGGGGATTCGGCCTCGAAGGATGGCGGGCGCCCGCTTCAGGACGCCTTGTCGCCGCTGGTGGCCCGATCCATGAAGACGGCGCCGCGCGTGACGATCGCCTCGCCGGCCGCGAGGCCGTCGGTCACCTGGGCGAGGCCGCCGACGGTCATGCCGAGGCTGATCGGGCGGGCCTCGATGGCGCCGTCCGGCCGCGCCACCCAGACATGCGCCTGCGCGCCCTCGTACACGATGGCGGCGGCGGGCACGGCCGGTGCCGTCTGTCCGGGACCGGTGAAGATCGTGAAGGCCGCGAACATCTCGGGCTTCAGGATGCCGTCGGGATTCTCGACCTCGCTGCGCACGGCGAGCCGCCGGGTGGCCGGGTCGAGGCTGGCGGACATGTAGTTCACCCGCCCCTTGAACACGCGCTCGCCGAAGCCCGCCACCGTCGCCTCGATCTCCTGCCCGATCCGGATCCGGGGGATCTCGCTCTCGCGCACGTTGGCCACCAGCCACACCGTCGAGAGGTCGCCGATCACGAAGACCGGGTCGCTGGAGGCGGAGAGATACTGGCCGAGACCGACCTTGCGCTGGACGATGGTGCCGGCGATCGGCGCCCGGATCTGGGTTTCCGGGCTCATGGTGCCCTTGCGCTCGTAGGCGGCGATCTCCGCGTCGGTCTTGCCGAGGAGGCGCAGGCGGTTCTTGACCGCCTCGAGGCCGGCCTCGGCGGTCTTCAGGTCGCTCTGAGCGCCGATCACGTCGTTCTGGGCCGACTGGTAGTCCTTGAGCGCCACCGCCTTGGCCTGGAACAGCTCCTGCTGGCGGGCCGCGATGGTCTGGTCGAGCTTGAGCAGCGCGGTCGCCTTGGCGAGGGTATTGAGGGCGGCCTGATAGTCGCTCTGCGCCTGGACCATGTCGGTGGCTTCCAGCGTGAGGAGGACGTCGCCCGCCTTGACCGTGTCGCCCGCCCGCACGAGCACGCGCGTGACCCGGCCCGCATACGGAGAGGTGACCGGCACGTTGTCGTCGTCGTTGAGGGCGATGCGGCCCTCCGCCGTGCCCTCCGGCCGGAAGCTCGTCGTGCGGACGGGCTGGATGTCCAGGGCGGCACGCTGGGCGGGGTTCGGCCGGAAGAGCCGTCCCCCGGACGGATCCGGCTGCTGGCCCGCCTCCGCCCCGGCCGTCTCGGACGCCGAGAGCCGGTCCCGGATCGACGTGGCGATGGCCACGATGGGGCCGGGCCAGATGCTCGCGGCCGCAACCGCGCAGATCAGCAGCCCGAGGGGAATGACGATCCTGGCCATCGCAGGCGGGGTCCTGTTCATCAGGCGCAACTTCGTTCGGGTCTGGGCGTGGATCGTCGTCCGGCGGGGTGCCGGAGCGCGCGTCATGGTCTCGGCACGAGGCGGAGAGAGCCGGGGCCGGTCAGCCGTCGCGCGAGCCGCGCCGGTGTGCGCCCGCGGATCGGTGCCCCCCGATTCGTGCGGGACTGGCGTCGGGTCGCACCGCGTCGAATTTGAGGCGCGGGGCGATGCGGCGCTTGGCGCCTCATACGGTTTCCGGGTGATGGCTTCGGTCAGCCTGTGCGCGATGCGCTCCCTCTCCCGGAAGGGGAGGGGAGCCGCGCCAGAAACCGAACGATTCAGCCGGAAACCGTATCAGTGGCTCGTCTGTGCGGAGGCCAGGATTGCGACCCCGACCGCGATCACGCCGATGCCGACGATCATCGTCGGGCTGATCGGCTCGTCGAACAGGAGGGCGCCCCCGAGCGCCGCTCCGACCATGCCGACGCCCGCCCAGATCGCGTAGACGACCCCGATCGGCAGCATGTCCATGCTGGTGGACATGAGCCAGAGGGCCGTGCCGTAGCCCAGCGCCACCAGCACGGTCGGCCCCGGCTTGGTCAGGCCATCGGCCGCCTTGAGGGCGAGGGTGGCGGTGATCTCGGCGCCGATGGCCAGGGAGAGGATGAGGAACGGGTTCACGCGATGGCCGTCAGCGCCGCGGGCGCGCTCGGCACGGGGGCCGTGAACATCTCGAGGTCGTCGGCGAACTGCTCGACGATCTCGTCCGAATTGGCGAGGCAGGTGGCGAGGTAGGCCGGCAGGGACGGCGGCGGCGCGAAGCCTTCCGCCAGGAGGCGCGTGTTGTCGAAGCTGAGGTCGAGGGAGCAGAACGCGTAGTAGGCCCGGGTCGCGCGCAGCATCGCCTGCTTGAGGGAGCCGTCGAGCCCGAACACCTCCGCGAAGCGGGCGCGCAGGGTGGCGCGGTCGGACAGGTCGAAGCGGCGGAAGGCCCGCACCCCGTCGGACGGCTCGGCCGCCTCGAAGGCGCCGATGAGATCGCGCCAGGAGGCGCTGGACGCCGCCCCGCCGGAGACATGATAGACCCGGTGCGCGAGGTTCGGCTTGAACAGCAGGCCGTGCAGGGTCTCGGCGACCCAGTCCGAGGGCACGATGTCGACCCGGCTCTCGTCGGCGCAGGGCAGCATGCGCAGGCGGTCGGCGGCGCGGACCACCCACAGGATGCTGGAACTCGGGCCCGCGCCGAGCGTGGAATGGCCCACGACGATGGAAGGTCGGGCCACCACGACCGGCAGATCGGAGAAGTGCTCGGCGAGCGAGGTCTCGGCCGCCGCCTTCGACACCGTGTAGGCCACGAGGTGGCGGGCATCGGCCGCCGGGTAGGCGGCCTCTTCCACCCGGTGGGGGGCGTTCGCGCCGCAGATCATCGCGGTGCCGACGTGAAGGAAGCGTTCGAGCCCCGCCATGGCGCGAGCCCGCCGGGCCAGGGCCAGGGTGCCGTCGTGGTTGGTCCGGTTCACCCGCTCGTCGCCCCACCAGGACGTGTCGGCGGCCAGGTGCAGGATGTGGGTGACGTCGTCGAGGCGCGGATCCATGTCGAGGTCGGCGCGGGTGAAGTCGCCGGGCACGATCTCGATCTTGCGGGCGAGGCGCTGGGCCGTGAACGGATCGGTGAAGCGGGCGAGGCGGGCCGCGACGCGCTGCCGGCCCTGATCGACGCTGACGCAGCGCACGAGGCAGACCCACGAAACCGCGTCGTCCCGGTCGAGGGCGTGATGGAGGACGGCGCCCCCGATGAGACCGGTCGCGCCGGTGAGCAATACGCGTTTCAACTGAGGCCCCCCTCTGGTTTTGAGGGGTATCTGCCAGAAAAAATTAGAAATAATCCGCGCGGTTGCAGCCAGTTTCGGGATTAAATCCAGGTGATGCAAATATGCATCATCGGCTCACGGATTCGTGTCCGCGCCGCCCCATCCCGCCTTCGCAAATCGCCGGGCGATCGGCCTTTTTCGCGGGGCATTCTCCGGCTGCAGCCAATCCGGATTCGCGAGCAGGCCGGGTCGGGGCCTGTGGCGTCGCCAGGGCGCAATCAATCGGATCGCGGTGTCGGGCCTCCGGCGCGGGGATCGTGGGCGAAGAACGTCTCAAGCGCTGCCTGAAGCTGCGGATTGGGCTTCTTCAGACCCGTGATGAACCGTGAGATGCGCGGCTGATTGATCCCCAGCGTCCAGGCGAGCTGCGCCTGGCTCCAGCCGGAACGATCGAGGAACCGGGAGACGTCGGCTGGCTGGATCGGCATGGCCCCACCCCTTCGATGCGCCATCGTGCGATGCGAGATCGGGGGAAAATTCTATGGGGGATGTGGGTGGTTTCCAGGGCCGATGATAGCTAATCCCACCGGGTTACTTCAAATTACCGTGATATTGCTGGACGTAGGGATACGTTTCCGAAGCTGCGGCTTAGGTTCCTGAGCGCAACGACAATCATCGGAGAGGAAACCCCATGCGGTACATCATGCTCGGCGCGATCGTGGCGGCACTGCTTCCCATGGCGGCGCAGGCCGAGGGCGATGCGGCGGCCGGCGAGAAGGCCTTCGCGCCCTGCAAGGCCTGCCACGCCTTCGGCAAGAACGGCGTCGGCCCCAACCTCACCGGCGTCGTCGGCCGCAAGGCGGCGTCCGAGGAGGGCTACACCTACTCGGCTGCGCTGAAGGGCTCGGGCATCACCTGGGACGAGGCCAATCTGCACGAGTGGCTGAAGAACCCGAAGGCCAAGGTGCCCGGCACCAAGATGGTGTTCGCCGGCTATCCCGACGACAAGAAGATCGACGACGTCATCGCCTATCTCGCCTCGAAGAAGTAGGCGCTCGTCGCTCCGCCCCGCCGGCGCGCGGTCGGTCCTTCCCGGAGGGGGAGGCCGGCGGCTCGCGACCGGGGCGGAGTTTCGAGCCCGGCGTGCTTCGCCTGATGGCCAGGGCGAGCATCTGTCTCGCGGCGGCAACAGCCCCGGCACGGTGTCGTCGTTTGGCGCGCGAACCGATGCTGCCGGCATGGCGCGGAATCCGGAAGGTGCTAGAATCGCCTCGGTCCTGACGGCCGGGCGATTTGCCCGTGAGCGCGGCCCGGAGCCCCCCTCGTGCTGGAAGCGTCTGGACGCCTCGACCTTTCCACCCTCGCGACCGCTGCCCCGAGCCCTCGCAACAGGCGGTTCGCGACCGTCGTGGCGGTCGCATTCGGGCTCCTCACCCTCGTGCTCG
>NZ_BPQL01000030.1 GCF_022179225.1 Methylobacterium goesingense
CCTGCGTGTCGCCGGGCCGGGAGCGATCGACTGGTGGCGCGAGCACCTGGCCCGGCAGGGAGTCAGCCACGCCGTGCCGGTGGAGCGGGACGGCCGCCTCACCCTCGATTTCGAGGACGGCGAGGGCCAGCGCCTGATGCTGGTGGACGATGGCGGGGCGGGCGAAGCCCATCCCTGGGCGCAGAGCCCCGTGCCGGCCGAGCACCAGATCCGTGGCCTCGGCCCGATCCGGCTCAGCGTGGCGCAGATCGCGCGCACGGAAGCTGTCCTCACCGAGGTGCTCGGCATGAGCCATGACCGGGTTTATGAACTGCCCGAGGGCGAGGTCCGGGTCTACCGCATGGGGGCGGGCGGTCCTGCGGCCGAAATCCATCTCGTGGCCGAGCCGAAGCTGGCGCCGGCCCGCCAGGGCGCGGGCGCCGTGCACCACGTCGCCTTCCGGATTCCGGATGCCGATTACGCGGCCTGGGCAGATCGCCTCCAGCAGCGTCGCATGCCCTCCAGCGGGCCGGTGGACCGCTACTATTTCCGCAGCCTCTACTTCCGCGAGCCCAACGGCATCCTGTTCGAGATCGCCACGGACGGGCCGGGCTTCGCCACCGACGAACCGCTGGAGACCCTGGGCGAGCGCCTCGCCCTGCCGCCGTTCCTGGAAGGCCGCCGGGCCGAGATCGAGGCGGGCCTGAAGCCACTCTGATCCTGCGCGCCGGCGATCACGCCCCGTCCGGCGTCGGCTGTCCGTGCAGGGCGCCCTCTCACACGAACAGACCGGAGTGCCCGGCACGACACGGCGGCGCCCCGTGTGCGAGGCTTGAGCGCGATGCAGGACGGGTGCGTTGTCATGTGCCTTGACGGGCCTACCGCAGGTGCGAGAAGACCCCGGGCAAAGCTTCGAGATTCGAGCGAGAGTCGAGACGGACCGTCGATGAGCAAGTTCAACGAGGAGCGTGTGCTGAGCGTCCACCACTGGACGGACACGTTGTTCTCCTTCCGCACCACGCGTGACCCCGCCTTCCGCTTCCGCAACGGCGAATTCGTGATGATGGGCCTGGAAGTCGAGGGCCGCCCGCTGCTGCGCGCCTACAGCGTCGTCTCGGCCAATTACGAGGAGGAGCTGGAGTTCTTCTCGATCAAGGTGCCGAACGGCCCGCTCACGTCGAAGCTGCAGCACCTCAAGGTCGGGGACCCGATCATCGTCGGCAAAAAGCCCACCGGCACGCTGGTGCTCGACAACCTGATGCCGGGCAAGCACCTCTACCTGCTCGGCACGGGCACGGGGCTCGCCCCCTTCATGTCGATCATCAAGGACCCGGAGACCTACGAGCGCTTCGAGAAGGTCGTGCTCGTCCACGGCTGCCGGCAGGTGCAGGAACTCGCCTACGGCGAGACCATCACGCAGGACCTGCCGAACCACGAGTTCCTCGGCGAGGTCATCAGCGCCGGCCTGATCTACTATCCCACCGTCACGCGCGAGCCCTTCCGCAACCGCGGCCGCATCACCGACCTGATGACCTCCGGCAAGTTGTTCGAGGATATCGGTCTGCCGCCGATGTCCATCGAGAACGACCGCTTCATGCTGTGCGGCTCGCCCGACATGATCCGCGACACGCGCATGCTCCTCACCGATGGCGGCTACGAGGAGGGCAACCACGGCGAGGCCGGCCACTACGTCATCGAGAAGGCGTTCGTCGAGAAGTGAGCCGCTCCCGCGCCGTCTTCATTGCCGGCGCCGGCACCGAGATCGGCAAGACCTACGTCACCGCCGCGCTGACGCGGCGGCTGCGGGAAGCGGGTTGCCCCGTGCGTACCCTCAAGCCGCTCGCGAGCGGCGTGCCCGCCCTCGACCATCCGGACTTCGCGGCGAGCGACACGGCCCGGCTCCTGGCCGCCCAGGGCCTGGCCGTCACGCCCGCGACGGTCGCGGCCTGCTCGCCCTGGCGCTTCGCGGCACCGCTCAGCCCCGATCTCGCCGCCGCCCGTGAGGGGCGGGCGCTGGCCCTGGCCGATCTCGTCGGCTGGTGCCGCGACGCGATTCGGGCGACGCCGCCCGGCGGCACCCTGCTGATCGAGGGCGTCGGCGGCCTGATGAGCCCGGTCACCCCGGAGGCCACCGGCCTCGACTGGCTCAAGGCCCTGGACCTCCCCGCGCTCCTCGTCTCGGGCTCCTATCTCGGTGCCATCAGCCACGCGCTGACGGCGATCGAGACCCTGCGGGCGCACGGCGTGCCGCTCCGCGCCGCCGTTGTCTGTGAGAGCCCCGACGCTCCGACGCCGCCCGATTTCGTCGCCGGGGCCATCGCCCGGCACGGCGCCGTGGCGACCCACATCGTCCCTCGCGACGGCGCCTGCCCGGACGGCCTCGCCGACCTGATCGGCGCACCCGACGCTACTGCCCCGGGCCCCGGGCGAGCCCCGCCAGGGTGAACAGGTCCACGGACAGCTTGGCACCGATCACGAAGGCGTCGGGGATGTTCTTGCGGTAGAACGGGAAGCGGGTCTGGTCCGGGTTTATGATGTACTGGAGGTTCGGCGTCAGCCGCACCGAGGGCGCGACCTGGATGCCGTAGTTCAGCTCCATCATGATCTGCTGGCGCGGAATCGTGCGGTCGATGCCGAGGCTGTTCTGCGCCAGCACGATGTTGGAGAGCGCGAGCGGCGAAAACTTCTGGGTGTTGATGACGAAGCCCAGCGTGTCGAAAGGCCGGCCCGCGAAGGTGCCGGTCTGGAGCGCGCCGATCTCCAGGAAGTAATCCTCCACCAGACGCCCCGAGGTGCCCGCCATGGCGACGCCGAACAGGGTCAGGCCCTGGATGCCGGCGGGGTCGGGCCGCCACACCATCTGGTCGAAGCGGGCATAGACCCCGGAGCGTCCGAACCGGGTGGCGGGGGCGAGACTGGTGAGCACCGAGCGCTGCCCGGTGACGTCGCGGACCGGATCGGCATAGTCGGAGGCGTCGTACCAGCCGCCGATGCCGTAGTTCCGGGGCAGGGGATCGTTGGCGAAGGTGGTGGAATAGCCGAGTTCGAACGGCAGGATCGCGCCGGTGGCGCCCCGCGTCGAGAAGTCGAGGCCGTTGTCGCCGGGTTGCTGGTGGCGCGGGTTCACCTCGTAGACGCCCGCGTGGAAGAACACCCGGTCGGTGAGCCAGGCCTTGGCGTGCGCGCCCCAGCTCGAGACCGGCCAGAACGTGAAGTTCGAGGTCTTGAACACGAAGGTCGGGTTGCCGCAGGCGGAATTCGACTGAAAATTGCAGTAGATCGGCGAATTGAGGAAGGCGATGTTGGCGACCAGCCGGCCGAACTCGACAATCAGCCGGTCGTCGAACAGCTTCTGCTCGTAGCTGAGCAGGGTGAGCCGGGTGGTCTGACCGCCGCCGAAGATCTCCTGCACGGAGGTGTTGTTGCCGATGTACCGCTCCGACAGGCTGTTGCCGTGCCGGTTCGTCACCGCGACGTGGACCGCGCCGCCCGCGATGCCGGCGAGCCGGTTCAGGTCGGCGTCGATGCCGAAGAACACCTGTCCCGCATAGGCGCCGCCCTGGCGGATGCCGCCGATGGGGTTGGCGGCCGCCTGCCCGGTGTAGTTGGCGATGAGGCTGAGCCCGTTGCCGAGGTCGAAGGTGCCGGCCGCCAGGGTCGGCGGGGTCGCGGTCTGGCCCAGGGTGTCGGCGGCCCCCGCCGCGCTGTCGGCGCCCGCGAAGCCCTGGCCGTCCGGCTGCGGCGGCCGGGCGCGGGTTCGCCGCGGGGCGGGGCGCTGCACCGTCTCCGGCACGCCGAGGCCGGTCCCGGCGTCCAACCCCTGCGCCCGCGCATCCGGCGCGGCGGCCATCGTCGCCAGTCCGAGGCCGATCACGGCCGCCCTCAATCCCTTGCCCATCTCTCGTCTCCCCTGTGATTCGGCGTTTCGATGTGCCCGGTCTTGGCGCCGGGTCCGTCGTGTCGTGGTCGGTGCGGTCAGGCCGCCCGCTTCTTCAGGAGGCCGACCAGCAGCCCCGTCACCAGGGTGCCGACGGCGATGGCGATCAGGGCGCCGGGCAGGTTCGTCACCGCGTTGGGGATCGGCAGGATGAACAGGCCGCCATGGGGCACCTTGATCTCGACGCCGAGGCTCAGGGCGATGGCGCCCGCGAGGGCGGAGCCCGCCACCATCGCGGGGATGACCCGGAGCGGATCGGCCGCCGCGAAGGGGATCGCGCCTTCGGTGATGAAGGCCGCGCCCAGCACCGCCGCCGCGCCGCCGGCCTCGCGCTCGGGCTTCGAGAAGCGGGCGGGGAACAGGCGGGTGGCGAGGGCGATGCCGAGCGGCGGGGTCATGCCGCCGATCATCACCGCCGCCATCGGGGCGGTGATGCCGGAGGCGATCAGGGCGGCGGAGGAGGCATAGGCCGCCTTGTTGACGGGACCGCCCATGTCGACCGCCATCATGCCGCCGAGGACGAGGCCGAGGAGCACCGCGCTGGTGCCCTGCATGCCCTTCAGCCATTCCGTGAGCGCGGCCAGGATCGCCGCCACCGGCACACCGACCACGTAGATCATCAGGAGCCCGGTGATCGCGGCGGCGAGCAGGGGCAGGATCAGGACGGGCTTCAACCCCTCCAGATTCCGGTGGAGGCGGATGTGCTTGTTGAGGAAGGACGTCGCGTAGCCGGCAATAAATCCGGCCGCGATGCCGCCGAGAAAGCCCGCCTGGAGGTTGGCGGCGAGCATGCCGCCGATCATGCCGGGCGCGATGCCGGGCCGGTCGGCGATGGAATAGGCAATGTAGCCGGCGAGCGCCGGCACGATCAGCGCGAAGGCCGCCTTGGCGCCGATCTCGCCCAGCGCGAAGCCGAGGGTTCCGGCATTCTCGGGCTTCATCGCGTCGATGCCCCCGAAGGCGAAGGCGAGCGCGATGAGCAGGCCGCCCGCCACCACGAAGGGCAGCATGAACGAGACACCGGTCATCAGGTGCTTGTAGGCGCCGGCCTTCGTCTCGGCGGCGGCCGGGCGGGCCGGTCCCTCGGCGACGGCTTCGCCCCCGTGGACCTGGGCCTCCGCGAAGGCGGTGGCGATCAGGCCCTTGCCGTCCCGGATCGCCGCCTTGGTGTTGGTGGCATAGAGCTTCTTGCCGGCAAAGCGCGCCCGGTCCACGCCCGTATCGGCGGCGATCAGCACGAGGTCGGCCGCCGCGATCTCCTCCGGCGTGAGGGCGTCGCGGGCACCCACCGAGCCTTGCGTCTCCACGCGGATCGGATGGCCCAGGGCCTCGGCCGCCGCCTGAAGGCCCTCGGCGGCCATGAAGGTGTGGGCGATGCCGGTGGGGCAGGAGGTGATGGCGACGATTTTTTTCGGAATGCTCGCGGCGACCGGGGTCGGGGCGTCCCCGGAGAGGACGCGGTCCAGCACCGCCTGCGCGTCGGTGAGCACGTCCTCGATCCGGATGCGGGCCCGGCGCATCGCCCCGAACCGACCCTCGCCGAGATCGCCCTCTCCGATGAGCAGCACAGCCTGGGCGCCCTGGATCGCGCTGGCGCTGAGCGGGTTCCCGCCGACGCCCTTGCCGCGCAGCTCCACCTCGACAGCCTGCCGGCGCCGCTCGGCCGCCTTGCGCAGGGCCGCCCCGGCCAGCACCGCGTGCAGGCCCTGATCCCCACCTCCCACCACCGCCAACACCTGGGTCATGGCTTCCTCCTGCTGCTGATTCGTGTTCGATCGTTGCGTCGTTCGCGCGCGTCCCCCTCCCCGCACGGGGGAGGGGCCCCGCGCTACATCCGGGGAGAGAGCGTCTCGACCCGCACCGTGGCGGCGATGGCCCGCACGGTCTCGCGCGGCGGCAGGTTCGCCCCGGCATGGCCGAGCTTGCCGGCCGCGAAGGCGAGGGCGAGGCGGGCGGTGTCGGCCAGGGGCAGCTCCGCATGCAGTCCGGCCACGAGCCCGGCCACCAGGGCGTCGCCGGCCCCCACCGTGCTGGCGATCGTGGTCGGGGGCGGCAGGGCGTGCAGCGTCTCGGCCTCGGTGACGAACAGGGCCCCCTCGGCGCCCAGGGAGACCACCACGAGGGGGATGCCCCGCACCCGCAGGTCGTGGGCGGCGGCGGCGACGGCGGCGAGCGTCGGCAGGGGGCGCCCGGCCCATTCCTCCAGCTCGTGCCGATTCGGCTTGATCGCGAAGGGGAGGGCGTCCGCCGGAGCCGCGAGGGCGGCGGCGAGGGCCGGCCCGGACGCGTCGAGGATCACGCGGACGCCGCGCGCCACCAAGGCGGCGGTGAGGTCCGCATAGGTCCCGGCCGGCAGGCCACCGGGCAGGCTGCCGGCCAGGACCGCGAGGGTGCCTTCGGTGGCGCGGCTGCGCAGGACCGCCCGCACCGTGACCAGGGCGTCCGCCGTCACGGCGAGCCCCGGCAGGTTGATGTCGGTGGTGTCGCCGCTCTGCGCGTCGAGGAGCTTGAGGTTGGTCCGGGTCTCGCCGGGGATCCACGCGAAGGCATCCGCGATACCCTTGGCCTCCATCAGGGCCTGGAACGGGGCGGCGTTGTCCTGGCCCAGCACGCCGGTGGCGGCCACGGGCACGCCCCAGTCGGCCAGGCAGGCGGCAACGTTCACACCCTTGCCGCCGGCATCGCTGCGCACGCTGCGGGCGCGGTGGACCGCCCCGGGAACCAGCGCGTCGAGCACGACGGTCTGGTCGAGGGCTGGGTTCAGGGTGCAGGTCACGACCCGCGCGCTGTCGAGGCTCATGCGACCGCTCCCATGATCTCGTGGGCGAGCGCCCGGACCCCGGCCGCATCCTCCTGGGCGCAGGCCCGGGCGGCGAGCGCCCGCAGGTCGCCGATCTCGGAGGCACGCAGGCGCGCCTTCACGGCTGAGACGTCCCGGGGCGTCATCGAGAGCTCGTGCACGCCGAGCCCGGCCAGCAGGCAGGCCCCGAACGGATCGCCCGCGATGCCGCCGCAGACGCCGACCCAGCGCCGGTGCCGGGCCGCGCCCTCGCAGGTCATGTGGATGAGGCGCAGCACCGCCGGGTGCAGGCTGTCGGCCTCGGGCGCGAGGTCGGTGTTCTGGCGGTCGATGGCCAGGGCGTACTGGGTCAGGTCGTTGGTGCCGATGGAGAAGAAATCGCAGTGCCGGGCGAGGGCATCGGCCTGGATCGCGGCGGCCGGCACCTCGATCATGATGCCGAGCGGCACTTCCGGCGCGTCGAGGTCGCGCCGGATGCGGTCGCAATGGGCGCGCAGGGCCAGCACCTCGGGCACCGAGGTGATCATCGGGAACATGATCGAGAGCGGCGCGTGCTGGCCGACGGGGGCGCCTGCCGGCACGCCGTCCCTGGCGGCGCGGTAGAGGGCGCGCAGTTGCGGCTCCATCAGGTCGGGCCGGCGCAGCAGCAGGCGGGCGCCGCGCACCCCGAGAAAGGGGTTCTCCTCCTTGGGCAGGTGGAGATGCGCCACCTGCTTGTCGCCGCCGATGTCGAGGGTCCGCACGATGAGCGGCCGGCTGGCGAGCGCCGTGAGCATGCCCCGGTAGGTGGCGTACTGGTCGTCCTCGGAAGGCGTGTCGCCGCGCTCCAGGAACAGGAACTCCGTGCGCATCAGGCCGACGCCCTCCGCGCCCTGGTCGAGGGCCAGCGGCACCTGCTCGGGGTTGTTGACGTTGGCGCCGATGGCGACCACGTGCCCGTCCGTGGTGCGGGCGGGCAGCGCCCGGGCGCGGGCTTCGTCCTCGGCCTTGGCGCGCTGGCGCTCGCTCCAGGCCCGGGCCGAAGCGAGGTCCGCCGCGCTCGGGTCGAGGTAGAGGCGCCCGGTGCCGCCGTCGAGGATGGCCTGCGTGCGGTTCTCCAGGGCGAGCAGCCCGGGCCCGCCCGCCACCATGGCGGGGATGCCAAGCGTCCGGGCGAGAATCGCGGTGTGTGAGGTCGGGCCGCCCTGCGCCGTGGCCAGCCCGATGACGCGGGTGGGGTCAAGCCCGGCGGTGTCGGAGGGGGCGAGGTCGGGGGCCACGAGGATGCAGGGCACGTCCGGCAGGTCGTGGCCGCTCTTCAGGGCCGGATCGATCTGGGCCAGCACCCGGCGGCCGACGTCGCGCAGATCCGCCGCGCGGGCGGCGAGCACGGGGTTGCCCAGGGCCGAGAGCTTGGCGGCCATCCGCTCCACGGCCTGGTTCCAGGCGAAGGCGACGCCGTGGCCTTCCACCATGAGCTGGCAGGCCAGGGTGATGAGGTCGGTGTCGGCGATGAGCTCGCCCTGGGCCTTGAAGATGCCGGCATCGGCCGCGCCGAGGCGGCGGGCGGTGTCGTCGGCGAGCGCCCGCAGCTGTCCGTCCGTGGCCTCGAGGGCCGCGTGCAGGCGGTCGCCACCGCTCGTCAGGGGCTCCGGCTCGTCCGGCACTACGGGCTCGGCGAGGCTGAGGACGTGGATGGGGCCGATGACGAGGCCGGGGCTGGCCCCGAGGCCGGCGAGGGCACGGGGCGCTTCGGCCGGGTTCCAGCCGGCGACCGGGCCGGACGCCTTCGCGGCGGCATCGGCGGCCGCCTTCGCGGCGGCCTTCTCGGCAGCGCTGAGGCCGGTCACCGCCTTGCAGATCTTCGCGAGCGCGCCGGCCTCGTCGTCGCCCTCCGCCGAGATCGTCACCGCGTCGCCGCAGCGCAGGCCGAGTTGCAGCAGGGCGATGAGGTTCTTGGCATCGGCCACCTCGGCGCCGTGCCGCACCTGGATCCGCGCCGGACAGGTCCGGGCCACTTCCACCCAGTGCGAGGCCGGGCGGGCATGCAGCCCGGTCGGATAATCGACCGTCCACTCGAAGCGCTGGCTGAGATCGGTGGCGGGGCCGGCCGCGCCGGGACTCGCCGCGTCCTCGCTGAGGGCGGCGGCGATCTCTTCCTTGGCGGTCGTGTCGCGCAGGGCGGTGAGGCGGGCCTCGTCCTGGATCAGGCGGGTGAGGCGCCGCAGCACCGTGATGTGCGTGTCGGATTGCGCCGCGATGGCGACGACCAGATGCGCGACCTGGCCGTCGTGCCAGACGATGCCCCCGGGTACCTGCAGCACCGCGAGCCCGCTCTGCCGGACGAGGTGGCGGTCGTCGACCATGCCGTGGGGGATGACGACGCCGTGCCCCAGATAGGTGTTCGACACCGCCTCCCGGCGCAGCATGCTGGCCTCGTAGGCCGGATCGATGCAGCCGGCCGCCACGAGGAGCTGCGCCGCCTCGCGGATAGCCGCTTCCTTGGTGGCGGGCGCGGCGGCAAGGCGGATGAGCAGGCGCGGGCCTAAGGGGGGTGTCGGTGCGAGCATGGCGTGCTCCTCCCATCAATGGTGTGGGGTTTGTCGTTGCAACTAATGAAAACGTTTTCACAGATCCTGTCAATCGAGATTGGTGAAATAGTGCCAAATGGGCGATTGCTCGCTCTGCGCATCGGTGCCAATGTGGCTGCCATGATGCTGAAAACGTTTCCTATCGTGGGCTGTCTGGACCCGGATGTCGCGCACCGTCCCGGGCGTCTCGCCCGATGAGCGTCGGAATTCGCGATGTCGCCCGCGCGGCGGGGGTCTCGACCGCGACGGTCTCGCGGGCCCTCGGGCGGGGACCGGTCAGCGAGGCCCTGCGCCAGCAGGTCGAGGCGGCGGTGCGCGCCACCGGCTACCGGCCCAACCTGTCGGCCAGGCGCCTGCGCTCGCAATCGACCCAGACCATCGGCCTGATCGTGGCCGATATCCGCAACCCGTTCTTCACGGCCGTGAGCCGCGCGGTCGAGGATGCGGCCTATGCCGCCGGGATGCGGGTGATCCTCTGCAACACCGACGAGGATCCGGACCGGGAGGCCCTGTACCTGCGCCTGATGGAGGAGGAGCGCGTCACCGGCCTCATCTTCGCCCCGACCCGGGTCACCGCCGAGGCGATGAAGGCGGGCGACCTCGACGTGCCGGCGGTGCTCATCGACCGGGCCGGCCCGCCCGGCGCCCATGATAGTGTCGTCCTCGACAATGTGGCGGCCGCCGCCCAGTTGGCCGAACACCTCTGGGCGCAGGGCTACCGCCGGATCGGCGGCCTGTTCGGCGCGACGAGTTCCACCGCGCAAGAGCGCCAGGCGGGCTACGAGGGTGCGCTGCGCCGGGTCGGGGCCGAGCCCTTGGCGCGGGTGGCCGCCCCCAATGCCGCCGCCGCCGAGGCGATCCTGGTAGAATGGCTGGCCGGGGACGATCGCCCGGATGCGCTGGTCCTCTCCAACGGCCTGATGCTGATGGGCGCGGTGCGGGCGGCCCGGCGCCTCGGCCTCGCCGCGCCCGGAAGCCTTGGCCTCGCCGGCTTCGACAACGAGCCCTGGAGCGACCTCGTGGAACCCGGCCTCACGGTGATCGAGCAGCCGGTCGCCGAGATCGGCGCCCAGGCCATGGCGCTGCTGTTCGACCGCCTGAAGGCGCCGGATCAACCCGTCCGCAAGGTCACCCTGAGCGGTCGTCTCATCGTGCGCGGTTCGTCGCGGCGCGCCTGAGGCGCGGTGCGGATTTCGGGACAAATCTGCGTCGCCTTGCGGGGCGTGCAGGGCTGGGTTGACGCTTCCGAGGGCGGGGCGGCCGAAGGCCCGCCTCGGATGCAACCCTAGGCATGCATGAACTCGAATCCATGCGTCTTGCGCCGGTAAGCCGGGCACCCGGCGGTCAACGCCATCGTGGCGTGTCCGGAAACCCAGACAAAAAAATTCAAACGCGTAACAAATATCGCAGACCGACGGCTTTGTCTTTTCGCGAACCCATTGCCACCAAACGCGAAAAGCGCTTGGTTGGAGTTGGCACGAACGCTGCTGAAGAGCGCTCAGTCAAATAAGCGGGTCCCACGATCCGCATAAAAGTTAATGGAGGATGCCCATGGAGCGTAGCCGCGACCTCGACCCGGTCGAGACACAGGAATGGCTAGATTCGCTGGACGGCGTCCTGGACGTCGACGGCCCGGAACGCGCCCATTACCTGATCGAACAGGTCATCGACGGGGCCCGCAAGAAGGGCGCTCCGGTTCCCTATTCGGCCAATACTGCTTACCTGAACACGATCCTGCCGGAAAAGCAGGATCCGCATCCGGGCGACCGCGCGATCGAGCACCGCATCCGCTCGGCGATCCGCTGGAACGCCATCGCGATCATCCTGCGGGCCAACAAGGATTCGTCCGAGCTCGGTGGCCACATCGCCAGCTTCCAGTCGGCCGCGACCCTCTACGACACCGGCTTCATGCATTTCTGGCGAGGCGCCGACGCCAATCACGGCGGTGACCTGATCTATGTGCAGGGCCATTCCTCGCCCGGCGTCTATGCCCGCGCGTTCCTCGAAGGCCGCCTGACCGAGGAGCAGCTCCTCGGTTTCCGCCAGGAAGTCGGTGGCAAGGGCCTGTCCTCGTATCCCCATCCCTGGCTGATGCCGGATTTCTGGCAGTTCCCCACCGTCTCGATGGGCCTCGGCCCCCTGATGGCGATCTACCAGGCCCGCTTCCTGCGCTACCTGCACCACCGCAACCTCGCGCAGACGGACGGCCGCAAGGTCTGGGCCTTCATGGGCGACGGCGAGATGGACGAGCCCGAAAGCCTCGGTGCGATCGCGCTCGCCGCGCGTGAAAAACTCGACAACCTCGTCTTCGTCATCAACTGCAACCTCCAGCGCCTCGACGGCCCGGTGCGCGGCAACGGCAAGATCGTGCAGGAGCTCGAGGCCGATTTCCGGGGCGCCGGCTGGAACGTCATCAAGGTGCTGTGGGGTTCGGGCTGGGACGCCCTGATCCAGAAGGACAGCACCGGCATGCTGGCGCGCCTGATGGAGGAATGCGTCGACGGCGAGTACCAGGACTTCAAGTCGAAGAGCGGCGCCTACGTGCGCGAGCACTTCTTCGGCAAGTACCCGGAGACGGCGGCCCTGGTGGCCGACTGGTCGGACGACGACATCTGGCGCCTCACCCGCGGCGGCCACGATCCCCGCAAGGTGTTCGCGGCCTACAGCGCCGCCTCCAAGCACAAGGGCCAGCCGACCCTCATCCTCGCCAAGACCGTCAAGGGCTACGGCATGGGCGAGTCCGGCGAGGGCCAGAACATCACCCACCAGCAGAAGAAGATGGGCGAGGCGGTCCTCAAGCAGTTCCGCGACCGCTTCCAGATCGACCTCTCGGACGACCAGCTGAAGGAGATCCCCTTCATCAAGTTCCCCGAGGGGAGCCCCGAGCACAACTACCTGATGGCGCGGCGCGCGGCGCTCGGCGGTCCCCTCCCGGCCCGGCGGCGCAAGTCGCAATCCCTGGAGATCCCGCCGCTCTCGGCCTTCTCGGCCCAGCTCAAGGAGACCGCGGGTCGCGAGATCTCCACCACCATGGCGTTCGTGCGCATCCTCAACACGCTCCTGCGCGACAAGAACATCGGCAACCGTATCGTGCCGATCGTGCCCGACGAGAGCCGCACCTTCGGCATGGAGGGCATGTTCCGCCAGTTCGGCATCTTCTCCCAGGTCGGTCAGCTCTACCGGCCGGAGGATGCCAACCAGCTGATGTACTACAAGGAGGACAAGAACGGTCAGATGCTCCAGGAGGGCATCAACGAGCCGGGCGCGATGTCGTCCTGGATCGCGGCCGCGACCTCCTATTCGCATTCCGACGCGCCGACGATCCCGTTCTACGTCTACTACTCGATGTTCGGCTTCCAGCGGATCGGCGATCTCGCCTGGGCGGCGGGCGACATGCGGGCCCGCGGCTTCATGATCGGCGGCACCGCCGGGCGCACGACCCTGAACGGCGAGGGCCTGCAGCACGAGGACGGCCACAGCCACCTCATGTCCTCGACCATCCCGAACTGCGTCTCCTACGACCCGACCTTCTCGTATGAAGTCGCGGTGATCGTGCAGGACGGCCTGCGCCGGATGTATGCCGAGCAAGAGGACGTGTTCTACTACATCACCGTGATGAACGAGAACTACGAGCATCCCGGCATGCCGGAGGGCGCGGAGGCCGGCATCATCAAGGGCATGTACCTGTTCAAGGAAGGCCCCGCGGAGAAGACCAAGGGACACCGGGTGCAGCTTCTGGGCTCGGGCACCATCCTGCGCGAGGTCATCGCGGCCGCCGAACTCCTGGAGCAGGATTTCGGGATCAGTTCCGATATCTGGAGCTGCCCGAGCTTCACGGAGCTGCGCCGCGACGCCATGGCGGCGGAGCGCTGGAACCTCCTGCACCCGCTGGAGGGCAAGCGCCTCTCCCACGTCGAGACCTGCCTCACCGGCCGCACCGGCCCGGTGATCGCCTCGACGGACTACATGCGCCTGTTCGCCGACCAGATCCGCACCTGGGTGCCCGGACGCTACCGCGTGCTCGGCACCGACGGCTTCGGCCGCTCGGATTACCGGGTGCGCCTGCGCGACTTCTTCGAGGTCAACCGGCACTGGGTCGTGGTGGCGGCCCTGCACAGCCTCGCCGAGGACGGCGTGATCCCGGCCCAGACCGTGGCAGACGCCATCGCCAAGTACGGCATCGATACGGACCGGCCGGCACCCTGGACCGTCTGATCCGACTATTGCGCCGGCCGCCCGAGCGCGGCCGGCGCCCCGACTTCCCGACCCTTTCACCGAGCAGACCGCACGAGGGGGCCCGCCAGAGGCCTCGACTCAGCCAGGGAGACTACGCAGTGGGTATCGAGATCCAGATTCCGGACATCGGCGACTTCAAGGACATCCCGATCATCGAGATTCACGTGAAGGAGGGCGACACGATCGGGCCCGACGACCCGTTGGTCTCGCTGGAATCCGACAAGGCGACCATGGACGTGCCCTCGCCGAGCGCCGGCGTGGTCGAGAAGATCCTGGTCAAGCTGGGCGACAAGGTCAGCGAGGGCTCGCCGCTCCTCGTGTTCAAGGGCGAGTCGGCCAAGGCCGCCGAGACGGCCGCCGCCGCGCCCGCCGGTGCCGATAGCGCCGCCCTCGTGACGCAGCAGGAGCCGGCCCCGAGCGCCGCTCCGAGCGCGCCCGCCCCGGCCGCCCCGGCCGGCAACCTCCCCGACTTCTCGCAGGTCCATGCCAGCCCCGGCGTGCGCCGGCTCGCCCGCGAGCTCGGGCTCGACCTGACAGCGGTGAAGGGCACCGGCGAGAAGGGCCGGATCACCAAGGAGGACGTGAAGGGTCACCTCACCCGCTCGGCAGCCCCCGCGGCCGCGGCCTCCGGCACCGCCGCCTTCTCGGGCGGTGGCATGGGTATCCCGGAGATCCCGGCCGTCGATTTCTCGAAGTTCGGTCCGATCGAGACTCAGCCCCTGTCGCGGATCAAGAAGATCTCCGGCGCGCACCTGCACCGGTCCTGGCTCAACGTGCCCCTCGTCACCCATCAGGACGAGTCGGACATCACCGAGACCGATGCCTACCGCAAGGAACTCGACAACGCCGGCAAGGAGCTCAAGGACAAGGGCTACCGCGTCACCCTGCTGGCCTTCCTGATCAAGGCCGCCGTCTCGGCCCTGCGCAAGCATCCCGAGTTCAACGCCTCGCTCTCGCCTGAGAAGGATGCGCTGATCCTCAAGCGCTACTACAACATCGGTGTGGCGGTGGACACGCCGGACGGCCTCGTCGTGCCGGTGATCAAGGATGCCGACCGCAAGGGCATCATCGAGATCAGCCGCGACCTCGGTGCGATCTCGGCCAAGGCCCGCGACGGCAAGCTCTCGGCGGCCGACATGCAGGGTGCGACCTTCTCGATCTCGAGTCTGGGCGGCATCGGCGGCACCTCCTTCACGCCGCTGGTCAACGCGCCGGAAGTCGCCATCCTCGGCGTCGCCCGCTCCAAGATGAGCCCGGTCTGGAACGGCACCGAGTTCAAGCCGCGCCTGATCGTGCCGCTCTCGCTTTCCTACGACCACCGCGTCATCGACGGTGCGCTCGCCGCGCGCTTTGCCCGCCACCTCGCCCACGTCCTCGAGGACGTCCGGCGCCTCGTCGTCTGACGTACGAGGCCCGGTCCGCGCGAAACAACGAGTGAGGTGAAGCGATGAGCAGCAACGACGTCC
This sequence comes from Methylobacterium goesingense, assembly GCF_022179225.1. GTDB lineage: Bacteria > Pseudomonadota > Alphaproteobacteria > Rhizobiales > Beijerinckiaceae > Methylobacterium > Methylobacterium goesingense. The sequence continues at coordinate 14,989 of NZ_BPQL01000030.1, forward strand.
ACCTGCCGGATATCGGCGACTTCAAGAACGTGCCCGTGATCGAGGTCAGCGTCAGCCCCGGCGACGTGATCTCGGCCGACGACGTCATCATCGTGCTGGAATCCGACAAGGCCACCATGGACATCCCGTCCCCGGTGGCCGGCACGGTGGCCGAGGTGCGGATCAAGCCGGGCGACACGGTGAGCCAGGGCGACCTGATCCTGGTGATGGCCGAGACCGCCGGTGCCGGCGCGGCCAAGCCCGCCGTGACGGACACCACCAAGACCGGCGCAGCCGCCGCTCCGGCCGCCGCCCACGCCCCGGGCGAGGGTCAGGCCGGCTACGGCTCGGCCGCGACCCAGGGCGGTGCCGGTGCCCAAGCCTCCGCCGCTCCGAAGGGTGCGGCCCCCGTCTCCGGCGAGGAGATGCGGGCCCAGGTCCTCGTCATCGGGGCAGGCCCCGGCGGCTACACCGCCGCCTTCCGGGCGGCCGATCTCGGGCAGTCGGTGGTGCTCGTGGAGCGCTGGCCGAGCCTCGGCGGCGTCTGCCTCAACGTGGGCTGCATCCCGTCGAAGGCCCTGCTGCACGCGGCCAAGGTCATCGACGAGAGCCACGCCATGGCGGCGCACGGCATCTCCTTCACCGCGCCGCAGATCGACATCGACAAGCTGCGTGAGTGGAAGGACGGGGTGGTCAAGCGCCTCACCGGGGGCCTCAACGGTCTCGCCAAGCAGCGCAAGGTCACGGTGGTGACAGGCGAGGCCCGCTTCGTCTCGCCGAACCAGGTGGCGGTGGAGCACGAGGGCAAGACCCGCGTGATCGGCTTCGATCACGCGATCATCGCGGCGGGTTCCGAGCCGGTGCAGATGCCCTTCATCCCGCACGACGACCCCCGGGTCATCGACTCGACCGGCGCGCTCGAACTCGACGGCGTGCCGGCCCGCCTCCTCGTGATCGGCGGCGGGATCATCGGGCTCGAGATGGCCACCGTCTATCATGCGCTCGGCTCGAAGGTGACCATCGTCGAGCTGATGGACCAGATCATCCCCGGCGCGGACAAGGACATGGTCACGCCGCTGATGAAGCGGATCCAAAAGCAGTACGAGGCCATCCACCTCAAGGCCAAGGTCACCGCCGTCACGGCGACGCCGGAGGGTCTGAAGGTCTCGTTCGAGGGCGGCACCGCACCGGCGAGCGACACCTTCGACAAGGTGCTGGTCTCGGTGGGCCGGCGCCCGAACGGCAAGCGCATCGGCGCGGAGGCGGCGGGTGTGGCCGTCGACGAGCGCGGCTTCATCGCCGTCGACAAGCAGATGCGCACCAACGTGCCCCACATCTTCGCCATCGGCGACGTGGTCGGGCAGCCGATGCTCGCCCACAAGGCGACGCACGAAGGCAAGGTCGCGGCAGAGGTCGCCGCCGGCAAGGCCAGCGCCTTCGACGCCAAGGTCATCCCCTCGGTGGCCTACACGGACCCCGAGGTGGCCTGGGTCGGCATGACGGAGAACGAGGCCAAGGCGAAGGGCATCAAGGTCGGCAAGGGCGTGTTCCCCTGGGCGGCCTCCGGGCGCTCCCTGGCGCTGGGGCGCGAGGAGGGCCTGACCAAGGTCCTGTTCGATCCCGAGACCGACCGCATCCTCGGCTGCGGCATCGTCGGGCCGTCGGCGGGCGACCTCATCGCGGAGGCCGCACTCGCCATCGAGATGGGGGCGGATGCCGAGGATATCGGCCTGACCATCCACCCGCATCCGACCCTGTCGGAGACGATCGGACTGGCGGCCGAGGCCTTCGAGGGCACCATCACCGACCTCTACATGCCCCGGAAGGACGGGCCGAAAAAGGCCGGTCACTGAAGGCCGGTCGGCGGGATCGGCGGCGCGCCGGGGACGGGCGCCGCCGCATCGGGAAGACAGGATCGCGCCGGGGCCGGCGCGATCCTCGCGGAGCCCGTACCGGCTCCGGCTTCGGAAGACGCGCTTCCGGGAGAGGTGCTGATGTCATCGAACGAGCCCGAATCCGACCCCGCCCTCCGCCGCGCCGAGGCCGCCCGTGACGCCGTCGCGGAGGCCATCGAGGCCACCCTCGAACGCCTCGCCGCGGTGGGCCGGTCGGCGCGGGCCGACGTCGACGCGGACCTCCTGGCCGCTCGCCGGCTGATGGCCCGCAACACCCGCCGTCAGCTCGCCGCCAACCTCACCCTGGTGCAGGGGCTGATGGAGGCGCGCACCCTGCCGGCGATGCTGAAACTCCAGCAGGATTTCCTGCGGCGGCAGATGGATTGGGCGATGCGCGACTGGGACCTGGCCCGGACCCAGACCCTCGCCCTCCTGGCCGAGGGGCGCGGACCGGCAGAGGACGGACCCGATCCGGTTCCGCCGTCGCCGGGCGAACCGGAGGCCGCGGCCCCGGAGCCGCCGGCGCCCTCCACCGACCCAGCCTGACCCGCTGGCGCGCGAACCGTCCGACACCCCAACCCGGATGCCAACCGACCCGCCCCTCGGCGGGGCGGACGGCGCCTGTCACCCGAACCCCGAAAGGATCACCCCATGAGCAAAGACACAGACCTGCGCGCCGCGGGCGCCGCTGCCAACGCCGATGCCGGCACCGAGGCCGCCCTGACCCGGGCGGCCCTCGATTACCACCGCTTCCCGACGCCGGGTAAGATCTCGGTGCAGCCGACCAAGGACATGAGCACGCAGCGCGACCTCGCGCTCGCCTATTCCCCAGGTGTGGCCGCCGCCTGCATGGCGATCGCGCATGAGCCCGACGAGGCCTACAGCCTGACCTCGCGCGGCAACCTCGTCGCCGTCATCACCAACGGCACGGCGGTGCTCGGCCTCGGCAATATCGGCGCGCTCGCCGGCAAGCCGGTGATGGAGGGCAAGGGCTGCCTGTTCAAGAAGTTCGCCGGCATCGACGTGTTCGACATCGAGATCGACGAGACCGATCCGGAGAAGTTCATCGAGACCGTCGCCCGGCTGGAGCCGACCTTCGGCGGCATCAACCTCGAGGACATCAAGGCCCCCGAATGCTTCGTCATCGAGACGAAGCTGCGCGAGCGCATGAAGATCCCGGTCTTCCACGACGACCAGCACGGCACCGCCATCGTGGCCGCCGCCGCCCTGATCAACGCGCTGCAAGTGGTGGGCAAGCCGATCGAATCCGCCACCCTGGTCTGCTCGGGCGCGGGTGCGGCCGCCATCGCCTGCCTCAACATCCTGGTGGGCCTCGGCCTGAAGCGCGAGAACATCCTCGTCTGCGATTCCCGCGGCGTCGTCTCCACCGACCGGATGGCCAGCCTCGACGAGCAGAAGCGGGCCTATGCGCGGGACACGCAGGCCAAGACCCTCGGCGACGCCGTCGCGGGCGCCGATATCTTCCTCGGTGTCTCTCAGGGCGGCGTGCTCAAGCCCGAGATGGTCGCCAGCATGGCCGACAAGCCGATCATCCTGGCGCTCGCCAACCCCGACCCGGAGATCCTGCCGGCGCTGGCCAAGCAGGTTCGCCCCGACTGCCTCATCGCCACCGGCCGCTCGGACTACCCGAACCAGGTCAACAACGTCCTGTGCTTCCCCTTCATCTTCCGGGGCGCCCTCGACGTCGGCGCCACCGAGATCAACGAGGCGATGAAGCTCGCCGCGGTGCGCGCCATCGCAAACCTCGTCCATGCCGAGCAGTCCGACGTGGTGGCCGCCGCCTACGGCGCCAACGACCTGCGCTTCGGGCCCGACTACCTGATCCCCCGGCCCTTCGACCCGCGCCTGATCACCACCGTCGCCCCGGCGGTGGCCCAGGCCGCCATCGACAGCGGTGTCGCCGCCCGGCCGTTCAAGGACATCGAGACCTACCGCCGCTCCCTGGAGCGCCTGGTCTACACCTCCGGCACGGTGATGCAGCCGGTCTTCGCCGCCGCCTCCGAGGCCGGGGCCAAGCGGATCGCCTACGCGGAGGGCGAGGAGGACCGAGTGCTCCGCGCCGCCCAGGTGGTGGTGGACGAGCGCCTCGCCACCCCGGTCCTCGTCGGCCGGGCCGAGACCATCGCGAGCAAGATCGCCAGCCTCGGCCTGCGCATCCGCATCGGCACGGACGTGCACGTCGCCGAGATCAGCCCCGAGACCGGCGCCACCGTGCAGGCCGCTCGGCTCCTCGCGGCCGGCGAGGTCGACGGCATGCTCTGCGGCACCACCGGCACCTATCCGGCCCACCTCGCGGAGGTGACCGGGACGATCGGACTGAAGCCGGGCGCGCACGGCCTCGCCGCGATGGGCCTGCTGCAGCTGCCCCGGCACACGCTGTTCATCTGCGATCCCTACATCCACCGCGACCCGAGCGCGGCGGAGATCGCCGACATGACGGTGCTGGCCGCCGCGGAGATGCGCCGCTTCGGGCAGACGCCGCACGTGGCCCTGGTGGCGTCCTCGAATTTCGGCAGCGTCGACGATCCGGTGTCGCGCAAGATGCAGGAGGCGCTGGCCCTGATCCGCGCCCAGGCGCCGGATCTCGAGGTCGACGGGGAGATGTCGGCCGACACGGCGCTGAGCCGCACGATCCTCGAGCGCCTGCGGCCGGATTCGACCCTCACCGCCGAGACCAACCTCCTGGTCATGCCGAACCTGGAGGCGGCCAACATCACCTTCAACGCCCTCAAGGTGGTGGCCGGTCAGAGCGTCTCCGTCGGCCCGATCCTGCTCGGCGCGGCGCGCCCGGTCCACATCCTCACCCCCACCGCCACCGTCCGCGGCATCGTCAACATGACGGCCCTGACGGCGGCCTCCGCCGACGTGGCAGGCTGAGCCAGGGCAGGGGAGGGGGGCCGGACCCGAAGGACCGCGCCGGCGGCGTCTCATCCAGAGCCGCCGACAGCGTCCAGCTCGGCCCCCCACGCGCATCTGGATCCCGGGCTCCGCTGCGCGGCCCCGGGATGACGCGGTGGTGAAGGCAGCCCTCGCGATAAGGCCGGGCCGGTCCGAAGACTACGATACGCCCGCACCAGACAGCCGGCTACACACTTGCTAAGCCGGCAATTCTTCTCCGAGATACCCTGCCAGACCCTCCGCCAGATGGCCGAACAGCGCGCGGATGCGGCGGGTGCTGCGCAGGTCCTCGTGCATGACGAGCCAGATGCCGATCTCGGCGAGTACGATTTCGGGCAGCACCGGCACGAGGTCCCGGTCGCGGCGGGCGAGACCGTCCTGGCAATAGCCGATGCCGAGGCCGGCGCGCAGTGCAGCGAGGAGCCCGAGATCGTCGTCGCAGGAGAAGGCGAAGGTCAGGTCGTGGCCGAGCGTCGGGCGCACCCGCGCGGCATGGACCGCCCGGCCGATCAGGCTGTGGCGCCCGAGCTCCGCCACCGAAGCGGGCAGGCCGCGCCGGGCGGCGTAGGCGCGATGGGCGTAGAACCGGACCGGGGCCGCGCCGATGCGCCGGGCGACGAGGGCGCCCTGGGTCGGGGCCACGTTGCGCACCGCGAGGTCCGCGTCCCGGCGCAACAGGTCCTCGGTGCGGTCGCTGAGGGAGAGTTCGAGATCGACGCCCGGATGGGCCGTGTGGAACGCGGTCAGCAGGTCGGGCAGCACTGCGCCGCCGAGGAACGTGCTGGCGGTGAGGCGGATGCGCCCCCGCATCGTGTCGGCGTCGCCGGAGGCCCGGCGCAGGAGCGCGGCCGCCGCGGCCGCCATCGCCTCGGCCTGCGGCACGAGGTCGAGGGCTCGGTCGGTGGGCCGCAGGCCGTCGGTGGCGCGGGTGAACAGGGTCAGGCCGAGGCTGCGCTCCAGGGCGGCGATCTGGCGCCCGAGGGTCGGCTGAGTCAGGTGCAGGTCGCGCGCCGCCCCGGACAGGCTGCCCGCGCGGACCACCCCGAGAAACGCCCGCCACAGGTGCCAGTCCGGCTCGTCCATGCGGTTTCGTATGGCAACCCGCCACCTTTCGGCAATGGGCGATGAGCCGCCGGCACGCCACCCTCGGTCCGCTTCCCCGAAAGGTGGATGCACGAGAGGCGGACGCGCAGGAGACGGATGCGATGACGGAGAGGCTGGCCCTGGTCACGGGGGCGACGGGAGGAATCGGTGGGGCGGTGGCGGAGGCGCTGCTTCGGCACGGCTGGCGGGTGCGCGGCCTGGCGCGGGACCCCGACCGGGCGCGCCGGACGGGGCCGGATGGCGTCGACTGGGTCGCGGGCGACGCCATGCGGGAGGCCGACATGATCGCGGCGGCACGCGGCGCCCGGGTCCTGTTCCACGGGGTGAACCCGCCCGGATACCGCGACTGGCGCGGCCTCGCGGTCCCCATGCTGGCCCACGCCATCACGGCGGCGTCGGGGGCCGGCGCTCGCCTCGTCCTGCCGGGCAACCTCTACGTCTACGCCCCCGAGGCCGGGCCGGAGGTCGGCGAGGATGCGCCGCGCCGGCCCCGCACCCGCAAGGGCGCGGTCCGCGTCGAGATGGAAGCGATGCTGGAGGCCGCGGCGGGACTGGCCCACCTGATCGTCCGCGCCGGCGACTTCTTCGGCCCGCGCGCGCCGAGTTCCTGGGTCACCACCGTGCTGATGCGGGAGGGCCGGCCCCTGCGGCGGGTGGTGACGCCGGAGGTTCCGGGAGCGGGGCATGCCTGGGCCTACCTGCCCGACCTCGCCGAGACCTTCGCGCGCCTCCTCGACGACGAGGCGACCCTGCCGCACCACCTGGCCCTGAACTTCCGGGGCCATGCCCTGCACGGGCGCGCCATGGCGGAAGCGGTGGCGCGGGCGGATGGCGGCCGACCGCCGGTCCGAAGCTTTGCCTGGGCACTGGTCTATCTCGGGGCGCCCTTCGTCACCTTCCTGCGCGAGGTGATCGAGATGCGCTATCTCTGGTCGGCGACCCTCCAGCCGGACAATGCCCGCCTCGTCGCCCGCCTCGGTGCGGAGCCGCACACGCCCCTCGACGCGGCGGTGGCGGCGAGCCTCGCCGCCCTGCGGGCGCGCGCCGCCTGAACCCGGTCAGCCGATCCGCATGCGGGTCCCCGGGCCGACCCGGCGCAGCAGACGGACGAGGTCGGCCCGGCGCAGGGCGACGCAGCCCTCGGTCGGCAGGAAGCCGCCCCGCGCCACGTGCAGGAAGATCGCCGAGCCGCGCCCGGGCCGGATCGGCCCGCGATTGTAATCGAGGTCGACCACGAGGTCGTAGAGCCCGTCCTCCCGCCACATCCGCTCGTGCCCGACCCCCGGGGCGGGCAGGCGGATCGGCCGGTTGTAGCGCCGGTCCCGGGCATCGTCGCACCAGCCGTCGCCGGGCGCGCTCGGGCGCATGGGGAGGGGGCTGACGGGCCGGCTCGCGAAGTGGTCGGGCCGGTAGACGCCGCCGCGCAGGCGGAACGTGCCCCGGGGCGAGGCGCCGTCGCCTTCGCGCTTAGCCTGCGTGATCCCGCTCCGCCCGAGGGCGCAGGGGATGACGGCCGCCCCGGCGATCAGCTGGCCCCGGCTCCGATCCGTCACGAGGGCGCGCACGCGCAGGCCCGCAAGGCTGGTCCGCTTGACACCACTGTCCTGCTCGCGATGGCTGGTTCTCTTCATGGGGCGCTTATCGCGTGCGCGCCCGAACCTGCCAATTCGGTATTCGGCGTGAAACTTTTCGTGGGGCTGCGCCGTTTGCCAAGCGTTAGGCTGCGCGCAACCGTATTGTGCACAGCCGGGATTATTGGTTTAATGTGCGTGGCGTGATTTACGTAAGGCAAGGCGATGCGCGCGTGTCATCATCGTGTCTTGGGTTCTCGTTGCAACCGTTGATCCTCCGTCACCGCCTGCCTGCGGCTTTTCGAGACCGCCGGCGCATCCTGCAAACTGCCTGAAAGTCCTTCGGTCGATGCCGAATACCCATCGCCTGCTGATCTGCGACGACGACGCTTCGCTGCGCGAGACGCTGATGGAGCAACTCGATCTGTACGATGAATTCACGGTGCTGACCGCCGTGGACGGGCAGAGCGCGATCAATCGCGTCACCGACGACCGGATCGACCTCGCGGTGATGGATGTCGGCCTGCCCGACATGGACGGGCGCGAGGCCGTGCGGGCCATGCGCCGGAGCGGCTACCGCGGCCCCGTGATCATGTTGACGGCGCAGGATTCGGAGGACGACACCGTCGAGGGCCTGGAGGCGGGCGCCAACGACTACGTCACCAAGCCGTTCAAGTTCGCCGTGCTGCTGGCCCGCATCCGCGCGCACCTGCGCAGCCACGAGGCCAGCGAGGACGCGGTGTTCCAGATCGGCCCCTACATCTTCCGCCCGGGCGCCAAGCTGCTGGTGGGCGAGCGCGGCTCCAAGCTGAAGCTCACCGAGAAGGAGACCGCGATCCTGCGCTTCCTCTATCGGGCGGGGCGTGAGGTGGTCGGCCGCGATACGCTGCTCGCCGAGGTCTGGGGCTACAACGCCCAGGTCACCACCCACACCCTCGAGACCCACATCTACCGCCTGCGCCAGAAGATCGAGCCGAATCCGGCACTGGCCGCGATCCTCGTCACCGAGGGCGGCGGCTACAAGCTCCTGCCCTGAGGCCGGACGGGCTACCGGATGGTCCTCCGCCCCGGCCTCGGCTAAGCTGCGCGCCAGGGCCCGGCAAAGCCAGGACCTGGCAGGCTGAGGGCGATACGTGGGGCTCGACGACGACATCGCGATCCTGAGCGCCGCCCCCCTGTTCGGGTTCATGGGGCGGGACGCCCTGCGCCTGCTCTCCTTCGCCGCCGAGCGCCGCGTCCTCGCGGCCGGGGACCGCCTCTTCGCGCACGGGGAGCGCGCCGATGGCGGCTTCGTGGTGATGTCGGGCACCCTCACGCTCACCCCGCGCGGCACCCACGCCATCCCCGTCACGGCCGGCCGCTCCAGCCTGATCGGGCGTCTCGCCCTGTTCCAGCGCGGGGAGCGCCCGTGCGACGCCGACGCGGCGAGCGCGGCGGAAGTGGTCCGCATCACCCCGACCCTGATGCGCCGGGTGCTGGAGGAGTTCCCCGACGCCGCCCGGGCGATCCACGACGAGTTGACCGAGGATCTGGCCGCCTTCGCCGCCGACCTCGCCGGCCTGGGCGGCCGGTTCTACGCCATCGCGCCCTGACGGGGCGGAATGGTGGGGACACGGCCCGTGCCGCTTGGATTGCGGCGATCTTCGAAAGGATTTGTCACCGCCTTGCCCCCATGCTCATCCCCATGAGCACAAATCGGTGGGTCGGGATCGGGTCGTGATGCGGGAGCGCGACGAGGACGAAAAAGGGGGGCGGGCCGCGCGGGGCGCGGGCATCGCCTTTCTCGTCGTGGCATTTCTGGGGGCCGGCGCCCTGCTCTATATCCAGTCCACACGCCTGCTGATCTGCTACGAGACCAACGCCACACTCTCCGACGACGCCTACGTGGACATCATGATCCGCGACATCGTCCGGAACGGCGACCATGGCGGCCGGGCCTACGCCAACCGACTCGAGTATCTCGGCGATCAAACCGCGTGCTGCACCATCGAGCGGGTGCCCAGCGCCGCCGTCGAGGGGCAGCCGGCCAAGCGCGAGGTCGCGGTCTCGGCCAAATACTTCAATACCGCGCGGAAGGACTACTTCCTCATCGAGCGCCGCTACGACGCCTGCGGCCATGCCAGCGCCAAGCCCATGACGGCGGGGTGATGACGGCGGGGTAGCGGCGGCGGCGCTTCGAAGGAGACGCCGGCGAAGGTGACAGGCCGGACGGGCTTTTGTAAGCACGGGCCGCATCCCCACAAGCCCGTTGCCGGAACCAGCCCCATGCCGCACCACGCGTCCCCCGCCGACCTCGCCGCCACCATCGAGACCGCCTGGGAGGAGCGCGCCGGCATCGACACCGGCACCAAGGGCGCCGTGCGCGAGGCCGTCGACGAGGCCCTGGACCTTCTCGATTCCGGCAAGGCCCGGGTCGCCGAGAAGGTCGGCGACGACTGGCAGGTCAATCAGTGGCTCAAGAAGGCGGTGCTGCTGTCCTTCCGCCTCAACGACATGGAGATCATCCACGGCGGCCCCGACGGTGCGACCTGGTGGGACAAGGTGCCTTCGAAGTTCGAGGGCTGGAAGAAGAAGCACTTTCGCGAGGCCGGCTTCCGGGCTGTGCCCGGCTGCGTCGTGCGCCGCGGCTCCTACATCGCCCCCGGCGCGGTGCTGATGCCGTCCTTCATCAACCTCGGCGCCCATGTGGGCGAGGGCACCATGGTCGACACCTGGGTCACCATCGGCTCCTGCGCCCAGGTGGGCAAGAACTGTCACATCTCCGGCGGCGCCGGCATCGCGGGCGTGCTCGAGCCGCTCCAGGCCAACCCCGTGATCATCGAAGACAACTGCTTCATCGGCGCCCGCGCCGAGGTGGCCGAGGGCGTGATCGTCGGCGAGGGCAGCGTGCTCTCCATGGGCGTCTATATCGGCGCCTCGACCAAGATCATCGACCGGACCACCGGCGAAGTGATGTACGGCCGCGTGCCGCCCTATTCGGTGGTGGTCTCCGGCACCACGCCGGGCAAGGACCTGCCGGACGGCAGCCCCGGCCCGGGCCTGTACTGCGCCGTGATCGTCAAGCGCGTCGATGCCGGCACCCGCTCCAAGACCGCCATCAACGAACTCCTGCGCACCTGATCCCGGACGGCGCCGGGAATCTTGATCCGATACCGAGCGGTGCCCCTCTTCGGGGCGGCGCCGGTAGGCTTGATCCGATACCGAGCGG
>NZ_BPQL01000031.1 GCF_022179225.1 Methylobacterium goesingense
GACGTGCGCGGCGCGCCCATCAGGGCGTGCGTGGCGCGCCCCGGTGCGTCAGGAAGTCGAAGTCGCAGCCCTCCGGCGCCTGCGTGACGGTGCGGCGGTAGAGGGCCTTGTAGCCCCGCTCGGGCATCGGCGGCGGCGTGAAGCCGGCCAGGCGCCGGGCGACCTCGCCGGGCTCGACCAGCAGGTCCACCCGCTTGTCCCGGATCGAGAGGCGGATGCGGTCGCCGTCGCGCACCGCCGCCAGCGGGCCGCCGACCGCCGCCTCCGGGGCCACGTGCAGCACGATCGCGCCGAAGGCCGTGCCCGACATTCGCGCGTCCGAGATTCGCACCATGTCCTTCACGCCGGCCCGGGCGAGCTTCTTCGGGATCGGCAGGTAGCCGGCCTCGGGCATGCCCGCCGCGTGCGGCCCGGCATTCTGCAGGACGAGGATGTCGTCCGCCTCCACGTCGAGATCGGGATCGTCGATGCGCCGGCTGAGGTCCTCCAGGCCCGTGAACACTACCGCACGCCCCTCCGATTCGAAGAGCTCCGGCGTCGCCGCCGCGCGCTTGAAGATCGCCCCGTCCGGCGCGAGGCTCCCCGACAGCGCGACGAGGCCGCCGACGGGCGAGACCGGATCGGAAAAGGGCCGGATCACCGCGCGGTCCACCCACCCGCCCGGCGCGTCGAGGCGCTCGGCCAGGGTCCGGCCCTCGATGTCCCGCGTGTCGAGGTGGAGCAGCGGGCGGAGTTCGCGCAGGAGCGCCCCCATGCCGCCGGCGGCGTGGAAATCCTCCATGTAGCCCTGGCCGACCGGCTTCAGGTCGACCAGCACCGGCGTCTCGTCCGAGATCTGGTTGAAGCGCTCGGGGGGTATGCGGATGCCGAGGCGCCCCGCGATGGCGGTGAGGTGCACGATGGCGTTGGTGGAGCCGGAGAGTGCCATCAGCACCCGGATCGCGTTCTCGACCGACTTCTCGGTGATGACCTGGCTCGGGCGGATCTTCGTCGCGATCAGCCGCACGGCGGCCCGGCCGCTCGCCTCGGCCGCCACGAGACGGTCGGCATGCACCGCCGGGATCGCGGCGGTGCCGGGCAGCGACATCCCCAGCGCCTCCGCGATGCAGGCCATGGTGGAGGCCGTACCCATCACCGCGCAGGTGCCGGCGGTGACCGAGAGCCGGCCCTCGACCTCGGCGATCTCCTCGGCGTCGACGCTGCCGGCCCGGTGACGAGCCCAGTACCCCCGGCAGTCGGTGCAGGCGCCGAGGCGCTCCCCGCGATGGCGCCCGGTGGACATCGGCCCGGTCACGAGCTGGATCGCCGGCAGGTCGGCCGAGGCCGCTCCCATGAGCTGGGCCGGCACGGTCTTGTCGCAGCCGCCGATCAGCACGACCGCGTCCATGGGCTGGGCGAGAATCATCTCCTCGGTGTCCATGGCCATGAGGTTGCGGTACATCATGCTGGTCGGGTTGAGGAAAACCTCGCCGAGCGACACGGTGGGAAAGGCGCGCGGCAGGGCACCGGCCGCCAGCACCCCGCGCGAGACCGCCTCGACCAGCTCCGGCATGGTGCGGTGGCAGTTGTTGAAGTCGGACGGCGTCATGGCGATGCCGACGACGGGCTTGGCGAGAAGGTCCGGCGAGATCCCCATCGAGCGGGCGAACGAGCGGCGCAGGAAGCGCGCGAAGTCGCGGTCGCCGTAGTTGGTCAGGCCCCGATCGAGTCCGTGCGGTTCGTCCGACATGGCGTGTCCTTGAGCGGCCGGTTCGCCCGGCTCCGTTCGCGTTCTGCGGGAGACGCCCGGTCCGGACAAGGTCCGGGGCTTCCGGGGGTTGCCGCGAATCTCATCCTGGGATCTCGTCATGGGCTGCGTCCTGAGGGACACTCGCGGGATGTCCGTGCGCCCTCCCCGCCGCGTCCGCCCGAAAGGCGCCGAACCATGGATGCCCTGACGCTGATCCGCGAGACCTTCGCGCCGCTGCCCGGGCGGCGCCTCATCGATATTGGCTGCGGGCCCGGAGCCCTCGCGGGGGCGCTCGCCGGGGAAGGCGCGCGCGTCACGGGGATCGACCCCAACCCGGCTGCGATCACGCAGGCCGCCGGGGCGGTCCCCGGCGCGGGGTTCGCGGTCGCCTCCGGCGCGCATCTACCCTTCGCCGAGGCCGCCTTCGACGGGGCAGTGTTCCTCAACACGCTCCACCACATGCCGGAGGCCGGCGCGGCCCTGCGCGAGGCGGTGCGGGTCGTAGCGCCCGGGGCCCGCATCGTCGTCGTCGAGCCGCTGGCGGAGGGTAGCTTCTTCACCGCGCTCCGGCCGGTGGAGGACGAGACCGCGGTTCGCCGGGCGGCGCAGGCCACCCTCGACGCCCTCGTCGCCGCCGGGGAGCTCGCCTGCGAGCGCGACGTCACCTTCGCGCGCTCCGAGACCTTCGCGGGCCTCGACCCGTTCCTGGCGCGCGTCCTGGCGACCGACCCGGCGCGGGCGGGGGCCATCGCGGAGCGCCGCGCAGCCATCGAGGCGGCCTTCCTGGCGGCGGCCAGCCGCGACGACCAAGGCCGGTTCGTCCTCGTCCAGCCCCTGCGGGCCTGCATCCTGACGGGCCGGTTCGCCTGAGACCCGCCCTCAGGGCCGGGGCGACAGGGCGCGGGCGAACACATCCGCGTCGACGTTGCCGCCCGTGCCGATGACGGCGACCGTCCGGCCGGCGAAGCGCCCCGGGTCGGCCAGGACCGCCGCGAGGGCGGCCGCACCCCCGGGTTCAAGGACGAGCTTGAGGAAGCGGAAGGCCGCCGCCATCGCCGCCAGGGCCGCGTCGTCCGTCACCGTCAGCCCCGTGGCACCGAGGCGGCGCAGCACGGCCAGGGGCCGGGCGCCCGCCACCGGACCCGCGATCCCGTCCATGAGGTGGCGGGCTCCGCCGGCCTGCGCTCCGGCACGCCGGAGGCGAGGGAGCGGGCCATCTTGTCGAGCCCGGCCGGCTCGACGACGTGGCAGTCCGCATCCGGGAACCGCGCCCGGATCGCCGTGGCGGCGCCGGCGGCGAGGCCCCCGCCGCTGCAGCAGACGAGGAGCGCGTCCGGCCGTGCCCCGAGGGCGTCGAGTTGCGCGGTGAATTCGAGCCCGGCGGTCCCCTGCCCGGCCATGACGGCGACGTCGTCGAATGGCGGCACGAGGTGCAGCCCGCGCGGCTCCGCGATGGCGCGGCAGACCGCCTCGCGGTCCTGCACGGCCGGATCGTAGAGCACGACCTCGGCCCCTCACCAGCGGCAGTTCTCCACCTTGATCGCCGGGGCGGTGGTGGGCAGCACGATCACCGCCGGGCAGCCGGCCTCCCGCGCCGCCGCCGCCACCGCGTGGCCATGGTTGCCGGCCGAATACGTGATGACGCCCCGCGTCCGCGCGCCGTCCCCGAGCTGCAGCATCGCGTTGAGGGCGCCCCGGAACTTGAACGACCCCGTGCGCTGGAGCGCCTCGGCCTTCACGAGCACCCGGCAGCCGGCCAGGGCGTCGAGCATGGGGGCGTGCAGTACGGGGGTGTGGACCACCCGCCCCGCGAGGCGCTCGGCCGCGTCCCGGATGTCGCGCATTCCGAATTCGGCCGTCATCGTCCCCTCCCGCGCTCAGCGCGCCGGCGCGTCCGCCTCGAGGTCCCTGCCCCGGGTTTCCGGCATGAGGAAGGCCGCGAGCGTCCCCACGATGCTGAAGGCCACGAGGTAGTAGGCCGGGGCCAGCTTGTCGCCCGACAGGACGATGAGCTTGTTCACGACGTAGTTCGTGCTGCCGCCGAAGACCGAGACCGAGAAGGCGTACACGATGGAGAGGCCCGCGCTGCGCACCGCACGCGGCAGGGATTCGGGGATCGCCACGATGATCGCCGCCGCGTTGATCGAGGAGAGGGCCGAGAGCAGGAAGGTTACGGCATAGACCGAGGGGCCCGTCGGGTCGCGCACGAGCCACGCGAAGGCCGGCACGGTCAGCACCACGATGAGGGCGCGGGGCCAGATCATTACCGCGCGCCGGCCGAACCGGTCGGCGAGCCAGCCGCCGAGCAGCGGAAAAACGATGGAGGCGAGCCCGAGGGCGATCGGCACGGCGGTGGAGACCGTCTCGGTCAGCCCGAGGGTGGCCTGGGCGTAGACCGGCATGTTGGTGCCCACCGCGTTCGAGACGGTGGAGGCCGCGATGATGAGGAAGGTCAGGACCAGCATCCGGCCGTGCTCGCGCACGAGGCGCCGGACCACCGCGAGGGTCGATTCGGCCGCGGCCGGATCGGCGTGCGCGCCGGCCGTCTCCGGCAGGTGGCTGCGGATGATCAGGCCGACCGGCACGACGCCGATGCCCAGCGCGAACATCACCCGCCAGCCCCAGTTCGCCATGGCGTCGTCGCCCACCGCATAGGTCAGGACCGAGGCGACGAGGCCGGCGATCAGCGCGGCGCAACCCTGGCTGGCGATCTGCCAGCTCGCCACGAAGCCCCGGTGCTTCGGGGGCGCGGCCTCCAGGAGGTAGGCGGTGGAGGGCCCGACTTCGCCCCCGAGCGCCAGCCCCTGGATCAGCCGGCCCACGATGACGATGATCTGCGACCAGCCCCCCAGGGTTTCGTAGCCCGGGGCGGCCGCCAGCATCACCATGCCGACGGCCATCAGCGCGATGGTGATCAGCATGGCGGGCTTGCGCCCCGCCCGGTCGGCGAAGGCCCCGATGAGGATGCCGCCGATGGGCCGCATGACGTAGCCGATGCCGAACAGGGCCAGGGAGGCGAGCAGGCTGTCGGTGGCGTTCTGGGACGGGAAGAACGCCTCGCCGATGGGCTTGGCGAAGAAGGCGTAGATCGTGAAGTCGTAGAACTCGAGGGCGTTGCCGAGCACCACGGCGGCGACCGCCTTGCGTTCGAGGCGCGGCGCCGCCCCGGTCGTCCCGCCCGTCCCCATCGTCATGCCCTCGCGCGCCCCCATTTCGACAGCCTTCATGGCACCGGCACGTCCTGCGTCAGGGCGTCGACGGAGAGCAGGTAGTCCAGCAGCGCGTCCTGGTCGCCGCGGGTGTAGCCGGACGCGGCGTCGACCCAGAACGCGTGCCCCTCTCCGGTGACCCGCGCCGTGCGCGCCCGGGGAGAGGCGCGGTTGGCGGTGACGACCCGCCCACGCAGGTCCCGGTCCACCAGGGCGCGCAGGCTGTTGCGCGGATCGGGCGCGCGACCGCGATCGAGGGTCCCGGGCACGCCGAGCTGATCGGCGGGATCCGCGCCCACCGCCACGCCACCGTCGTGCAGGTAGGGCGCCGACCAGGCGAGACCGACGAGGTTCGGGACCTTGTAGCCGCCCTCGGTCCCGGCATGGGCCCAGCCGAGCTGGACCTGCTTCAGGGCCTCGCCCTCCAGGGGGATCGGTACGATCTTCGGGTCGGCCGGCAGTGGGAACGGCGTGTCGGTCGCGAACATCGCCGGGGGGGCGAGGCGCGCCTCCATCCGGCCCCCGGCCCGGGCGCGGGTCGGCTCGGTGCCGATCTCGCTCACCGGCACGATCCGGTTGTTGGTCAGCGCCGGGCCGGAATGGCAGCCGGCGCACCCGGCGCGCGCAAACACCGCGCGCCCCGCATCCGCCCCCGCCTTCGGGGCGTCGGGCGGCCGCAGGAGGTTCTGGAACGCCGACATGGCGTTGTTGGCGAAGTTCGCCGGCTCCCCGGGCGCGGAGGCGAACAGCCCGTTGTCGGTCATGTAGTTCGTGGCGGGAAAGCTCGGCAGGACGGCGTATCGGTTGAGGCCGGGCGAGCCCGGCGTCGGATCGAAGGCGGCCAGGATCGCACGTGGGCTCCTGTCGCCCTTCGGATCGTAGCGCAGGCCCGGATTCACCGCCCCCTGGAACAGGATGCCGAGGTAGAGGTCCGGATCGAGGCCGAACAGCCAGGGTGCGGCGGCCGCGAGCTGCGTCGTGTCGGAATTGGCCGCGTGCACGTTGTTGTTCAGGGACGACAGGCCGTGGAAGGGCCCCACCGCCTCGCGCCCGCTCCAGCTGTAGGGCTCGCCATAGGCCGAGAAGCTCGACGGGATCGAGGTCGGGTTCGTGACCCGGTCGGCGGAGGAATCGAAGCTGCCCGGCGGCCAGCTTGCGACCTCCACCTTGGCCGCCGCCTCCAGTTTGTCCCGGTCCGGCAGCACCGCGGTTCGACCATCGGCCGTCCGAACCGTCCGCGACGGGTCGCCGGCCACAGCCGCGAGGTCGACGCTGCCGTGCATGAAGTAGGCGGAGGCGTTGGCCGAGAGGGCGAGGAGCAGGCCGGCATTGAGGTCGGCGTTCGGCGCTCCTTCCACCATCCGCCCGGTCCGGGGATCGACCGCCGCGTGGCAGAGGGCGCAGGTGATGCCGAGGCGCAGGTGGCCCCGGTCGTAGAAGGTCTTCAGGCCGACGATGCCGAGGCCGCGCTTCTCCACGTCGAGGCCGGTCGAGACGAGGTCGCCCTTGCGCCACTGGCGGTCGCCGATCCGCACGTCCTGGGCGACCCGGACCTGAAGGTCGTTCGTGGCCTGCCCGCCGAGCAGCAGCACGGCGCGGGCGACCTCGTAAGGCGTTAGGGCGCCGTCGAGCATCCCCATCACGTCGGTAAGGAAGACCTCGTTGCCGAAGGTCTCGGTGTAGAAGGCCTCTCGCCCGCGCGCGACCACGGCCGCGTCGATGGCGAAGGCGCCGTTCTCGGGCGACAGCGTCCGACGCCCCGCCTCGCTGGTGCCGAGCGTCTCCGCCTCCTCCCGGCCGATCCGGCGCCCGAGGAGATCGTAGGCGGTCCGGATCGGATAGCGGTCGGGGTTCGCCAGGGTCTCGCGCGCCGGCATCGGCGCGTAGCTGAATCGGCCCAGACCGGCGAGGGCGGCTCCGGCGGCGAGGACGACGACGGTGCCGAGGACAAGAAAGCGGGAACGCATGCCGAGGTTGGGATCTGCCGAGGTTGGGATCTCCGGCCTGCAGAGGCCGCCGGACAACGGATGCCGGCGGCGTCGGTTCGATGACAGATGCGCGAGGCGCCTCAGCGGCACGCGACGGCGATCAGTGCGGTCGAGGGAATACGCAGGGTCACCTGGCCGGCGGCCATCCGGCGCGCCTCGGCAACCACCGCCGCCTGATCCGCCGCGTCCAGGCCGGTCCAGTCCGGCGACAGGCCGAACACGGTCTCCGGGTCGGCGAGCGCCGCGACGTCGAGCACGTAGTCGTGGACGACCACCGCGATCTCGGGATCGCGGTAGCCGGCGGCGACGAGTTCGCGCGCGAAATCCTGTGGCGTGCTCAGCGCCCGCACGGCCTCGGGCATCGGCAGGCCAGCGCGCTTGGGGAACAGCGTCCGGCGTATCCGGCCGAGCAGCAGGAAGCTCGCCGCGCCCTCGTCCCGCCACGTCGCGACGACGCCGGTCCCGCCGGGGCGGGTCACCCGCGCCATCTCGGACAAGCCCCGGCGCCAGTCGGGGAACATGATCACGCCGAAGATCGAGAAGACCGCGTCGAAGGCCCCGTCGGGCAACGCCAGGGCCTGTCCGTCCATCACCCGGGTCTCGACGTTCGGCAGGCCCGCCGCCGCGATGCGGGCCACCATCCCGGGCGAGAAATCCGTCGCGAGCACCTGGGCCCCGGTCCGCGCGGCCGCCCGCGCCAGGGCGCCGGTACCGGCCGCCACGTCGAGCACCCGGCTGCGGGCATCGAGGGGGACCCGCGCGAGGGCGGCCTCCGCGAAGCGGGCGGTGAAGGGATGGGCGGTCGCCTCGTAGTGCCGCGCGACCGTGTCCCAACGCTCGGGGTCTTCGAATGCCCGCATACCAGCTCCTCCCTATCATGCAACATTAGAAGTATCGTGATCGTGCGGCTTTGCCAATCCCGGGCGCCGTGCGAAGGGTCGAGCCGTGCGTCACGACACCCGCCTCTCGCGAATGCTCCACGTGCTGCTTCACATGGCGCGGCACGACGGGCCCATGACCTCCGACGCGATCGCCCGGATGCTCGGGACCAACCCCGTGGTCGTGCGCCGGACGATGGCGGGCCTGCGCGAGGCCGGCTACGTGCGCTCCGACAAGGGCCATGGCGGCGGCTGGGCGATCGTGGCCGACCTGGAGGCGGTGTCGCTGCTCGACATCCACCGCGCGGTCGGGGGGCCCCGCCTCTTCGCGATCGGCAACGCGCATCCGAACCCGGATTGCGCGGTCGAGCGGGTGGTCAACGCCGCCGTTGAAGACGCGCTGCGGGACGCCGAGGCGCTGCTGGTCGCGCGCCTGGGCCGTGTCAGCCTCGCCGAGCTGGCGCGCGGCTTCGACGCGTGCTGCCGGGCCGCTCCCGAGGAGGCCGGCAGCGTCTAGGCCTCGGCGAGTAGGCCCTCCATCCGGGCCTGGAGGGCCGCGCTGGCCTCCGCCGAGAAGGCGAGGCCGAGCTTGGAGCGGCGCCAGAGCACGTCCTCGGCGGTGCGGGCCCATTCCTGCGTCATCATCCAGCGCAGCTCGCCCGCGTGCAGGCCGTGGCCGAGGTCGTCGCCCAGCGCCTCGGCGATGCGCAGGGCGTCCGTCCCGTAGGCCGCGACCATGCGGCGGACGGTGCCCGGCGCGAGCCCGGGGACCGCGCGGGCGAGTCGGCCCTCGACGTCGCCGACGGCATCCACCGGGAAATCGCCGCCCGGCAGGGGTGCCGTCCCGGTCCAGGAGCCGCCGCGCGTGCCGAGATGGGCGCCGATCTCCGCCAGGGCGTCCTCGGCGAGCCTGCGGTAGGTCGTGATCTTGCCGCCGAAGATGTTGAGCACGGGCGCCTGGCCCCCCGCCCCTTCCGTCCGCAGAACGTAGTCGCGCGTCGCCTCCTGCGCCCTCGACGCCTTGTCGTCGAAGAGCGGGCGCACGCCCGCGAAGGTCCAGACGATGTCGGCACGGCGCAGCGGCTTTGCGAAGTATTCGCTGGCGGTCGCGAGGAGGTACTCGGTCTCTTCTTCCGTGATGGCCGCGTCCGCCGGGTCGCCCGAGAAGTCCTGGTCGGTGGTGCCGACCAGGGTGGTGTCGTTCGCGTACGGAATGGCGAAGATGATCCGCCCGTCCGCGTTCTGGAAGATGAAGGCGCGGTCGTGCTCGTAGAGCTTGCGCACCACGATGTGCGAGCCCTGCACGAGGCGCACGTGGCGGGCCTCGCTCCGGCCCATGGGGCCCTGGATCACCCGGTCGACCCACGGCCCCGCCGCGTTGACGAGGAAGCGGGCCGCCACCGTCTCCTCGCGGCCGGAGCGCAGGTCGCGCAGCACCACGTGCCAGAGGTCGCCCGCGCGGCGGGCGGACACGACGCGGGTGCGCACCGCGATCTCCGCTCCCCTGTCCCGCGCGTCGCGGGCGTTGAGGACGACGAGGCGGGTGTCGTCCACGCTTGCGTCCGAATACTCGAAGCCGCGCCGGAACTCGGGCTTGAGGGACGCGCCGAGCGGCCCCGTCAGGTCGACCCGGCGGGTGGCGGCCAAGCGCTTTCGACCGCCGAGATGGTCGTACAGGAAGAGCCCGAGGCGCAGCAGCCAGGCTGGCCGCAGGCCCGCACGCAGAGCCGGCCGCAGGCCCGCATGCAGGGGCAGGATGAAGCGAAGCGGGCGCACGATGTGGGGCGCGATGCGCCAGAGCACCTCGCGCTCGGCCAAGGCCTCGCGCACCAGACGGAACTCGTAGTGCTCGAGGTAGCGCAGGCCGCCGTGGATGAGCTTCGTCGACCAGGCCGAGGTGCCGCTGCCGAGGTCGTTCTGTTCGGCGAGGATCACCGCGTAGCCTCGTCCGGCCGCGTCCCGCGCGATGCCGCAGCCGTTGATTCCCCCGCCGATGACGGCGACGTCGAACGTGCGCATGGGCCCTTCCCTCTTTCGCGTCGCCGCCGTGCCGGGCCTCCGCGGGCCGCC